>VFZP01000210.1 GCA_016871115.1 Acidobacteriota bacterium
CACAGCCACTCCTGCTTAGCCTGCTTCCAGCGTCTTCCCATCGCCATATCCGCATAGACGTCGGAAACATCTCCGGGGTCACCTGTGCTGGACTTTTACCACGGGCTGCTAGCGGGCGTATCGATAACTCAGTGGCCGATGCAACCTGAGAAAACCGGCGCAGTTCCACATCCGTGGCGCCAATCTCGGGCACGAAATCCACGAACCGCCGGCCTGGCAACCTGCCTGCCTCAGCCCCGCACAACTTTTCGGCTGCGGGATCCGCCGATTGAACCCTGCCGGCCGAGTCCACTACGATCAGTCCCTCGCGTGAACGCTGCACAGCCATGCGCATCCAGTCGGGTTGGGCAGGAACCGCTTTGCGAGCGGCAGACGGCGCGGCGGCCTCGGTGACCGCAGGCCGCCCAGCGGACTCGCCTTCTTCGTCATCGAGATCCTCGGTGTGAACGAGGACAAAGTTGACCAGTGCCCACGCCGCAAAGGCCCCTCCCAACACCAGGATCAGCAGCGGCCACTTCCACGCCGTCAGCCGCTCCCGCATCGACACATACTGGGGCTCTTGCGGAACCGGCTTGCGATTCGAAAGCGGCTCGAAACCAGCCAATGACCGGAGTTCAGTCTGCAGTTGGGTGCGTGCGTCCTCACCCTTGGCCAGCATGCGCAACCGCGGTGAGGAGATCAGGCTCCACAGCACCAACGCAAGCAACACCCCCACGACGAGGAGAAAGAACGTGAATGATCCACGCGGAAGCGACTTCAGCTTGGACCGGAATTCGTCTGGTTGCACCATACCTCGATTAGCAGCATGGCAGAGCGAGGATAAATGAGGCATGGTGGATTCGATGGATTGGGGCGCAGTACCGCGGTGGGAACGTCCTACTGGCGTTCCGCCCGCAATACTAGGCAGATGGTTCTAGTTTTGTGCGGAGCGTTGTCAACGCCACCAGATACAACATCCCGCCCAGGAACAACGTCTCGCGCAAGCCGAGATAAAGCGCCAGGAAAATCGCCAGCGCCGATCCCAACACACTGGCCGCCGCATTGATGGACCAGGCCCATCGCACCGATGGCGCATGCCACCGCTCCAGACGCGCCAAGCCAGAAGGGAATGGCATGCCCATGGCGAAGGAGGGCGGAGAAATCAGGGCCACGGTGAAGATAACGCGCGCCCAGAACGGCCAGCCCACCGCCACATTGGCCAGCGGCGTGACCACAAAAGCCAGCACCCCGATCAGCAGCGCCACGGCCACCAAAGCCCAGCGCAGCATCGGGTCGCGATCGGCCGTGCCCAAACGTTTGGACCAATAGCTACCCAAACTACTGGCCACCAGCATGGCGAAAACAATTACCGTAAGCGCATAGGTCGGATGTCCCAACAACAGCACGAACTTCTGAATGAGCGCCACCTGAATCAAGATGTAGCCGACGCCGATGCAAAGGAAGTAGAACAAAAACAGCCGCACGCCCGGCTCAGTGGGCAACCGGGTCCCGAGTACCAACGGAGGCAGTACAAGCATCACAGCCGTCGCGATGAGACTGATCGCCACCAGGCCAAACAAGGTGGGCACGGCGCGATTGATCTTGAAGTCCGCGCTGTCGCGATTCGAAGTAGTGAGAAAATTCCACACATCGCGTGGCTGCACGGTGTAGAAGAAAAATGGGCGATTGTCATCTACCGGCGAAACATCATAAGGATACTGAGCCAGGAACCCGTCAAGATCCTTGGTCCGCAACACATCGTAGAAGGGATTGTTGGGCTTGTCGCCGGGCAGGTAGACCGCCTCCATGTTCGACTCGCGCAAAACCTGACGGGCCTTTTCCACGTCCTCAAACGAGAACGGCTTGCGCGAAATCAACACTGTGTCTGTAGCGCCCCAGCCGTCAATGATCTTCTGGTTTTCGCGCGCCACAATCACGTGTTGCGCGTAGCGGTGTTCGTCTAGTTTGTCCAGCGCGTCCATGGCGAGCGTGAGCAACCGCAGCGATTCGCGAGGAGGCACAAAGCCCCAGCGGGTGAACGCGAGAATGCCATCGTCGGTGAGATGGCTCAAGTAGTCATAGAAGGCATCCGAGGTATAAAGATTGTTCTCTGACAACGCAAAGGCGCCGGCGGCCGTCGAAGCCCAGGTATCCACCAGCGTGGCCTGCAGCACCTGAAACTTGTCCTGGCTGCGGCGCACAAAGCTGCGCCCGTCCTCCACATGGATATGCACCTCGGGACGGAAGTACAGGCGCCGGCTCAGGTACGAGAGCTTGTCCTTCATGACGGTCTGCGCAATGATCTTGTTGATCTCCACGCCCGTCACGTCTTTGCTGCCGGAGGCCAGCGCGCGCGTCACGTCAAAGCCGCCGCCCGGACCAATGATCAGCGTCTTCGCTCCCGGCCGCAAAGCGTAGGGCAGCCCTGGGCCCTGGCTCACCAGATCCTTGCGCTGCTGGTCGGTGAGACGGTCAATGTCGTAGTTGGCGATGCCGGTCGACGCGTCGGCGTCAATCACCACCATCGTCATGCGCGAGTTGTCCTGCGCCACGGCGATGCGCGAAAAACTGTTCCACTTCACAAAAAGCTCTTCTTTGAGCTCCTGGCTTTTGGCGTAGCGAATGTCCACGATGCGGCTGCTCTTGTTGTAGACCACCAACAGCACCAGCGCCAAGCCCACCGCCACGGCCACGATCCGCCCGCGCGGCGCGCCGGCCAGTGTAAACCAGATCGCCCCAGCCGCGGCGTAAAGCACCGCGGCGGCAATCACAGTATTCGGCCCGCCCACCGCTTCCAGCAAGGGCACCAACAACAGGCAGCCTACCGCCGCGCCAAGCAAGTCGTAGAAGTAAACCTTGCTCACGCGTTCGATTGTGTCGCTGATGGCCAGCGACACCACGGCGCCGGCAAACACAAACGGCAGGGCGCACGCCAGGTAGATGGCGGCCAGCGTGAAGTTGTCGAGTTCACCGCCCCGGCTGAGCAGAAACACAAGACCAATCAGGACGGCAGCCGAGTTCCAAATCGACAGCCTGCCCAGCTTGCCATACAGACCGCCGCGCCAGGAAGCAACCGAATACGAAAACACGCCGCCCGCGCCAAGGCCGAACAGCGCAATCGAGATGGCCAGGAAACTGAGATGGTAGTGAAACACTACGGAAAAGATACGCGTGAGCGAAAGCTCAAGCAGCAGCGTGGCCAGCGTCGTGAACGCTACTCCGAGGTAGAGCAGCGGCCAACGCCGGGGGCTGGAGGGTTCAGTGGTCGAGACGCGCGACAATCATTCATATTAACGTGGCCCTTGACGAGTACGCACGGCTGAAGCGTTCCTTCGACAAAACCCCTGAGCCCGGCCCGGACCTCCCATCTGCGACCGGCGCGGCCGTGCTGCGCTTCTGCGTGCAGCGGCATGCGGCACGGCGTTTGCACTTCGATCTGGGGTTGGAAATGGACGGAACGCTGAAGTCCTGGGCAGTACCCGAAGGACCCACCATCGATCCATCCATCAAGCTCCTCGCGGTTCACGTCGAAGATCACCCGTTCATGTACTCCCATTTTGAAGGCAACATCCCCAAGGGCAACTACGGCGGAGGCAGCATGATGTTGTGGGATGCGGGCACCTACACGATCCTCGACGGTAAATCCGCCAGTGAGCAGCTCACGCGTGGCGACTTCAAGTTCCGCCTCCACGGCAAGAAGCTCGCGGGTGACTATGCGCTGGTGCGGCCGAAAAGCAGCGTCAAGCAAAACGAGTGGCTCCTCATCAAGAAGCCCGACGCCGCGGCGCGCCCGGGTTGGAGCGGCGAAGCCTGGCACTACAGTGTGCTGAGCGGCCGCACGCAGGAAGAGATCGCGCTCGACGCACCGCCGCGCTACGGAGTTGTGCCGCCGGAGGTGCTACACGCCAGCCCGGCCACGGGTGCGGTTCGGGCGGCTATGCCCGGCTTCTTCGCTCCGATGCTGAGTTCGCCCGCGGATCGGCCCCCGCCCGGCGACGACTGGGCGGGGGAGATCAAGTGGGACGGCGTGCGGGCGCTGGCGATGATTGACGCGGGCGGCCTGCGAATTTTCGGCCGCAGCAGCATGGCGATGGAAAAGACATATCCGGAGCTCGACCCGCTCGCCGACGAGTGGTGCGCGGCCGAGTCAGCGGTTCTCGGCGGCGAGGTTGTGATGCTCGACGGCGCGGGCCGCCCTAGCTTCCAGTTGCTACAGCCGCGCATCATGGCGCAGCCCGCCAGCGCTGCGACGTTTGCGCGCAACGCACCCGTGAACTACCTCGTGTTTGACCTGCTGTGTCTGAACGGCTGGAATCTGCGCGCCTCGCCGCTGTGCGAGCGCCGGCGTTTGCTGGAGCTGATTCTTAAGCCAAATCCGCGCGTGCGTTTTTCCGCCGAGTTTGCCGGCGCGCCACAGGACTTGCTGGCCGCCGTACGCGCGCAGGGCCTGGAAGGCATCGTAGGCAAGCGCCGCCGCAGCCGCTATGACTCAGCACGCGGCACGGACTGGATAAAGATCAAAGTCGCCACCGAGGAGGAGTTCGTCATTGCGGGCTACATGACGGGCGAGCGCGACTACTTCCGCTCACTCGTCCTGGGCCTCTACGATGAGGCGGGCTTGCTGAACTACGTCGGCAGCGTCGGCTCGGGTTTCGATCGCAAGCTGATGGCCGTAATTCACGCGCAACTCACGCCGCTGGAGACCGCCCGTTGTCCGTTTCCCGCCCGGCCCAAGCTGCTGGCGCCCGTGGTGTGGACGCAGCCGGACCTCGTGCGCCGCGTGCGCTACAACTCCTGGACCGACGAAGGCAAACTACGCTCGCCCGTGTTCATCGGCATGCGCGCCGACATCGCGCCAGAAGATTGCGTGCGCAATAGCAGCGCGGGTGCAGGCGCTGGTCCGGTTTCTCGTTCGCGCCCGCCGCTTGTGGCCGGCGATCGCGATGATCCCACGGTCCACGTCGAAGGTCACGCGCTCCATCTCACGCACGTCAACAAGGTCTACTTTCCGCCGTCGGCCTACAACGCTGCTCCCTATCGCAAACGCGACATCGTCAACTGCTACGACGCCGTGGCCGATCTTTTCATCCCGCACTGGGTGGACCGCCCGCTGAACCTCAAGCGCTACCCCGACGGCATCGGCGCCGAAGCGTTCTTCTTCCAGAAGAACGCCGCGCAGGGCTTCCCGGAGTGGATGCGCACGGGACGTGTCGTCGACGTGGACGGCGAAGAGAAAACGTAAGTGATCGGCGGCGGGCGCGCCGAGCTGATCTATCTCGCGCAACTCGGATGCATGGATCAGAACCCGTGGATGAGGCGCGTCGAGTCGCTTGATCACCCGGACTTCATGCTGATTGACCTCGACCCCTTCGAGTGCGGCTACGACAAAATCGTCGAAGCCGCGCTGGTAGTGCGGCGGCGTCTCGAAGCCCTCGGCCTCACCGGCTACCCAAAGACCACCGGCGGCGATGGCATGCACATCTACGTGCCGCTGGAACCCATTTACTCGTTTGAACAATCACGCGGCGTCGCTGAAGTGCTGGCGCGCCTTGTCGCCGCCGAGCGGCCCGACCCGTTCACCATGCCCCGCACCGTAGCCAAGCGTGAGAAAGGCCGCGTCTATTTCGACTACTTGCAGAACTCCCGCGGCAAGACAATTTCTGCGCCCTACGTAGTGCGGCCCAATCCCGGCGCGCCCGTCGCCACGCCGCTCGAATGGGGCGAACTGATACCATCGCGCCATCCCTAGCAGTTCCACATCCACAATGCGATGGCCCGGTTTGAGCGCGCGGGCGACCTCTTTGCCGGCGTGCTGGCGCACCCGCAGCGGCTCGAAACCGCGCTCAACAAACTGGAGGCAATGGTAGCGGCCGCCGTGCCGGCCTCGGCCGTGGCGAAGAAGCGCCATGCCGGCGGCGGCTGAGCTACAACCGGCAGATCAGCAGTTGCCGTTCGTACACCATCTCTTTCGGAAGGTGGTCCTGCAGTGCGATGAACATCTCTTCGTGGCCCAGCACTTCGTTCCGCCACGCCGCCCGGTCAAACTCCTGCAGAGCGTCAAAAGTTTCCTTCGGAAACGCCAAGCCGTTCCACTCAAAGTCTTCATACCGCGGCATCCACCCGATGGGCGTTTCGCGTCCCAACGCGCGGCCGTGCGCACGGTCCACAATCCACTTCAGCACCCGCATGTTTTCGCTGAAGCCCGGCCACATGAACTTGCCGTTTTCGTCCTTGCGGAACCAATTCACGTGGAAGATGCGCGGCGTTTCGCTCAGCGAGCGCTGCATCTTGATCCAGTGCCGGAAGTAGTCGCCCATGTGATAGCCACAGAATGGCAGCATCGCCATCGGATCGCGCCGTACTTTGCCGATCGTACCGGCCGCGGCAGCAGTCATCTCCGACCCCATGGTCGCGCCCGTATAAACGCCGGCGCTCCAATTGAACGCCTGATAGACCAGCGGCATCGTGGTGGCGCGGCGTCCGCCGAAGATGATCGCGCTGATCGGTACGCCGGCAGGATCTTCCCAGGCAGGATCGATCGTGGGGCATTGCGAGGCGGGCGCGGTGAAGCGCGCATTGGGATGCGCAGCCTTGGCGCCGGTCTGCTTGCCGATCTCCGGCGTCCAGCGTTTGCCTTGCCAGTCCGTGCACTCAGCGGGCGGCGTGTCCGTCATGCCTTCCCACCACACGCCGCCTTCGGGCGTCAGAGCGACGTTCGTGAAGATGGTGTTGCGAGACAACGTCGCCATGGCGTTGGGATTGGTCTGCACCGACGTTCCCGGCGCCACGCCGAAGAAGCCTGCCTCGGGATTAATCGCGCGCAATCGCCCCTCGGCATCCGGCTTGATCCAGGCGATGTCGTCGCCCACGGTCCACACCTTCCAGCCTTCAAAACCGGCTGGCGGAATCAGCATCGCAAAGTTGGTCTTGCCGCACGCACTCGGGAACGCCGCAGCCACGTACGTTTTCTCGCCCTGCGGATTCTCCACTCCCAGAATCAGCATGTGCTCGGCCATCCAGCCTTCGTCGCGCGCGATGTTAGAGGCAATGCGCAGCGCAAAACACTTCTTGCCCAGCAGCGCGTTGCCACCGTAGCCGGAACCGTAAGACCAAATCTCGCGGGACTCCGGGAAGTGTACGATGTACTTCTCCTGATTGCACGGCCACGTCACATCGGCTTCGCCCGGCGTCAGCGGCTTACCCACCGTATGCATGCAAGGCACCACGCGTTTGACGTCTTTGTCGATCACATCGAACACCGCTTGCCCGATGCGAGCCATGATGCGCATATTGACCACCGCATAAGGCGAGTCCGTCAACTGCACGCCGATCTGCGAAAACGGCGACCCCACGGGCCCCATGCTGTACGGCAGCACATACATCGTGCGTCCGCGCATCGCGCCATCGAACAGGCCCTTCAGTTTTTTCCGCATCTCATACGGATTCACCCAGTTGTTGGTGGGCCCGGCGGCGTCCTTCGACAGCGAGCAAATAAAGGTGCGGTCTTCCACGCGCGCAACATCGCTGGCATCGCTCCGCGCATAGAAGCAGCCCGGCCACAACTTCTCGTTGAGCCGCGTCAGCGTGCCCGAGTCGACCATCTCCTGGCGGAGCGCGTCATATTCTTCCTGAGAGCCATCCACCCAGTGAATCTCAGCCGGCTTGGTGAGCGCGGCCATCTTGTCCACCCAATTCAACAGGTGCTGATTCTTGCTGAGAGGCGTGGCATTCCGGCTGAGCCGGTTGGCAGTAGTGACCATAAGCGCGTCTCTTTATTATCTTCCATCGGCGCGGGCGCGCCGCCGCATTATTATAGGGACATGCACATTTGGGCGCTGCCGTTATGGTTGATGGCCGCCGTGTGCGCACCCGCGCAGATCATCGAGTTTGAATCCGGCGGCCTGCACTATCAGACGCAAACCAAAGGCGGCGTCACCGTGATGTTCGCCGCGTTGCCCACGGTGATTCGCGAGTTCAGCGTCATTCAGGTGGCCGTTTCCAATGGCTCCAAACAGCCCTGGATCTTCCGGCCCCAGGACTTCAAGTTTTTGCGCGACGGCGCCACGCGCCCACCCACTGCCGGCGCCGAGGCACGCGTGGTGGTAACGGACTTCATGCGCAACGGCGGCCGCGAAGACGTCATCAAACTCGTTACCGCCTACGAGAACGGGCTCTACGGCTTAACACGCACGCCCTCCACCAACGGCTACGAGCAGCGCCGCCAATCGGTGATGGCCGAGATGACGTCCAGCCGTTTGAAGGCGGCGGCCGCCGCGTCAGCCATCGTCCTCGTAGCGTCGCGGCTGAAACCCGGCGAATCGACCGACGGAGCGGTGTTCTTCTCCACCAACGGCAAGCCGCTGGGCACGGGCAAGCTGCTGATTGAGGCCGGCCCGAGCATCTACGAGTTTCCGCTCTCGGAAAAATAACAACGCGCGAGCGCGGCCTCGATTGGTTGCGCGTGGCCGCCTTCGCCGTGCTCATCTTCTATCACTCGGGCATGATCTACGTGCCCTGGGAATTCCACATCAAGAACCCGGAGACGAGCGAGACGCTGGGGCTGGTGATGATGTTCTTCAACCTGCCGCTTCTGTTTTTTATTTCCGGATGCGGCGTGGCCTTCTCCCTGCGCCGCCGTGGCCTCGGCGAATTTGCCCGCGAGCGCCTTTGGCGGCCGCTGTTGCCTCTCGTCTTCGGCATGTTCGCCATCGTCCCGCCGCAGATTTACGTGGAGCGGCTGCAGAAGGGCGCCACGTTCTCCTACGCTGAGTTTTACCCGGAAGTGCTGCGGCTGATTCCCTCTCCCGGCGGTTCGTTCAGTTGGCACCACCTTTGGTTTGTGATGTACCTGCTGGTGTACTCGCTGGCCGCCATCCCGCGGTTAGGGGCCCTACGCGGCTCCGGCGCGGCGCTGACCCCGCAGCTCACGCGCTGGCCCGTGACGTTTCTATCTCATCAATCAACGTGCCTTCCATGATCGCGGCCCTCACGCTCGGTCCGCACTGGCCCACCACTCACAACCTAGTGAAGGACTGGCTGGACATCGTGGAGCGGCGCCGCCGCGAATTTCTTGTGGGCGGCAACCTCACCGCGGCAGTCTTCTACGCGCTGCGGCTCAGCGGCGCACCCACCGGTCTCGGCGTCGGCGTGCTGGTGCACGCCTACTTCGGCTTCTTCTGGATATTCCTGCTGGCCGGCTACGCCCGCGCGCACATCAAGAGCGGCGGCCCTTGGCTCGCTTACGAAAACGAGGCCGTGTATCCGTTCTACATCCTGCACCAGACGTTCCTCGTCGTCTTCGGCTACGGGCTGGTGCAGCAGCCGTGGAGCATTGCCGTGAAATTGGCGATCGCCATGGCCGTCGCATTTTTCGGCAGTTGGGCGGGCTTTGAACTGATCCGCTGCTCAAGCTTCACCCGTCAGCTGTTCGGGCTCCGCTAACGTCACCAGCGTCGCTCCCCGACCGCCCGCCTCAGCAGGCGCATCGCCGAACGGCTCTACAAACGCGGTCTTGGACAGAATCTTCCGCACCGCCTCGCGCTGCACACCGATGCCGCGGCCATGAATGATGCGTACGAAACGGAGACCCCGCCCTTGCGCTTCTTCGAGATAGGCCTCCACCGCCGCCCGCACGTCGCGCGGAGCGAACGGATGGAGATCGAACACATCGGTGATTTCCACCGCCTGCGGCGGCGTTTCGCCGTCGTCATTTTCTACCACAACAGCTTCAACGCGAACTGAATGCGCCGCGGCTCACCAGCCGAAATGATTTCGGCCGCGCGCGCAGCGTTGATCGTCGGCGCCGGAAACCCGAACGCCGGCGTGTTGGTGAAATTGAACGACTCCATGCGGAACTGCGCCGCCACGCGCTCGGTGATCGTGAATCGCTTGGCCAGGGAAAGGTCGAAGTTTCTCAGCCCGGGGCCATCGAGAATGTTGCGGCCGGAGTTGCCGTAGGTAAGCTGCGGCTGCACCGTGAACGCCGACGTGTCGAACCAACGCTCCACGCGGCGTTCGCCTGCGCCGAGCGCGCCGTTGCCGATCCGGTTCGGACGGTCTGCGCCGCCGGCGTTCGTAAGCCCGCCCGTTGTCAGCACCGTGAAAGGCAGCCCCGTGCGTAAAGACAAGATGCCGCCCACCTGCCAGCCGCCCAACAAAAGATCCAGCGCACGCGGCGCGTCCCCCAGCCACGCCTTTCCGCGGCCCACCGGCAGTTCATACGTCGACGACAAGGCGTAGTTATGGCGGATGTCCGAAACCGACCGCGCTTTATCGAGCGCGCGATTCCAAGGATTCACCGAACCCTGGCCGCCGGAGTTGTTCAGCGACTCGGTCACGTTGTCGATTGTCTTTGACCACGTATAGGAAGAAAGGAACGACAACCCCTGCGAGAAGCGTTTTTCCAGGCGCAGCGCCAATGCGTTGTACGTGAGATTGCCAAAGGACTCCGTGCGCGAGATTCCGTTATAGAAAGGCAGCGGCCGGCGCTGCGCAATAGTCTGGGCCGCCGGGCCGAACGGCAGATTGTAGTCGAGACCAGCCTGCATCTTGCGAGTCGCGTTGCCGTTGTAGCCCGCCGTCACCAGAATGTTCCAGGGTAGTTCGCGCTGCAGATCGAAGAACCACTGTTGCGCGTACTGCATCGGCAGCCGCTCGGCGCGCGCATTCACGCCCACCAGAGCAGGTCCGGGCACGGAGGTGGCAGGCAACTGCACCGCTGGGA
>VFZP01000211.1 GCA_016871115.1 Acidobacteriota bacterium
TGAAGGTTGCGACGAAGTGGTGCTGCTGGATGAGCAGGATCGCGTGAGCGAATGCACATCGGCGAACATCTTTGCTGTGACCGATGACGGCGTGTGGACGCCGCCGTTGTCGGCCGGCTGCCTCCCGGGTGTCACGCGGGCGCTGCTGCTGGAAGAGATTCGCGTGCGCGGCGTCGCGGTGGGCGAGCGCCATCTGACACTGGACGACTTTGTACGGGCTCGCAACGTGTTCATTACGTCCACCACGCGCGAATTGCTGGCCGTGGAATCGGTGGGCGGGCGCGCGATGCAGCGGGACGACGCTACGCGGGCGCGACTGCACCGGGCCTTCCGCATGTACATGCAGAGTTACGTGACGGACCGGACACCCGCATGGGCCGCGGGCCACCACTCCTAACCCGGCGCTACAATAGCGGCCATGATTTTGAGCGACGCACGCTACGCTCTGCGTCTGATGCGGCGCAGCCCGGGCTTTACGGCCGCCGTGGTGCTGTCGCTGGCACTCGGAATCGGCGCCAATACGGCGATCTTCAGCCTGTTCCATACCATCGTGCTCCGCCCGCTGCCGGTGGCGCGGCCTGGGGAGATTGTGCAACTGGCGGAGCAGTATCCGGGAGAACCGCGCGCCGGATATTGGAGCTATAACAGCCTCCAGCACTTCCGTACGCACAGCCGCACGCTCGAATCGATTACAGGCACCGGTTTTGACAACCTCGCGTCGCTGCGTACGGCCGAGCATGGCGATCCGGAAACGATGGTGCTCGAAACCGTGATGGGAAACTATTTCGCCATGCTGGGTGTCCAACCCGCCGCCGGGCGTCTGGTGGGTCCGCAGGATGCCGGTTCTCGTGACGCCGTGGTGGTGAGTTGGCGGCTGTAGGACCGGCTCTTTCGCCGCGCTCCTGCCGCGGTGGGCCGGCGAGTCTGGGTGAGCAACGCGCCGGTCACCATCGTTGGTGTGGCGCCGCGCGGCTATCGTGGACCTCGGGTGGGAGCGCAAACTGACTTGTGGATGGTGCGTGAACCGGGCGACGCGGCGATCCTGCCGCGGCTCCGCCCGGGCAACAACATTGAGCAGGCGCGCGCCGAAATGCAAGTCCTCTACAAGCGGGCGCGTGCACGAGCGCATCGCGGTGGAGGTGGAACCAGACACCGCGATCCTGCTTTTCACCGCGGCGGTCACCGTGATCACGAGTCTCGCATTTGGACTCGTCCCGGCCTGGCATGTGATGCGGACGGCGCCTGCGCTCGCCTTGGCACAGCGGCATGGCTACTATGCGCCGGGGTGGCCCCGCTTTACCGGCCCCGCGTTGGTGGCAACGCAGGTGGCGCTTTCGCTCGTGTTGGTCACCGGGGCGGCGTTGCTGATCGATCACGTCGCGCGGCTCCGTCACTTCAACCTTGGCTTTCAAACAGACGGCGTGTTGCTGGCGCGGCTCGATCCGTTGCGCAGCGGCATCAAGGGCGAAGAACTCGCCGCGCGCTATCGCCAGTTGCTCGCGCGCCTGGTGGCGATTGCCGGTGTACAGTCTGCGTCCATCAGCGCCTGCACGCCGATTGAGGGCTGCGGAGTCAGTCGCTTCGTCGCCGTGCCGGGGTTTTACGAGCGTCCCGAGGACCGCCGATACACGGCGCTCAACATTGTTGCTCCGCGCTATCTTAACACGCTGGGCATTCCGCTCCTGGCCGGGAGCGATATTACGCCCGCCGACGCGCAGCGCCCGCGCGTGGCCATCGTGAGCTCGGCGATGGCGCGCCACTACTTCTCAGGGATGGACCCGATCGGCCGCCCGGTATCGATCGAGAAATGGACGAAAGACCGGGCTCCGTACGAAAGCATCGGCGTGGTGGGTGACTGGACGCAAACGGAACTGCGGGGCGAGACGCCTCGCGCGCTTTACATGAACATGTTCCAGGAGCGCAGCCCCTATCATCAATTTTCGGTGCGGACGTCGATGGATCCTGCGCCGGTTGCGGCGGAACTGCGCCGCGCGGTCCGCGACACGCTGCCCAAAGTGCCAGTGGCGCGCATGGTGACGATGAACGAGCAGGTGGACGCGGCCATCGTGCCCGAGCGTTTGATGGCTACGTTGTCCAAGGCCTTCGGAGTACTGGGTGCGCTGCTTGCCGGGATCGGATTGTACGGCTTGCTGGCCTACACCGTGGCGCGCCGCACGAACGAGATTGGACTGCGGATGGCATTGGGGGCGACGGTGGCCGACGTACGCCGGCTGGTGCTGCATGCTGCCCTTGGCACCGTGGTCGCCGGACTGGCCGGCGGGCTGCTGCTGGCCTGGTGGCTGCGCCCGCTGGTGCAGCGGCTCATCGCCGATTTGCACGTTGACAAGCCATGGCGTGGCTGGCCGGTGCTGCGGGTTTGTGTGCGGTGGCCGCGCTGGCGGCCTAAGTGCCCGCCCGGCGCGCCATGAGCCTGGATCCGATGGTGGCGCTGCGCCAGGAGTGACGCGAGACTATTCGACTTCGATCAGCCCGGCGAGGTTCGGAGGCGAGCTAGCGCCGCTGCCCTTGGGCACTTCGATTTCCACCGAGATGTTCTTGCACACCTTCTCCGTGCAAGCTTGTGCCTTCAATTTCACCACGCCTGCCCCGGAGGATCTGACCGGCGCGGCAAACAGCGCGTCTTTCTCAAAGCCCCAGCTATAGAGGCGCAGTTCGGGGTGTGAAAAGTCCTTTGGCGCGGACTGCTTCCACTTGCCCGTGATCTCAACGCCCGACACCGCCTCAATGGAAGTGGGCCTGTCCTGTGCGGTAGCCTTCTTCCCTGCGAGCTTTGCCGCCGCGCGCTTGTCGGTGTCCATGGTGAAGGTGTGCCAGCCTGGCACCAGTTTCACTTCGACGAGCAAAATTCCACCCGACATTTGCGCGCGGTAGGTCACCACCGGCTCTTCTTCATGCGTCACCACCGTGGGTTTGCCCCACTCGGCAGCCAGCGGCAAGGCCGCGAGAATCAAAGCGAGGTTCAGGTTCTTCATCATTTACGGAAACTCATGCGGTAGGTGGTCAGCGAACTCTCAAGGCGCTGTCCGTTGCGCAGCAGAGAAAGCTTCACCACGTCTCCCGGCGTCTGCTTCAACTTCATGTAGACATCGGCGGTGTGCGCGTAGGGGTTGCGCTCCACGCTGTCTACCGCAAAGACAATATCGCCCTCTTGCAGTTGATGACTCTTCATCATGGTGGCAAACGAATCCACGCGCGTTACTTCGCTGGCAAAGCCATCTACGGCGAGTCCATGCTTGCGCTTTTCGTCTTCGGAAAGCGGGCGGCTTTCAAAATACAGCCGCGGGTCCACGCTCGATTGCCGGTAGCGGGCGTCGTAGTACCACCACCGCGCGGGCAGCTTCACGGCCAGTTCGCGCGGCGGCGCATGGCCGCGTTCCACGGTGAAGCGCACTTCGGTACTCGTGCGCCGGTCCAACTTGTCGTACTGATGCTGGAGGTCAGCGAAGGTGTACACGGTCTTGCCATTCACCGCCTTGATCGCATCGCCAGGCTGGATGCCGGCTTCGGCCGCCGCGCCCTTAGTCTCCTTCACCACGAGGCCCTTCGGCACATCCAAATGAATGCCCAGCACCTTGATGTCGGGGGACCGGTACAGGTCCTTCAACTTGTCGAGCGTGTTATCCTTCTCGCGGTGCATGTTCTGGAAGTCACCGATGAGATGGCACTCCACGCATTGTCCGCGGGCAAAAGTCCGCTCCACCAGCATCGGGTAGTTCTTCGGGAAGTCCGGCGCCGGGCGCGGAGTCTGGGCAAGATCGCCCTTTTTGTAGCGCTCGTGCAACTCCAGACCCTTGGCCAGCGCCACTTCCAGGCTCGCGAGATTCAGATACGTCTCCGGCGAAGCGGAATCGCGGCCGCCGTACCGCATGTAGATCTGTTCGTCTGAGTTGAGCAGATAGAAATACAGCGTGTTGTGGCGGTCATGCTCGAACAGACCGATATCGACGTTGTCCATGCGAACGATCCGCACTGCGATGTACAGAGACATCAGCTTGCCGCGAGGAGAATTCTTGGGCGTGAGCACAACCTGTGCGTCAAAGACTCTGCCGACCGTTCAAGGCTCGCACCGGTACTCCAGGAAAATCGGCTTGCCGGTTTTCTTTGACTGCCGTAACGCCTCCTGGTAGTTATCCAGCCAATAGATCGTGTCGTCGTCCTGGGCCACGGCGGGAAGACTCAAGGCAGCCGCGAGGGCCAAGCCGAGGTAAGTGATGCGTTTTGCCATCTCTTTTCATCATAGGCGCGCCGCGCGGGCGTGCGGTTACCCCGTCGAAATGGTAAAATCGGGCCCAAGATGAGCACACGCCGCGCCTTCTTCATCAACACATTGACTTCTGCATCGGCCCTCGCCGCTGCTAAGGCCGCCAATATCGAATCACGCATCGGCAAGAAAGACTGGCGTGGTATCACGCGCGAAGATTTGCCGACGCCCTGCATGATCCTAGATGCCGATCTATTTGAGAAGAATCTCAACCACATGGCGGCCTCGTGCAAACAGTTCGGGTTGAACTTCCGCGGGCACGTGAAGATTCACAAGTCCGTCGACATTGCCAAGCGCCAGGTAGGGCTGGGGGCAATCGGCGTGACCGTAGCCACGGAAGCCGAAGCCGAACTGATGAGTGGCTCCGGCGTGAAGGGCGTGTTGCTCACGCGCCAGCCGGCCGGCAAGGAAAAGACGATGCGCGTGGTGGCGCTCGCCAAGCGCGACCCGTCGTTCATCACCATTGTGGACGACCCGTGGATGGTCGATCAACTTGACGAGGCCGCCGCGGCGACGAGGACCAGGGTGAACGTGGTGGTGGACATCTTCGCGGGCTTGCAGCGCGCCGGCATCGAGCCAGGGCCGAAGGCGCTGGCGCTGGCGCGGAGGGTCTCCGGCAAGAAGAACCTGAACTTCAAAGGCTTGATGGCGTACTCCGGCATCGCTTCGCACACCAAGGGTTGGGAAGCGCGCAAGGACCGGTCGATGAAGGATATTGGCGGGATGCTGCAAACGGCGGAACTCTGCAAGAAGGCGGGGCTGCCGGTGGAAATCAAGAGCGGCGGGTCCACGGGTACGTACAACATTGATGGCGGGCATCTCACCGAGTTGCAGGCCGGCTCGTACATGTTCATGGACACGGGCTACATCAAGATCGGCAGCAAAGCGGGCAACGCGATCTATGACGATTTTGCACAGTCATTGACGATTCTGACGACGATCATCGTGCGCAAACATGGAGGCCTGGCGACGATCGACGCGGGGTTGAAGGCGATGTTGAAGCCCACCGACACCGTGAAGGGACGCCCCGATGTGGTGATTGAGAATCAGGGCGCCGAGTACGGCATTTTGAAGTGGAAGGATGGCGACCGCGACTACAAGTTGGGCGACAAGGTGGAGTTGTACACGACGCACCTGGATATGACCACCAACGTGTA
Source organism: Acidobacteriota bacterium (assembly GCA_016871115.1). Lineage (GTDB taxonomy): Bacteria > Acidobacteriota > Terriglobia > Bryobacterales > Bryobacteraceae > VFZP01. The sequence continues at coordinate 5,440 of VFZP01000211.1, forward strand.
TGACCGCTACTATCTGGCCAAGGGCGATCAGATCATTGACGCCTACCCGGTGATGGGCCGCTCGGGCGCCGCGCAACGCTAGTCGCCGGTTATAACGCGCACGGGGCGGGAGTCACAATGCGTCGTGGCTGATCGGGGTCCTTGGTTCACATTATTGATCGTCGTCGCGTCGCTCCTGGTGGCGCCAGGAGCTTTGGAAGTGGCCGGGTCACACGAGCAGGTTCCGGTAGTTGCGGCGCCTGTCCGCGCCGCCCCGTCCCTATCGCCGCCTGTCAAACCCGAGGACTGGGACCAGTTTCTCTGCTCGTATTTTCATCCTCGCCGCGACAATCGGCATTGCCCTGATCCCGCGGCCGTTTCCCTACCCTCCCTGTTGAGTTTCTGATTACCGGCGTGCCTGACCCCGAAGCGACATCGATTCCCGCGACGTTCGACACGATGGTGGAAGCGCTCCTGGGCGCGGCGGCAGCGGACTGCTGGACGTATGACCGCAACTGGATTCCTGGGGCCGCAGTGAAAAACGGCCGCCCGTGCAGGCCGACGCGCCGTTACTGACCAACGAGAATCCGGGGCTGTTGTTGTTCCGCAAGGTAGACCGGTTGCTGCTGGTGTTTCTCGTCGGCGAAACGCCCACGTCCGGCGTGAGTAAAACGGCGCTGGACCGTGCGGCGCGGTTCATTCTCGCGCGCTCGGCTCAACCGGCGACGCTGCGGATACTGGGTCCGCGGTTCTCCGGGTCGGTGCCCTCGTACCGGCGCGCAATCGAGCAACTGTTTCTGGAGCCCCGGTATGCGGGCGTGCGGTTTGTCACCGGGTCTGCCACGAATGCCGAAAATCGCGGCAACCTGGAGGCGCTGGGGCTCGGCGGCAAGCCGGTTACGTACGAAGACATGGTGGAACACGACGTGCGCACGCTCGAGCTGTTTCTAAGCTGACTGGAAACGCGGGGCGTGGCCCGGAGAGAAGTAGCGATGCTGGCCGAGGGCGGCACGGCGTTTGGGGCTTCGCTGCGCGCCGCCCCCGCCGGTCAACAACCGGAGGTGCTGCGCATTGAGTTTCCCTATCAGATCAGCCGTCTGCGCAACGCCTACGACAAAGACCCCGAGTTGCGCGCACTGTGGATGGGCGCAGGCGGCGCGGCCAACGCCGCGAACGCGGCGCTGGCGAACGAGTCGCAACTGGCATGGTCGATGAAGACCGAGCGCGAGGATACGGACCGGGTGCACACATTCCAGGGTCAGCAAACCACGCTGGTGCAGGAACGGCAAATGGAGCAGTTGGTGGAGACCGCGAAGCAGCGCCGTATCCGGGTGGTGGGCGTGAATGCTACGGACCTGCTGGACACGGTGTTCATCACGCTGCTCCTGTGGCGTCATTGTCCGGATGTGCGCGTGTTCACGCTCGATAGCGACCTCCTGTTCACCTATGCCAGCGGCGCGCTGAGTTTTCATGGCATGCTGCTGGTTTCGCCGTATCCGTTGTGGGTGCCGCCGCTGCGGCACGAGATCGCGAAAACAGGAAGTCGTTTGCGAACCGTTCGGCCCAGGGGGTGCACAATGCGTTTCTGCGGCTGATGAATGGCACAGCGGTTGAAGACTACCACGCGCCAGACGGTCAGACGCCTCCCGCCCTCTGGCTCACCAGCGTGGGCCCGGGGCGAATCTGGCCGCTCGGGTTCTTTGGCCTGCGGGATCACGCCACGTCGCAAATGCCTGAGATTCCGTACCTACGAATGCCGCGCACCCGCTGGAACCTGCGCCCGGAGGCGGCCTATTGGCTGGTGTTCGGCTTGTTTGCGGCGCTCATCGCATACGGCGCGGTGATCTTTCTCACGCGGCGTGTGACGGAGCATGGCTGGCTCGGGCCAGGGCTCGATCCGGCCTTCTATTTTCTGTTTCAGCCGCCGGATGCGAGCCTGTGGCGCACCGGATGGACGCAGGTAATGTGCACTTTGGGCTTTATTGCTGTGTTGCCGTTCACGGCTGCCTACGGTTGGCCACTGGCACTCATCGTATTCGCAGTGTTCATAGCGGCCACGCTGGCTGACCGGCGTCGTGCGTCCACCTGGATCACCGCCGCAGTGTTGGCCGCCTCGGCTGCGTACCTAACCGTGTTCTGGTTCCGCTATCACGCCGGCGCGATGAACGGCATGCTGATTGACCGCGGCGAACGCTTCTTCTTCGGCCACCGGTTGCTGCATCCGGAGAGCGGCATGTCTCCCCAGCCCCCGTGGCTATTGGCGTGGTTCGGCTGCGCATGGTGGTCGGTGATGCGGTTGAACCAACTGCGCACGCGCGAGTTGCGCTCGCCGCAACTGGAATCCTGGCCGGCGGGGGAGCCGTTGCTCGCGGGTTTGCCGATGATTGCCCAGCGGGCACACCAGATTGCCGACGCACCGTTCTCATGGCGCGGTTTCGGGTTGGTAGTAATGGCGCTGTTGCTGCTGTTCTCCTGGAATTTGCCCCGCGGTCTGTGGAGCCTGGAGCCGGAAACGGGCACGTGGTTCAGTTGGAACGATGGCGTCTTCCTCGTGATCTTTCTGCTGGTGGCGCTGGCAACCGTGATGCAGCTCTATCAAACCCACGTGACGGTGATGGCGCTGCTCAGCAACCTGGTGGACCATCCGCTCGGCGACGCGTTTCAACGCCTGCCGAAGGATCTCGCCGCCTCGCAACTCTGGCTGCGCGGCAACAATCGCACGCCGTTCCAAACCTGCCTGCAAGGGTTGAAGCGCCTGCGGCAACTGGCTACGGGCGGCTTTCCGGGCGCGCCGAACTTCGCCGCCATGATCCGCATCGATGCGCGCCTGGGCGGGCTCACGGCGACAGTGGGCGCGGGCCGGCGCTTAACCGCGCCAGAAGTTACTGAACTTCAGCGTGAGTTCAATGCTGCCGCGGCTCAGCTTTATCCCGCTGTAATCGCTGGCTGGCAAACCAAGCCTCAACACGCGCTACACAACGTGGCGGAAGAGACGCTGGCCCTACGTCTCGCCGCGCTCGTGCGTTACCTGATGATGCAGATGCGGGCAACGATCGAGTACCTCAGCGTGGCGGTGATTGCGCTGATTGCCGCCGTGGTGTCGTACCCATTTGAACCGGCCAGTGGATTACTGAACATCGCAGCGATCCTGGCGGCGGCGTGCGGACTCACAGTGGTGCGGGCCATCACGCAACTGGACCGGCACCCGATGATGCAGAAGTTCGCTTCGCTGAAAGATGCGCCATCGTTTCTTGAGACGCTGCGCAAAGTCGGCACGTTTAGGTTTGCCCCGCTCGTGGCCGCGCTCTCGGCGTTGTTTCCCGGCTCAGCCCGCAGTTTGTTGGTGTGGCTCGAAGCCGCAGGCAAGTATCTCGGAAGATGACTGACAAGGCGCGCAATGGGTAGCGGCCACGCGGCTGGCCATGAAACATCAGGGATCCGCCGGACGATAAGCCGGTTTCTGTGTCCACCGGTTGCCCGGCGGCGGCAGCCATTCCTCTAGGTGCGCCATCTCTGACGCACTCATCAGCAACCTACCCGGAAGTCGTAACGGAGCGGGCCGCTCCTCCTCCCCTATTTGGTCTTGCTCCACGTGGGGTTTTCCCTGCCAACCGGATTGCTCCGGCCGCGGTGCGCTCTTACCGCACCTTTTCACCCTTACCGCGCCCGTTACCAAGCGCGGCGGTACATTTTCTGTGGCACTAGTCCGTAAGATTCGCTTTGAGCGAACCTCCCCGGCCGTTAGCCGGCACGCCGCCCTGTAGAGACCGGACTTTCCTCGCGCTAGCCTGTTGCCAGGTTTGCCCGCGGCTGCCTGCCCGGCGGATCCTCCCTCAGTGTAGCGAATGGGCACAGGTCCATGCGCCCGTGCGATCATCGCACTCATGCCGTCAACGCCGATTGCGCGCCGAACCTTGCTCGGCGGTGCCGCCGCCCTACCGCTCCGCGCACAGCCCGACGCACCGATTGTCCGCTTCGCTCTTCGTTCCGTGCGTATTCCGTTTTCTGAACGGGTGCGTGAGGCATGGGTGTCGAGTTGGAAGAACCAGAAGCGCAATCAAGAAGACTACCGGCTGAACTTTGTGCGCCTCTACGACGCCAATGGCCGCGTGGGCCTTGGCGAGGCGAAGATGCCCCGCGATCAGGCAGAGGCCCGATTGCGCACGCTCGTGGGCCGCACGCCCGCTGACCTGCTGGACGATGATTCGCTTCGCGGCATTCTCATCGCCGTGTACGATCTGGCCGCGCAGGCCGCCGGTGTTTCGATCGCACGGTACTTGAATCCGCGCGCCAAACGGCGGATCGTGCCTACGTGGTGGAGCCAGTGTTTTCCGCCGGCGCTGATGGCATCCGAGGCGCGGCTTGGGTACTCGCTCGGATATCGCGTGCACAAGGTGAAGGCGCGGCCGTGGGAGGACCCGATTGCGCAGGCAGGGGCCATATGCGACGCCATCGGCCGCGACATGAAGGTATGGGTCGACGCCAACTCCTCGTGGGCCAACACGCAAAAAACAATCGAGGTGACGCGCGCGCTGGCGCGCTTCCCGCAGTACTTCGCGATTGAATCGCCCATCCCGCGCGCCGATATCGATGGTTATCGCACGCTGCGCCGCGCCGGGCTCCCGCTGAAGATCAGCGAACATGTGGACGGCGTGGACCTGCTGCCGTGGACGCGCGAGAAGCTCCTCGATGCCTGGATCGTGGGCGCGGCGAACCTCGGGCCCTACGTGCGAAACTTTGCCGCGCAGGCTGCCGCCGCGCGCACGCCAATCTGGATTGAGCACTCCATCGATAACGGGATTGCGCAGGTATTTCAGGCCCATCAGTGCGCGGCCTGGAACGAACTCGAGTACTCCATCGCCATCTCCCACGTGCTGGCAGACGACTGCATGCTTGAACCGTTCACGGTGCGCAACGGGTTCTACGAGTTGCCGTCCAGCCCGGGGCTGGGTGTGCAGTTCGACGACGCGGCGATTGACCGGTATCGTCTCGCGTGAAAAATTGGCGTGGGCATTCGCGCTTTGGCAGATGTAGGAGGATTCTTGATCAGAAAATTGCCCGTCATATCGATTGACGCAGTGGCATTGGCATCCGTCGGAACGCTGGAAGTGGAAGGCCGCAAGATCGCCCTTGACAGGAGGTGGTCAGCCAAATCCAGTTCGTGTGCAGCGACATGTGGAAAGCGTTCCTGACGGTGCTGGGCGCCGAGGTCAAGCAAGCGATGCACGTGCTGGACCGCTTCCATATCGTGCA
>VFZP01000212.1 GCA_016871115.1 Acidobacteriota bacterium
GCGCGCTGGTGGGAGAGTGAGCACGGCGGCGCAGCGTGGATCGCTCTTCTGGAGTGAGCTCGATGGTCGAGACAGGGCGTGCCATGGCTAAGTATGGCACAGTTCCGCAATTATTTACAGGCAATTAAATTACAGAACACTAGCGTTTCTTCCGCGGCAAGAGCCTGCAACTGGCGATCCGCCCATTCACTCATCTGTTCCATATCGCTTCACGTACTCCTTTCGAAATCTCTCCTGCGCCCGCGCGAGCATCTGCCCTACCGAAGCCTGATTCAGGCGCAAAGCGACAGCGATTTCTTCATAGCTGACGCCGTCGGCGCGCAACAGCAACAGTTCCGCATCGCGTGCCTTCAATCGCGCGAGGACCGCGGTGACGCGCCGGCGGCGGTCGAGCAATTCGTGCAATTCGGCCGGCGTCGGAGCGGGCCGCCACAAATCGCGCAGCCAAGAAGCGCGCCGTCCAGCACGCTGGCGCCGGCCCATTTCATCGAGCGCCAGGCGAATGGCCGCCCGGCACAGCCACGCCCGCGGTTCAGGATGGTTTCCGCCGGAGCGCTCCCAGCGGAGAAATGCCTCGACGGTCAGTTCCTCGGCGCGTCCTAGATCTCCGGTGATCGAGGCAACCAGTTTTGCAGCGAAGGTGTAGTGGGCCTCGAAGAGTTCTTTCATGTCCGCGGCTTCAAACAAGCAACGCGTACGGCGAGCATTTTGTGACAGTCAAGAACAGAAAATACGCGGGCCGGCGGCTCTGCGCTACGAATTCATCCTGCAGACGCTGCCACTCGGCGCTCATCGCCTGCACACGTTCGGGTTCTTTGGCGGCGAAATTATTGGTTTCGCCGCGATTGCTGGCAAGGCTATACAACTCCCAGGGGCCGTCCTTACCGGCGGACACCAGCTTGTAGCCGCCCTTCCGGAGCGCGCGGTTATTCGAGTGATGGAAGAGGAGGTAGTCCTTCGGAATGGTACGATCTTGCCGGAAGGCGGGCACCAAGCTCTTGCCCGGCAGCGGCGGCACACCGGCCTGCGCACGTGGTTCGGTCACGCCGGCCATCGAGGTGAGGGTGGGTAGCATGTCCACGAAGTGGCACGGCGTAAGGCTCAGTTCGCCGCGCGCGAAGAAGCCGGCGGGCCAGTGAACAAGCATCGGCGAAGCAATGCCGCCTTCATGCACGAAACATTTCGAACGGCGGAACGGTGCGTTGGCCGCGCTTGCCCAACCCGGCCCCGGGCACAGGTCCGAGGCCCACGATCCAGGTGCGGCGTTGGCATCGTGGCCGTCAGCACGGATGAGTTGCTCGGCGCTCGCGCCGTTGCCGGAAAGAAACACGATGGCCGTGTTGTCCAACTCCTGCATGTCGCGCAATTCGTCCAGTACGCGGCCGATGTTCACATCCATACGATGCACCATCGCCGCGTGGATGGCCATCTTGGTGGCCTGGAACTCCTGCTGTTCGCGCGTCAGCGATTTCCATGGTACGGCGCGTGTCACTTCCCCCGGGCCGATCTTGCTCTTCAACTCCGCGTCGGGCGTGTTCCAGGGAGTGAAGACGTCCGGCTCAAGAGGCGCCAGGCCTGTCTTTACCAGCCCCAGCGAATGCACACGCTCCCAACGCTGCTGCCGCACCGCGTCCCAGCCAGCGAGGTAGCGCTCTTTGTAACGGCGGATGTCGGCATCGAGCGCGTGCAACGGAAAGTGCGGCGACGTATAGGCGAGGTAGAGAAAGAACGGCGCGGCGATGTGGTTCTTGCGATGCTCCTCGAGAAACTCCAGGGCGCGATCCGTAATGGCGTTGGTCGCGTAAAATCGGGCGTTGGGTTCGACCGCGGGTAACGGCTGATCGTCAAGAAAGTGGCGAGTGGGGCTGGAGAACCGATCCTGGTCGGCGAGATAGTAAGAAAGGTGAAAGCCGGTGTCGCGCAGCGGCATGGTTCCCGCCACATGTTACTTGCCGGCTTGGTAAGAGCGGTATCCAAGCGGGCCGAGATACTGCGGCAGGAACTTCACCCAGGCCGGCGGCTTTGCTTGCGAGCCTTGTTCCATGCCGGTTTGCTGCGAATGATAGCCGGTCATCAGACAGCCGCGGGAGGGCATGCTGCGGGCCGTGGAATACGCCTGCGTAAAGCGCACTCCGTTGGCCGCGAGGCTTTCCATGCGGGGTGTTTCAATCTCACCGCCGAAGCAGCCGGCGTCTGAGTATCCCATGTCGTCGGCGAGAATCCACAGCAGGTTCGGCCTGCGCTCCTGTGCGTGAGCGGCCGCCGCAGCAGCCGCTGCGCAAAACGCCCACCGCGACAGAGCGGGCATTACGCACCAAATGCTTTCTTCAGCACGTCGAAGCTCTTGGCCACGGCCGTGTCGGCGTCTTCCTTGCCTTCCATTTCGAGCGAAATCCAGCCGTGAAAGTTGTGTTTGCGCAAGATGGACGCCACGCGCTGGTAGTCGAGATCGAGCGAGTACCAGACGCCGCCGCCGTAGTAAGTCTTGGCCTGCACGATGGTGGCGTGGGGCGCAAGAATATCCATCCCCGCGTACGGGTCGCCCACATAGTTGCCGGTGTCCATGTTCACCCCCAGCCACGGCGATTTGATGGCGTCGTGAATGCGGATCACACCGCGCGGATCGGTGGTGAGCCCCCAGTGATTTTCCAGGGCCAGCACCACGCCCGCGCGTTCGGCATGGCCCAGACAATTGCCGATCGAGTCAATGCACCAGTTGAACGCGTCGTCGTTCTTGTAGCCCGGCAGCGGCGGTTCGTTGCCCTGCGCCTTCATCAGATCGTCAAACGAAGCAATCGTGCCCCAGCGACCCGAGTTGAGCCGAATCGCAGGAATGCCCATCTGCTCGGCCATGTCGATACAGTGCATCGTGTGCTGAATGTTCTTGCGGCGCACGGCTTCGTCGGGCGACACGAAGTTCTGGTGAATCGACAGCATGTAAAGGCTGAGTCCGTTGACGAACGCATGGCGCTTGAGTTTGTTCAGGTACGCGGTGGACTCTTCGGGCATCTGGCGGTGCAGCACTTCCACACCTTCAAAACCGAGCCGGGCCGCGTTGTCGATCACTTTTTCGATCGGGTATTTTTCCCCGCGCAGATGCCAGTAGGAGTAGGTGGAGACGCCCAGTTGATTGCGCTTGACGGGGGCCGGCGGCGGTGCGGCAACGGCGGCGGCGGGAGCGAACAAAGCAGCGGCGGTGGACAGTGCAGTTCTACGGTTCATGTGGATCTTTCGATTCTAGTCGACGGCGCGCACAGCGTGTTAGGCTGGCGTGGTGTTGCCATGGCAGTTCCTCGGTGCAGGCCTCGGCGCCACAACGGTAGCGGCGGCGGATCGGCCCAACATTCTCCTGATCCTGAAGGACGACATGGCGTCCTACGCACTCGGCTGCTACGGCAACGCGCAGGTGCGCACGCCGCAGCTCGACTGGCTCGCCGCCACGGGCAGCCGCTTCACCAACGCCTACGCCACGCCACAGTGCACGCCCACCCGCGCCACCCTGCTGAGCGGCCAGTAAACCGCGCGGCACGGCATGTGGCACGTCATTCCGTGGTACGGCTTGCCTTGGGCGCGCGTAGCCGAGCCTCGTTTTCGCGAGCAGTTCCCGCACGAGCGGTTCACGCTCGCCAAAGGACTTCAGGCTGCGGGCTACGCCACGGCCTGCTTTGGCAAGTGGCATCTCAACACCAATGCCGACGGCAACTACAACTCGCTGGCGCCCAAGGCAGCCGAGCACTACGGTTTTGACGTCAGCACCGAAGCGGTTCCGAAGGTAGCGATGGAGCACGATCGCGGCGTGACGCAGTTGACCGACCACGCGATCGCCTTTATCGAAGCCCATCCATCGCAGCCCTGGTTCTGCTACCTTGCCCACCACGCCAGGCATCGGGTGCTGGCCGCGCCACGCGCGCTGATCGAACGCTACCGCCGCGACGGGCACCCCCAGACGAGCCTGGGCAACGCCGTGGCAATGGCCTCCCTGGAACACCTGGACACCGAGATATGCCGGATCCTCAGGCGGATCGATCAGTTGGGTCAGCGCGAACGCACGCTGGTGCTATTTGTCTCCGACAACGGCGGCGTCACCGATATCTACGATCCCAAGCCGCAACGCAGCGCCGACGGCTCCTGGCGTCTCGGTAAGCTGCCGGGCGATCTGGCCAGCCGTCCGTTTCGCGCCGGCAAAGGCAGTGCCTACGAAGGCGGGCTGCGCGTGCCGATGATCGTTCACTGGCCGGGCGCCCTCGCTTCGCCGCGCGTGGAAAACGGGCCCGTGCATATGGTGGACCTGCTGCCCACGCTATTGGCTGCGGCCGGGACGCGAGCGCGGGCGGACTACGCAACCGACGGAGCCAACCTGCTGCCGCTGTAGCGCCAACGCCGCAAGCCAGCCGCGCGCGCTCTCTACTGGCATCTGCCGCTGTACGATCTGCGTTCGGCCGCCACGCCCTGTGCGGCGATGCGTGAAGGCGACTGGAAGCTGATTGACTACTTCGGCGATGCCTTCGACTGCGACTCTGCGGGCGGCGCGACCTACCGGCCCGGCGCGCGCCTGGAGTTGTTCAACCTGCGCCGCGACCCCGGCGAGCAGCACAACGTCGCCTCCGCGGACCCGCGCCGCGCGGCCCGGATGCAGCGGCAACTGCGCGAGTGGGTCGTCGCTAGCGCAGATTCCTGGCGCCAATCCGCGGTACGAGGCCACGCGCCAGTTCGAAGAAACCCTCGTCAAGCCCGGCGCCTGAGGGCGCTCGCGTCAGTGGCGTGGCTTGAGGCGCATCAGCGGATCGCCCTGCAGCATGTTGCGCCAACTCAGCTTCTGCAATGACGCCGTGTAGGCCTCGCCCAGCGTCCGGCCCTGCACGTCGGCTGGCAGCAGGATGTCCGGGCGGGGCGTCAATTGGAGGAAGGGTTCGTCGGTGTGTGCCGTGACGGCAGTTGCGCCCTCGGCCAGATAGTCCGCAGCCATCGATTGCGGCGAGTCGGCAAACAGCGCGCCAAGCTTGCGCCAATCGTTGCCCAGGTTCCAATTCGCCGGCGGCCGCGCGAGCGTGCGCCCATTGGTGGAAACAAACTCGGTGGCCACCGAGCCGGGCAGCCATTCAAAGCCCAGGAGCCGCTGTTTGCGGTTGGAATCGTTCGAACCCCAACTGACGTACCCCAACACCCGGCGCTGCCCGGTGAGGATCTTCAGCGTGGATTCCACCACCACGCGGCCCTGGGGCAATCGGACCGCCGCGTCGTTCATCCACCGGTCGCCGGGGTTTTCGTTTTCGCCTTCCTTCATGTCGAATACAAAGTTGCCGCTATCCTCGGCAGCCAGTGCGTGATCGATCATCCGTTTGACGGTAGCCAGATCGTAGGCGGCGAGGCGTCCGGCGAGGTACACCGGAAACCGCCGCTGGTCGAACGGTTCGGCGACTTTGACGAACATCGGGTTAGCCACACCGCCTTCGAGCGGCACGGTGAGGCGGGCCCGCTTGGCGTACAGCGTGGCGAGTTCCAAGTCGACCGAAGCTTGGGTTCCATCCGTGCCCAGCGTCCCGTTGACGCGGATCGGCAGACCGCCGGTGACCACCAGGAAGTGCACGGGCGCGCCGCGCAAGCAGTCAATACAAAGCGACACCGGGCTTTCTGTCAGTGAGCGGAACGCGGCGCGGCCGATCGACTCTCTCGTCCCCGCCCGTACGCGGCAGGTGCGGGTCTCGGCAATTCCACGGCGCCGCACGTAGTAGTCGGCAATCTGGCCCGACAAGGCCGAGTCAGCGTTCACCACCACCAGCGTGCGATCGCGATCTTGGGGCTTTTGCGCCATCAGCGGCCAGAGCGGCACGCTGCTCAGGAGCCAGACCAGACGCCAGTTCACTTGAGCGTCTTCAGATACGCGACGATGGCTTCGGCGTCCTCGCGCTTCATTTTATAGGCCGGCATAGGGGGGCCCGCCGGTTTGCCGCGCGGCGTGAGCCCGGTCATCAGGTACTTGATCATTGCCTCCTCCCCACCCCAGCGCATCCAGAGCCGGCCGGCGGGAGTAATGTCAGGCGACGTTTTGTGCCAGTCCGCCACCGGCGTAATAGGCGTCCAGTTCAGCACGCGGCCCTTCATGGCCTTTTCTTGCTCCAGTTCGCCTTTTTCGTTCACCGGCGTGTGACACTCCTGACATTTGCCGATCTCTTCGGCAAGGTACTTGCCCCGAGCCACTTTGTCTTCGCCCGCGGCCCGAACCAACTGTCCGGCGCACAGCAGAATCACGGCGCCGGAAATGAAAACTAGGTCCCGCATCGTAACCACATGTTAGTATTAGATTGTCCCTGCCGGCAAGCCGGGTGTGTGCCTAGCCATGGACCTCGACCAACTCCACACATTTCTGGAGATCGTCCGCCTCAAGAGCTTTTCCAAAGCGGCCCAGACGTGTTTCCGCACGCAGCCGGCCATCAGTGCACAGGTGCGGCAGCTTGAACAGGAACTGAACTCCGCGCTGTTTGACCGCCTCGGAACCCGCATTGCCCTCACTCCGGCGGGCCGCATTTTTGCCGACTACGCCTTCCAGATCCTCGAACTCCGCAAACAGGCGCAAGACGCGATCAACGAGCTCGAGCGCGCGCCCCGCGGCGAGCTGGTGATCGCAGCCAACGAAGCCACCTGCATTTACGTGTTACCCCGCGTTTTCTCCCAATACAAAGAGAATTTCCCCAAGGTGCAGTTGCAGGTGGAGCGCAGCTACGGAACCCGGATTGTGGACGCGGTGGTGGAAAATCAGGCCGACTTCGGCATCACGCAATTGCCGGTGGCCGACAAACGCCTGCAAGTGGTACGCGTCTTCGCCGATGAGATCAAATTGGTGGCGCCAGTGGGCCATCCGCTCGCCAGCCGCGAATCGGTCTCGGCGCGCGAGCTCGTGAGCTTCCCGTTGCTGCTACCCAAAAGCGGTACGACGCGAACGCGGCTGAACGAGTGGCTTGACACGCTCGAACAGGATCTGAACGTGTCGATGGAACTGGACGCGACCGAAATGATCAAGCGTTTTGTGCTGGCCGGTCTGGGATTGTCGTTTCTGGCGTCGGCGCATTTTCAGGAGGAGGTAGACTCGGGAAAGCTGGCGGGCATCTCGCTGGGGCCCGAGCGCATGACACGATCTGTGGGCTTGATCTACAGAAAGGACAAGGCGCTGTCGAAAGCAGCCTTGGGATTCGTCCAGGTGATACTCGATCACGCTGAAGATGAGCCGCCCGTGGCGAAGTTGACTTCAGGGCATTAAGAGTGGAGCGAAGAGGGAATACCGAGGAGTCAAACTTTCCGCCGAAGGTAGCGCACGCGCATGGAAGACTGGGTCACGCACAAGTCCACGACAATTCTCATTTCGACTGGTTCCGGGCAATTGGCCAAGTTCCGGTCTCTGCATGAGGTTCCCGCAAAGCTTCGGGAGCGGTTGTGGCAATCCACGGCCGGGCCGTACTCTGCCACGCTATTGATTGCCGACGAAGCCGGGCGGCACGAAATTCTACGTTCGCTGCGTCCAGCCGATGGGGCTCCCGCGGCGTTGACGGGCAAGTCCCTGGGCTTGTCTGCCGGTTCGGTCCAGGAGCGTTTGTCCCGCAAACCCGCAGACACTGCCTTGCCGCCAGCCGGGAGCAGCCGTTGGCGGCACACCGCCGAACTGGCGCTGCTCGGCGGCATCGGTTTGTGCTTGTGGCTGCTGGCCTCCTGGCGCTAAGAAAAAGTTCACGGCCGGTCATTGTGGGTCGATACGAACCTTATGACCGGCACTCTGCGGGATCAGTGCGCCGGACCGCGCTTTTCCTCTCCCACCCCTACGATCGGTAGTTTGCGTCTCGTGGACGACGGCTCGGGCTCCGCCAACCGCCCGCCCCAGCCCGTGGAGGTTGTCAATTTGTCAGGCAGCGGCCTGCGTCTGCGCACCGGGCAGCCGCACGCGGCTGGTACGCTCGTCCGCGCTGACTGCCAGGACGTCCTGTTGTTGGGCGAGGTCTGTTACTGCGAGCCGGAAGGGAGCCAGTTTGCCATCGGTGTGCGCCTGGAGCATTCGCTGGTGCACACCGAGAGTCTCGAGCGGCTCCGCAAACGTTTCGCCGAAGAACAGACTGGCTGGGCGCGCCGCGACGCCTGATATCCTGGGTGTTCATGCACCCCAAAGTTGCCATTTGCGGCGCGGCCGGCCAACTGGGCGTGGAACTGTCCCGCGTATTTGCCGCGGCCGGCTACCAGACTCTGCGGCTCACGCGCACCGAGTTCGACATTACCAACGCCACCGCCGTTGAACATCAACTGGCTCGGTTTGAACCGGAACTGGTGATCAATACCGCCGCCTATAACATGGTGGACGTCGCCGAACAGGAACCGCTGGCGGCCTACCAGGTCAACGGCCTCGCCGTTCGCAATCTCGCCCTGGCCTGCCGCCAACTGGATGCGCAACTGGTGCACTTCTCCACCGACTACGTGTTTGACGGAACCAAGGGCAGCCCGTACGTGGAAACCGATGCGGTTCGTCCGCTCGGCGCTTATGCGGTGTCCAAGCTGGCCGGCGAGTTGTATGCGCAGGCGTATCTGGACAAGGTCCTCATCATCCGCACGTCGGGCGTGTTTGGGCCGGGCGGGTTGCTGACGGCCCGCGGGAACTTCATTGAGCTGATGCTGCGCCTGGCCGCAGGCGGGCAGACCATTCGCGTCGTGGAGGATCACATCGCCTCGCCCACCTACGCACCCGCGCTGGCCGAGCGGACGCTGGCACTGGTACAGGCAGGGATGAGCGGTATTTACCACGCAGGCGGGGGGCAGGCCATCTCTTGGCATGACTACGCTCGTTTGATTTTCGATGCGGCCGGACTGCAGCCGGAACTGCGTGCCACCGATGAGCGGGAGTACCGTACCGCGGCCCGGCGACCGCGCTTTTCAGCGCTCTCAAACGCGAAGCTCAACCAGGTGGTTGCACCCATGCCGCCGCTCAAGGAAGCTATCGCGCAGTATCTGGCGGCCCGGCAACCGCACACAGCCAAGACGACTGCGACCTAACCCGGCGTAGCCGAAACCAAACAGGGCCAAACGATCAAGTTGGAGCACTTCGCAAAGTGCGTCCGCAGGCCGGTAAACATTGGCTGCAACGTTATGTTCGAAAAATATCCTGCAGAATCGTGGAGGATTCAGATGGAGGGGTTCTAATTAACGCATGGCGGCGTTTATGGCGCTCCGCGATGCCTTTACATGTTGCGCCACCACCCTTTCCAGCATCGCCGGATCGACAGGCTTGGAAATGAACCCGTCCATCCCCGCAGCCTGACAGCGTTCGAGGTCCGCCGCCAAAACGCTCGCGCTACAAGCCGCGCTCGGTACACGCACGCGCCCCAGTTCCGCTTCCTTCTCACGGATCCGCCGCGCCGCGGTGTAGCCGTCGGAGACGGGCATCATGCAATCCATCAGGATAAGATCCCATTGGTCACCCAGGGCCAGTTGCACAGCCTGCTCACCGTCCTGGGAAACCGCAGCATGGCAGCCCAGACGCCGCAACAGAGCGCGCATCAGCGTCTGAATCACGGGGCTGTCTTCGGCCACCAGCACCCTGGCGCCGGGCAAAGACGTACCGCGGCTACTGTCGACGCCGTGCGCCATCATCGAGATAGCGGCTGGACGGCTAGCCACTTGTAACGGAATCCGGAACCAGAAGCGCGAGCCTTGACCGGGTTACGAGCCAACCCCAATCTCTCCGCCCATCAACTCTACAAGCTTTTGGGAAATGGGTAACCCCAGCCCAGTGCCGCCGAATCGCCGCGCGAGCGACGCGTCGGCCTGGATGAACCGTTCGAATAAAGAGTCGGTCAAGGCCGGATCGATCCCGACTCCGGTGTCGGTAACCGTCACCATCCAAATGTCGGCCGCATGCTCGAGTGAGACGGTGACTGATCCGGCAGGCGTGAACTTGATGGCGTTATTCACCAGGTTGTGCAGCAATTGGCGGACCCGGAGACCATCGGCCATCACCCACGCGGGAAAATCAGCCGGCACGCGAGCTTCGAGTGTCAAGCTCTGCCGGTGCGCGGCTTCGGCAAACAAAGCGAGGGTCTCCTCCACCAACCGCGGCGCCTGAACCGGCTGCGGAGCGATGCGCATCAGGCCCGATTCGATCTTCGACAGGTCGAGAATATCGTCGGCAATGCTCTGTAGCGTCTCGGCGGAGTCGCGCACAAGAGCGGCATAGCGAAGTTGGGAATGCACTCCCGTTTCGGCGGGCGCGGTTTCATCCGCCATCAGCCGGCTCAGCCCCAGAATGCCCGTGAGCGGCGTGCGGATCTCGTGGCTCATGTTGGCCAGAAACTCCGACTGCACGCGGGCGGCTTGCTGGGCCGATTCCGAAACCTCACGCAACTCCCGCTCAATCCGGCGCGACTCGGTCACATCATGCAGCAGGTGCACCGTCCCGACATCCTCGCTCCCCTTTACCAGCGGCACCTCAGAGATCTCTACGTAGGGTGGGCCCGGCGCGCGCCGCAAACTGTCTAGTGTAATGTCATTGAATTAGCCTGCAATAACGGCAGCCAGGGATTCCCGCGCCCTGGTGATCTTTCGGAGGATGTCTTGGCCGTTGGCTTTCCATTTATATGGCGTCGGGGCCTCGGCGCGAACGGCC
>VFZP01000213.1 GCA_016871115.1 Acidobacteriota bacterium
AACTACGAAATCCAACCCCGCAATCCATCACACTGAATATCTTATTTCTAGACAGATACTAAGCCGCCTGGCGCGCCGCGCGGCTCTCCTCTAGGAGACAGTTCCGACCGGCGGGGCCTCACGGCGTGGAGAGGGATTCACGCCGATCCACAAGGCCGCAGCCGCCAAGTCGATCGCTACGGCAGCCAGCAGGAAAATGTTCCAGTCGTTCCACCGCCCAAGAATCCAGCCGTTGAGCGAAGGCGACACGAACCCGGCGCAGTTGGAGGCCGCATTCATCAACCCTGCCACGGCGCCGCCCCGTTCGCCGCCGATGTCGAGGGCTGAAGCCCAGGCCGATCCGAGAAACAGATCCACGCCGGCGGCGGCCATAGCCATCAGTAGCGCGGCAGGGCGCGGCGCCGGGCACCAGATGCCGGCCGACAGCAGCAGTCCGGCCAACAGCAGGCCCGTGAGACCCACCCACGTACGCGCCTGGCCGGGCGAAAAGCGGCGCGCCACCGCGTCCGTCAACAACCCTCCGATCCAGGTGGCGCACATTCCGAGCGCAAACGGGAGTCCGGCGAAGAAGGCCGCCGTAGCGCCGTCGAGCTTGAGTTGTTGCTGCAGGTAAGTGGGGAACCAGGTAATGAAGAACTGCCACAGGAAAGTACACCCGAACGCCACAGCGAGCAGCCGCCACAAGCGCGGCGAGGCGAGCAGGACGCCCCAATCGGCCGGCGGCGCTGCCTCGGCAACAGCGGCCGAGGGTTTCGCCGGCGGATTGCGATAGAACGACAGCCACGCCGCCGAGGCCACCACGCCCGCACAGGCTAGCGAAACGAAGAGCCCGCGCCATCCCCACAATCCCATAATGGGCAAGGCGATCCACGGCGTGATCGCGCCCCCCAAGCGCCCGCCGCCGAGAAAGAACCCGAAGGCCGACGTGCGGCTCGCCTCCGGCACCCAACCGCGAAACGCACTAGCAACCGCGGGCGAGAGCGCCGCTTCCAGGGCGCCAAATACGAACCGGATGGCGAGCAGCGAGGCGAACCCGGCGGCCAGCGCCGTGAGCCCGGTGAACGCAGACCAGCCGAGGATGGCAACGGCCACCAGCCAGCGTGCACCGTAGCGATCCGCCAGGATTCCCCACGGCGTTTGGCCGATAAAGTAGGAGAGGTTGAAGATGCTGTAGACGAAGCCCATCTGGGCGGGTGAGAACCCGAATTCGTTCTGTAGCTGCGGTCCTGCAATGGAAACCGCCGCCCGGTCTGTATAGCAGACTACATTCATGACGGCAGCCAACGCAACGATGGGCACGTACTTGCGAGTCGTCATGGCGGCAAAGGCTCTCATTATATACGGGCCAAATACGCGCCGGGCTCGGCCCGTCGGCGAAAGGCCTTAGAAGAACTAAGTAAGTAGCCCCGCTCGGACCACTCCATAGGGGTTTCGCCGCCTAGCAGCCCGTGGTAAAAGTCCAGCACAGGTGACCCCGGAGATGTTTCCGACGTCTATGCGCATATGGCGATGGGAAGACGCTGGAAGCAGGCCAAGCAGGAGCGGCTGTGGGTGGCCACGGCCGAACTGCCGCTTAGTGCCAGCCATCCGTGCTACAGCAAGCTGAACGAAATTCTGGGTGAGGCCGGCTTCGACGAGTTCGTCGAGGCCCAGTGGCCGGCCTCCACTCCGCCCTAATCGCTCGGCCTCCGGCCTCGCAGGGCTACGCTACAGCCGCCCCCATATCGTGAGATTTGTCCTCTTTACCTTCGCCCACAGTGGTCCCCTTTTGCTCCGCCATGGTGGGAAACTTTTGGTCCGCCCTTGACAGCCGCTTCAACTGGGAAGCATGCAGGCCGGGCCGGCGGCGCTGAGATCCGAGTTCGAGGCTGAGTCGCTGAGTGGACCTTTGCTGGCTCCGCCGGCGCTTCCGTCAGGGCCTCAACCCAAGAAATTGCAGTTTGGCGTGGCAGCCAACGGCGTCATCAAAATGCTGGCGATTCCCACCGATTCGCTCACGCCGCGGCCAGGCGAGGCTACGCCGGTGTCGCGGCTGGACCCGGTTTTGCCCCGGCCTGGACACACGTTTGGAAAATCCGCACTCAAGAAACAGGCAGACTGACAGCGCTCGCAGTGGACATCCGCTTCGGCCTACGGTAGCGCGCTGTGGCGCATCGCGGTGGGGCGCTTTAGCGGGGCGATCGGGTCAGCTTCGAGACCGATCCGTCTGATCGCTGCTCTCGCGGCCTTGGGTTTGGCAGCCTTTGCGCTGTTGCCGGGCGGAGGTCCCAACCGGCCCGGAACGGAAGACACCAGTTGGACGATGGCCAGCAAGCCGGCGCACACGCCCGCGGCTACGCCTTTACCGTCGCGCCGAGTGGCCGCGGCGGAGAGAGCACAAACGGCACCTCCCCCGCCGCCGGTCCGCGTGCGGCCCGCGCGTGCGGCCAAGGCGCCGGCTGAAACAGCGGCACCGGCGGGCGGTTCCTGGTGGGACGGCTTGCAGCGCCGCTTGGGCGAACGTGCGGCCGTGGCCATCACGGACGATTTCCGCAATGGGCTGGCTGAGTGGGAAGGCACGGGCGATTTACGAAATTACTGCGCACTGAAGTTGGTGGTGCTGCAAAGCGACGGGCCAGTGCCGCAAGTGGCGCTCATCCGTTATCCGGCGGTGAACGGCGTCGCCGGCGCGGCCTCGCAGCAACTGCTGGGGCTCGAGGCACGGCCGGACTCCGTGTACCGGGCGCAAACCGAGGGGCGTGATAACTATTTTGCCGTTTCCATTCAGGGCAAGATTGTCGATTCATGGACAGACACCCGCCTGAAGCAAGGCGGGATTGGGCTGTTCAGCGGCAAAGGCGAGCTCTCCCGCGTACGGTGGGTAGGGCTGTGGCATCAGTACGACACCGTGGGCAGGCTCTTCGCGCTCATCGCGCCGGGCGGGCTGCCGGAGAGAGAGAGAGGAGCGAATCAATGAACCCGAAGAAGCGGGCCGCCGAAGGACGTGCGGCCTTCAACAATCCATCGCAACCGGCAGGCCGGAACGCAGCAGGGACCGTGACCGCGCAAAGCGCCCTGGGCAAGGCCGTCGCGCTACACCTGGAGGGCAAACTCAAGGAAGCGTTGCATGAGCTCGATCTGGCGATGGAGCATGGCGAATCGACCGCCGAGATCCACTCGGCGCGTGGCCACATCCAATTTGAATTCGAGCAGTATAAAGAAGCTTCACAAAGCTACCAGAAGCTGCTGGAGATTGACCCGCGCCACCCGGCTGCGACCTTTAACCTGGCTGTGTGTCTGGAGAAGCTGGGCAAGTGGCAGCAGGCGGCCGAGGGCTTCCAGCGCGCCTGGGAAACCGACACCAAGCGCACCGATGCGCTGGTGGGCATGGGCGTTTGCCTGTTGCACATGGACCGTGCGCAGGCCGCGCTCGACAGCTTTGAGAAGGTACTCGCCACCGACACCGAAAACGAAACGGCGCTATTCGGCAAGGCGGTGGCGCTGCAGTTGACGGGCCGGCTGGACGAGGCGGCCGAGGTCTATCAACGGACGCTCGAAAAGAGCCCGAACTCAGAGGACGCCCTCCTCTACCTGATCTCGATCGGCATCGCCCGCAAGGACTATGACACGATCCGCAAGAACTCGGAGCGGCTCCTGCAACTGCGTCCGTACTCGCAGGCCGCCGTCGAAGGCCTGGCCACCTGCGCGTTTGCTTCGGGCGACTATGAAGCGGCCGCGAAGTTCTGCGCCAAACTCGTTGAGTTCACGCCCGACAGCTTTGAGCGCTAGTTCAATCTCGGCGTGGCCTATCAACGCACGGCGCGCCTGGAGCAAGCCACCAAGGCGTATCAGGAAGCGTTGCGGTTCCGCGCCGATGCCAAGAACGCGTAGGTGAACCTTGGCGTGGTGCAGCACGAACTGCGCGACCAGAAGAGCGCGCGCGATGCCTACGAACGCGCCCTGAAGATTCAGGCCGACATCCCGGCCGTGCTCTACAACCTCGCGTTGTTGCACGAGCAGGGCGATGCGACCTATGAAGCCGAAAAGCTGTATGAAAAGGTGCTCCAGGGCAACCCGGATTGGGAAGACGCCTGGTTCCGCCTGGGCTATCTGCGGCTGCAGCGGCGGACTACCGCGGCGCGATCGAGGCCTTTGAAAACTGCCTCCGCAAGCGCACGGCCTGGCCGGAAGCACAGGTGAACCTCGGCCTCGCCTATTGGAAGATGGGCGACCGTGACTCGGCCGGCATCACGTTCTCGGGCGCGCTCGAAGCGGATCCGGAGTCAGTGGACGCGCTGCGCGGTTTGGCGGCGCTGGCCATCGAGCGTGAAGACTTTGAAGCGGCGCTCGATTGCCAGGCCAAGCTGATTGACCGCGGCGAACGGAGTCCCGAGTTGTTCTACAACACCGGCCTCATCCTGCAAAAGGGCGGCCAGATGGACGACGCGATTCGACTCTACCGCGAGGCGCTTAGCGAGCGGCCGGACTTTCCGGAAGCGCTGCTGAACCTCGGCCACGCGCTGAAGTCGCAGGGCCACACCGAGGAAGCGCGGTTGTATTGGAGCCAGGCTCTGGCGGCGAAGCCGGAACTGGCTGAGGGCTACTTCGACGCCTCCACCGCGGCGGCGCAGTAAGAAGGCTGACCTGGGCGAACTTCAAGCCCAACCTGAGCGCAAAAAGGGCGTCCCTGACCGGGGACGCCCTTTTGCCATCTAAGAGAGATGTTTGCTGCCGGCCTTTTCCGTTGGGCCAGTTTTCTCAAAGTCTCGGCTGCGGCGGTTTCAACGGCGTCCACGGAAAGAACCCCTTGCGCCGCAGCGGACGCCGGTACACCCGGTCACCGGCGGTGACGTAGAGCCAGTCGAGGCCCGGCCCGGCGAAGACCGCGTTTGACAAGGACCCGGCGTGCGGCTTGTTCAGAATCGCCACCACGCGGCCCGGCGCATCGCAGATCTGGACGCCGAGGCGCGTGGCCACATACAAGTGCCCTTCGTTGTCCACCGTCATCCCCTCCGCGCCGCTTTGCCCGGTCTCATCCGGCGTCTCGAGGCGGAAGAATGCCTGGCCGTGGGCGAGCCCGCCGTCGGGCTGAATCTGGAACGACCACACCCATTTGTTGCGCATGTCGGCGGCCATCAGCAGCGTCTGGTCCGGCGAGACGACGATGCCGTTGGGAAACTCGAGGCCCTCATGCACAGCGCGCTTGGCACCCGACGACGGATCGATGTGCCAGATCTTGCGTGACGGCGGATCAGTGAAGTAAATGGCGCCGTTCTTCAGTACCACCAGATCGTTGGAATAAACCTCCGAGGCGTGCACCTTCTCGCCCAACCCGTCGGCCGCCCAAGACACAATCCGCTTCTTGCCGTTCTGGCACGCATACAAGCGCCCGTCGGGGCCGAACATCAATCCGTTCGCGTTGCCCGTGTCTTCCTTCCACACCGTCACCTGCCCCGACTCGTGCGCGATCCTGTGGATCTTCGACGCCGGCACGTCGGTGAAAAACACGTTGCCGTCCTTGTCCACCGCCGGACCCTCGGTGAACCGATGCCCGGCAGAGGCCTGCTCCCAATCCTTGCCCGGAGTGAGGAACCCGGTGACGTAGTGCCGCGTGCCGCCCTGCTGCGCGGCCGCGATGGGCTTCTGCCAGCCCTTCCACAACCAGCGCAGCGCGTCCGGCATCAGCGGGCCGCCATGCTTCATGTTGTGCCCTTCCTCGCCGATGGTGAACGTGGATTCGTAGCCGGCATACTGCAACGCGCTCGCCAGATCTTCGTTGCCGATAAACCAATGTCCGGAGTAGATGTTCTGATCGTTGCGCCCGTCCTGCAGATACACGCGCAGCGGCTTGGGCTCGGTCTTGCGCACGAGCGACGCATACATGTGCCCGCCGCGCAGATTCGTGTAGCTGCCAATGAAGCTGAGCACGCGGCGGAAGTAGTCAGGCCGGTTCCAGGCCACTGTGAACGCCGCAATGCCGCCGGAGGAGGAGCCGGAGACCGCGCGCAGATTCGGATCCTGCGTCAGCGTGTACGTCTTGGCCACTTCGGGCAGGATCTCTTCAATCAGGAACCGCGCGTAACGGTCCCCCAGCGCGTCGTACTCAAAGCTCCGGTTATAGCGGCCCGTTGAATCGGCGGTGGGGGCGGGCATCACGCCTGGGTTCACCATGACGGCGATCGTCACGGGCATGTCGCCCTTGGCGATGAGATTGTCAAAAACGATGGGGATGCGGGAGTGACCGTCTTCTTTCACATACCCCGCGCCGTCTTGAAACACCATCAGGGCGGCGGGCTCGCCCGGTTTGTACTGCGCCGGGACGTAGATCCAATAGTCGCGCGAGGAGCCCGGGTAGATTTTGCTGGAGGCCCAGGTGTGTTGCGTGACTTTGCCTTGGGGCACTCTGGGCTGGCGCGACGAGTCCGCGCCGTACGGGTAATCTGCGGCACGGATGAGTGTGATGGAAAGAGCGAGCAAAAACAAAATCCGCATATCACGTTGATGGTAGCGCGGCTGCGCGGGAGCGCAAATCATGATAGAAAGTGAGGAATCGCCCATTACCAACCAGCGGACCAGGGGGATCGGGTGACCAAGGGCGAAGATTCAAACCAAGGAGCGTTGGCATGAAGAAATGGATGATGACCGTGGCGGTGGCGGCGTTGGCCTTGACCGGCTGGCAAGTGGCCGCGCAGGTGAGCAAGGGCAAAACGCGCCCGCTGGAAACCAAAACGTGGATGAAGACGATTAACGGTCCGCACTGTTCAGCGGCCGCCAAGATGCTGAAGGGCGCGCCGGCGGACGACAAAGAGTGGGCCGACCTGGTGGTGCATGGCCAGATGCTGAGCGAAGCGGGCCATGTGCTGATGGCCGACGGACGCTGCCCGGACAAAGCCTGGGCGGATGCTTCCAAGCAGTTGCAGGACGGCGGCACAGCGTTGGCGTCGGCTGCGGCGGCCAAGAATGTAGACGAAGCCAAAGCTGCGTTGAACAACTCCGTGCTGGCCAGTTGCAAGGGCTGTCACTCCCTTCACAAAATGAAGAAATAGAACACCCGCGCCCGTCCCGCAGGCTATACTGAAGCGTTTGGATTCTCCAACCGGAGGCACGATGGCCACTGCAAAACCCGCGCTTAGCCCCTCATCACCCGCACTTGGACCCGACCTTGAATTGAGCGTCCGGTTCCTCTACTACATGTTCTTACAGCGTGAAGTGGAAGAGCGGATCGAACGTAAGCTATACCGGCAAGGCAAGATCTTGGGCGGCGTCTATGTGGGCCGAGGGCAAGAGGCAATTTGCGTCGGCTCTGGACTCGTGGCCGAGCCGGAAGACGTTCTGTTTCCGTGCCACCGCGACCTGGGCCTCTACTTCATTCGCGGCATTCTGCCGCGCGAGGTGTTTGCGCAGTATATGGGCCGGGTGGGTGGACTGACGCGCGGGCGCGACGGCAACATGCACATGGGCGATTTGCGCCGCCGCATTGTGGCGATCATCTCGGCTATGGCGGCCAGCGTTCCGGTGGCCACCGGTGCGGCGATGGCACTGAAGTACCAAGGCTCGCGCAATATCGTATTCAACTATTTCGGGGACGGCGCGACGTCGCGCGGCGACTGGCACGAGGGCTTGAATCTGGCGGCCGTGCAAAAAGCGCCGGTGGTGTTCATCTGCAACAACAACCAGTACGCCTACTCGACGCCGCTGGAAAAACAGATGGCGTGCGAACATGTGGCCGACCGCGCGCCCGGCTACGGTATTCCCGCGGAAATTGTGGACGGTAATGATGTGTGGGCGGTGTATGAGGCCACGCGCCGCGCCGCCGCGCATTGCCGCGAGGGTCTGGGGCCGTATCTACTGGAGTGCAAAACGTTCCGCATGACCGGCCACTCGGCGCACGACGCCGGCGACTACGTGCCCAGCTACCTGTGGAGCGAGTGGGCCGAGAAGGACCCGATTCAGCGCCTGGAAAAACACATGGTGGCTCGCGGCGACGCCACGCGCGAGTCGTTTGAAATTCTCTACGCGCAGGTGCGCCGCGAGGTGGATGAGGCGATTGCGTGGGCCGAAGCCAGCCCGCTGCCCAATGCCTCGACCCTCACCGAAGGCGTGTACGAGGAGCAGCGCTAGATGCAGGCAACTTATCTGGAGGCGATCCGCCAGGGCATCCGCGAGGAGATGGAGCGCGACTCAAACGTGTTCCTGCTGGGCGAGGACATTGGCATTTACGGCGGCGCGTTCAAGGTGACCGAAGGACTGCTCGAACGTTTCGGCGACAAGCGCGTGGTGGACACGCCGATCTCTGAGTCCGCCATCGTTGGCGCGGCCATCGGCGCCAGCTACATGGGTTTGCGCCCGGTGGCGGAAATGCAGTTTTCCGACTTCATCACGTGCGGCTTCGATCAGATCGTCAACTTTGCCGCTAAGTGCCGGTACCGCTGGAATGCGCCGGCGCCACTGGTGGTGCGCGCGCCTTCGGGCGGCGGCATTCACGGCGGTCCCTATCACTCACAGAATCCCGAAGCTTGGTTTGTCCACACGCCGGGTCTGAAGGTGGTGGAACCGTCGTCGGCCTATGACGCCAAGGGCCTGATCAAGTCCGCCATTCGCGACAACGATCCGGTGATTTTCTTTGAGCACAAGGCGCTGTACCGCCGCGTGAAGGAAGACATCCCCGAAGCCGAGTACACGGTGCCGATCGGCAAGGCCAAGGTGTGCCGCGAGGGCCGCCACCTTTCCGTGATCACCTACGGCGCGATGGTCCATGTGGCCATGGAGGCGGCCGAGGAACTCGACCGCGAGGGTCTGTCGCTCGAAGTGTTGGACCTGCGCACGCTGCTGCCGCTCGACGAAGAGGCGGTGCTGGCGAGCGTGAAGAAGACGTCGAAGGCAATTGTGCTGCACGAGGCCACGCTCACCGGGGGCATCGGTGGCGAGATCAGCGCGCGCATCAGCGAGAAGGCCTTTGAGTATCTGGACGGCCCGGTGCTGCGCATCGCCGCGCCCGATACGCCGGTGCCCTACAGCCCGCCGCTCGAAGAGGCGTTTCTGCCCAACAAAGCGAAGCTGATCGAAAAGGCGCGCTGGTTGGCGGCTTACTAGCCCGCACCTACAAAGAACAAACGCGGTCCACGGATGCTTCTTTCAACGGGAGCGATCGGCGGCGGCCCTCATCGGCGGCAAAGGCCTGGTAGTTTGCTTCGCTCTGGACGTCGTTGATCCGAAGGATCCTCAGGGCAGTGTGCGATTCATAAAGCTCGTGAGGGGTGTTCCGGTATCCTACAGCCCTGAATCCCTTCGAGTTCAGCGGGCTCTTAACGCGAAGTTTCCTGCGAGGATGGTTCAGCACGGAGACCAGTTGTCATTTGATGAGCATACTGAAAATCTAATCCATGCGTTCCCGCCGGAAGGGGCGTCCTTTATTCTGAATCTGTTTCACCGTGGTGATTCCCGGGCGGCAATCGAATCGTTCTATCGACAGCTCTTCCCTGGGCGAGGGTCGCGAAAGGATGTGAAGCCTCGACTTGTTCAGGTCAAATAGCAAAGCCATCACGGTGTCGCCGGAATGTTCCTGCCTGACCGAGTGACGTGGCCATTGAAATGGTGCCTTGCCCGGGATTGTTGCGAAGAGCCAACTCCTGCCGGGCACTGGGGGCGGCTTCAAGTGTTCGCAACCGGCATGTCACCGAGTGAAGACACCATACGTGAAACATGGAGTCTCGTTGACGAGGCGGTAATAGCTGATCTGATGGGTCTTTCCGACTCCTGGTGCCCATGGGTCATGAATGTGCAGAAGCGTACCCTGTTCAGTCGCGTCTCCCTCGGAGTCGACTCCATACACGACAACGAGATGTCCGGACGATCCTGCCCCTGCAGCGTAAGTGCCGGCACTCCAGAGCATGGAGAGTATCGCAGGGCTCTGTCGAATCAGGCCCACAAAAGCAGGAACGGTCCATGACATCGGTGGGTGGTACCGGAGGTTATGAGCTCCTGCAAACTGCTGATTGCCGCTCACATTGTCGGCTCTGTCTGAAAAGTTATGAATTCCGCCATCTAAGATCATGTCTGGTGGTGTTGCCGCGATTACCGCATTGACCGTCGTGTTTTTCAGCATTGCTGTCGCCGCGGCCCAGCACGTTGAAGGTGTCGGTTGGGGAATCAGGCGAACAGCATGGATGACGGGAGCGGATCGTGGGCCCCCTCGCAAAACACATTGTGTCACCGGGCCGACAATACCATCCACACCAATTCGCCGCTGAGTCTGAAATTTCCGAACAGTATTCAGTGTGGCTGAACCAAAGACCCCGTCTGGGTTGAGTCTGGGGCTGGGGACTAGTGCACGATTGAGGTTATTCTGCAGTGTGACAACGGCTGGCCCGGTTGAACCCTGGCGGAGTGTTGGTTGGGGTTGATCAGTCATGTTGATACCTCATCTGACATTGTACCTGGCGGAGTGTTGACCCTAAATCCGGCAGTTGGGGTGGCCGGTCGGGCATGAAGTGATGGATACTCAACGGGATGAGCGAAGAAAAGAGCGTACCGGTCGTTCACCCAAAAGGTGAAGAAGAAAACCCGGAGTTGCGGTATCCGTCACCACGCCGGATCGAGACCTTTGGCGGCAGCGTGGAAGTCCGCTGGGCCTAGGACGGTGGGATGAGCTTGCAC
>VFZP01000214.1 GCA_016871115.1 Acidobacteriota bacterium
GACATGGTGAAGGCCGCGCTGCGCATCATGCGCTTCTACCAGCATGAAAGCTGCGGCTGGTGCATTCCCTGCCGTGAAGGCACGTTGTGGCTGAAGAAACTGCTGACGCGCCTCGATGGCGGCGACGGCACGGCCACCGACATCGATCTCGTCGGCGAACTCGCCGAAAACATGCTGGGCCGCACCTTCTGCGCGCTTGGCGACGCGGCGGCGCTCCCCACTATTTCCATCGTCAAAAAATTCCGGCATGAATTCGAAGCCAAGCTCGCTCACAAGAGCGTGCAGGGCATCGACGCGAGCTTGTATCAGATTACCGTCTAAAAAAACTATGGCCGATCTCGTCACACTCACCGTTAACGGGCAGCCGCTCCGGGCTGCCAAGGGCACGCTGTTGATTGACGCCGCCAAACAGGCTGGCATCAATATCCCGGCTTTCTGCTACTACGAAGGCCTTTCGCTCCAAGCCGCCTGCCGTATGTGCCTGGTGGAAGTGGAAAAAACGCCGAAGCTCCAGGCGGCCTGCACGCTGCCGGTGGCCGAGGGCATGGTGGTGCGCACCGAATCGGAGCAGGTGGTCAAGGCTCGTAAGACCACGCTTGAATTCCTTCTCGCCAATCACCCGCTCGATTGCCCGGTGTGCGACAAGGGCGGCGAGTGCGAACTGCAGGACATGGTGTTCCGCTATGGCGCGGGCGAAAGCCGCTACACCGAAGTGAAGCATCACGTGGATGAACAGCAATGGTCGCCCGTGGTCTACTACGATGGGCCGCGCTGCATCCTCTGCTACCGCTGCGTGCGCGTGTGCGACGAAGGCATGGGCGTGGGCGCGCTGGGCGTCACCAATCGCGGCGCGTCGTCGCTGATTGTGCCGAACAAGGGAGACCACCTCGACTGTGACGAGTGCGGCGCCTGCATCGACATCTGCCCGGTGGGCGCGCTCACCAGCGGCACCTACCGCTATCAGACGCGGCCGTGGGAGATGGAGCATGTCGGCACCGTCTGCACGCACTGCGGCGATGGCTGCAAGACCACGCTGGGCGTCCGGAACGGCGAAATCGTGCGCGGCAACAATCGCGACCGTTCGGGCATCAACGGCGACTTCCTTTGCGTGAAGGGCCGCTACGGCTTCGACTTCAGCTCGCACCCAGAGCGGCTCCAGTCGCCGCTCATGCGCATCAACGGCCAGTTGCAGGAAGTGTCGTGGTCCGCGGCGCTCGTCGCCATCGGCCAGAAGATGCCGGCCATTAAAGCAGCGGGCGGCAAGATCGGCGTGGTGGGCTCCAGCCTGAGCACCAACGAAGAGAACTACTACCTGCAGAAATTCGCGCGCCAGGGCCTCGGCACCGCGCATATTGACCATCAACGTTCGGGCGACGTGGCGGGCCTCATCGATGCGCTCGCCGGCCGCACCAATGCGCTGGCGACTACGGATGAGCTGTACACCGCGAAAGCCGTCGTCGTAATCGGCGCGGACCTTTCGCAGCAGCACCCGTTCCTCGCCTACCAGATCCGCGCCAACTGTCGGCATCATCAGGCGGCGGTCTACACCATCACCTCGGGCCCGGTGCGCGAAACCAGCATTGCCAAGAAGGCCGTGCTCGCGCCGTCTGAATCGGCCACGCTCTCGCAACTGCGTTCGCTTGCTGAAGACCTTAAGCAGCACGCCGAAGTGGTCATCGTGTTCGGCGACATCATCAAGGGCTCGCTCGTGCGTGAGCTTGTTGAGTTCGGCAATTCGCTGGGCGTCAAAGTCAAGTACGTCTGCCTCGTCGACTACGTCAACTCGCGCGGCGCTGTGGACATGGGCGTCGATCCGCGCCTGCTGCCCGGTTTCAAGCCCGCGCCCACGGCCGGCATGACGCTGCCTGAGATGATCGCCTCGCCGGATCTTGCCGCATTCTGGGTGGTGGGCTCGAACCCGCTCGAGAAACAGGGCCTTGCCTCCAGCAACGCTTTCATCGTCGTGCAGGACATGTTCCTCACCGAAACCGCCAAGCGCGCTGACATCGTACTGCCCTCGGCATCGCTGTATGAAAAGAACGGCACCGTCACCAATGGCACCGGACAGGTGCAGCGCTTGAAGAAGGCCGCCAGCGTGATGGGCGCGAAGACCGATCTCGACATACTGGGCCTCGCTGCCCGCGCCATCAAGCTGGATGGCTTGGGGGCGGCGAACGCCGAGAAGATTTTCGACGAGATTCGTTCGTCCGTTCGAGGTTATAATGTGCCCTTGCCAGTGATTGCCACCGGCGGCGCGCCGCTCACCGCACCGTTGAACGGCCGCGTAGACGTCCAGCCTCAGCCGGAACTGATCCGTTCCGCGCAGGACACCCTTTTCACCTCGGGTACGCTGGGCCGCTACTCGAAGATGCTCAACTCCGTGATGGAAGCCCCCGGGAAACTATACGGCAAATGAACTTCTACCTCGTGACCATGATCAAGCTGGGCTTGGTCGCCTTCGTCTTTCTTACCGCGCTTGCCTACCTGCAATGGATCGAGCGCAAGGTGATCGCCCACGTCCAGTTGCGTGTCGGCCCCAATCGCGTCGGCCCGCATGGTTTGCTGCAGCCGCTGACTGACACCATTAAGCTCCTCACTAAAGAAGACCTGCTCCCCGGCCACGTCAACAAGTTCTTCTACTTCATAGCGCCCATATTATCGGTCAGTTGTGCGCTCGTCGGCATTTCCGTCATTCCGTTCGGCCCCAAGATCAACGTGTTCGGCGTTGAAACGTACATGCAGCTTACGGACCTGAACATCGGCGTGCTGGTGTTGCTCGCCGCGTCGGGCCTTGGCGTGTACGGCGTCGCGTTGGCCGGCTGGGCATCGAACAACAAGTACTCACTACTCGGCGGATTGCGTGCTTCGGCGCAGATGATCAGCTACGAACTGCCGCTGTCGCTCGCGATTGCGATTCCGTTGCTAGTTTATAACTCACTCAGCATGCGCGAAATCGTCGAGGCGCAAAACCGGTTTCAATTTGGCTTCATTCCAGCCTGGGGCATCTTCCAATTCCCTTATGCGCCCTTCCTGTTCATTGCCTTCATCATCTTCTTAATCGGCGCATTCGCCGAAACCAACCGCATCCCGTTCGATCTGCCGGAAGCGGAAAACGAACTCGTCGCGGGCTTCCACACCGAATACGCGTCAATGAAGTTCGCGGCGTTCTTCATGGCCGAATACGCCAACATGGTGAACATCTGCTGCTTGGCCACGCACCTGTTCCTCGGTGGCTGGGTGCCGCTGTTCCCGGCGCCGTATTCCGATTTCGTGCCCGTGGCCCTGTTCGTCGCCTCGGGCGCGATGATGATCTTCCACGGCTTGAACCCGCGCATCAAGATGGATGGCTACACGCTGCCGGCCTTCGGGGTCGTCTTCATCGGCCTAGGCCTTGCGCACATGGCGCCGGTGCTCAAAGACATCCTTGTGCCGCTGTTCTGGTTCTTGGCCAAGGCCGGCTTCCTGCTCTTCCTTTATATTTGGGTGCGCGCCACCTTGCCGCGCTTCCGTTATGACCAGTTGATGGACTTCGCCTGGATCCAAATGTTCCCGGCCTCGCTGGCCTGTCTGTTTGCCGTGGGCTTCATTGTGGCCTGGTGGGGGCTTTAACGCAACATGGACACACTGCTCTTTGCACTGTTCGCGGGCATCGCGATTCTTTCGGCGGTGGTGATGATCATGCAGCGCCACCCGGTGTCGAGCGCGCTGGCGCTCGTCGGCGTCATGGGCTCGCTAGCCATCCTCTACCTGCTCCTCGGCGCCACGTTCATCGCCGCCGCGCAATTGATCGTGTACGCGGGCGCCATCATGGTGTTGTTCCTGTTCGTGATCATGCTGTTGAATGCGGGCGCCGAACCTAAGCCCCTGCGCCAGAGTTTCCTCGCCCGCGCTCTGGGCTTCCCGCTCGGCATCGCACTCATTGCCATCCTAGGCTTCCTAATCCAACGCACCGTGCCGCCGGATTCGGTGGTGGTGCGCTTTGCCGACGCCAAGGCCGGTTCGCCGCAAGACATCGGCCGCGCGCTCTTCACGCAGTATCTGCTGCCCTTTGAAGTCACCTCGGTCCTGGTGCTCATTGCCATTCTCGGCGCCGTGGTGCTGGCGCGTAAGGAGACCTAACCAACACGATGCCTCCCGCCCCTCCTGCCGTTCCATTAACTGCGTACCTGATCGTCAGCGCCATCCTTTTTTCCCTGGGCGCCATTGGCTTCGTCATCCGCAAGAACGTCATCACGATGTTCATGTGCATTGAACTGATGCTGAACGCGATCAATCTGAGCTTTGTGGCTTTCTCCTATAAACACGGCACCGTCGACGGCCATCTGTTCACCTTCTTCGTGATGGTGGTGGCCGCCGCCGAAGCCGCCGTGGGCCTCGCAATCATCCTCACCGTGTACAAGAATCGCAACACGCTGATGGCCGACGACATCGATTCGCTGAAACTGTAACCCGACACTACGATGCAGCAACTCTGGCTGATTCCCTTATTCCCGCTGATTGGCTTTCTGATCAACGGCCTGTTTGGCCGCAAACTCCCGAAGTCCGCCATCAGCCTCGTGGCCGTGGGCACCGTGGTGGCTTCGTTCCTCTGGGTGCTCAAGACGCTGTCGGCCATCATGCCGCTTGAAACGCCGCACATCGAAACGTACGCAACGTGGATCCAAAGCGGCTTTGTCAACATTCCGTTCGAATTTGCGGTGGACCGCCTTACTGCTGTGATGCTCCTGGTGGTCACCGGCATCGGTTCGCTCATTCACGTCTACGCCACCGGTTACATGGCCGAAGAAGACGGCTACTATCGCTTCTTCGCCTACCTCAATCTGTTCATGTTCTTCATGCTCACGCTAGTGCTGGGCAACAACTACCTGCTGTTGTTCGTTGGCTGGGAAGGCGTGGGTCTGTGCAGCTATCTGCTCATCGGTTTCTATTACCTGAAGAACTCGGCGTCCACGGCCGGCAACAAGGCATTCATTGTGAATCGCGTGGGTGACTTCGGCTTCTCGCTCGCCATGTTCCTCATCGTGATCCAGTTCAAGACGTTGACGTTCCAAGACGTCATGAAGCAGGCCGCGCAGGTTCCCGTGGAACATGCCGTCGGCATGATGACCGTAATCTGCCTGCTACTGCTTGTCGGCGCGGCTGGCAAGAGCGCGCAGGTTCCGTTGCATGTGTGGCTGCCGGACGCGATGGAAGGTCCCACGCCGGTTTCGGCGCTCATCCACGCCGCTACGATGGTGACCGCAGGCGTTTATATGACGTGCCGCTCGGCCACGATTTTCCTGAAAGCGCCGATTGCGATGGAAGCCGTCGCCATCGTCGGTTTGATCACGGCGGTGCTCGCCGCTACCATCGGCATGACGCAGTGGGACATCAAGAAGGTGTTCGCCTACTCCACCATTTCGCAGCTCGGCTATATGTTCCTTGCCGCGGGCGTGGGCGCGTTCGGCCCCGCGATGTGGCATGTGGTGACGCACGCATTCTTCAAAGCGCTGTTGTTCCTCGGCGCGGGTGCGGTGATCTACTCGATGCACCACGAGCAAGACATGCGCCATATGGGCGGCCTGCGCAAGTACATCCCCATCACGTTTGGCACGCTCGCGTGCGCGTGGATTGCCATCGCTGGCGTACCGCTCACCTCCGGCTGGTTCAGCAAGGAAGCGATCCTCGGCGCGGTGTATCATCACTCGCCGATCATGTACTGGATCGCCGTGCTCACTGCGATGGTGACCGCTTTCTACGTGTCCCGTTCGATGTTCCTGACCTTCTTCGGTGAATTCCGCGGCGCGGCTGTCCCAGCCGCCGGCCACCACGGCCATGGCGACGAAGACGACCACGGCCACGACGATCACGGGCATGCTGTAGAAAAGCACGACGACCGCGCCCACGCCGTCGCTCACAACGCCGCGCACGACACCGAGCCGCACGAAGCTCCGTTCGTCATGTGGGGTCCGCTGGCGGTGCTCGCCGCGCTCTCGATCGTTGGCGGTTTCTTTGATCTCCCCCACTTCCTTGAGCCCGCCCTCCCTCCCGCCGAACACGTCGCGCACGAAGCGTGGCTCGAAATCGTCGGCTCGGCCGCCGGCATCCTCGGTATCGTCATCGCCCACATCATGTACGTCGCCAAGCCTGAAATGCCCGACGCGCTCACCGCGAAGCTTGGCGGTCTCTACCGCCTCGTCTACGACAAGTACCGCGTGGACGAAGCCTACGACTTGACCATCGTCGATCCGCTCATCGGCGGCTCCCGCTCGTTCCTCTGGAAAGGCCTCGACGCCGGCCTCATCGATGGCATGGTTAACGGCGCCGGCTCCACCGCGCGCCTCGTCGGCGGGTTCGCCCGCTGGATCCAAACCGGCAACATGCGAACTTACGGTGCTTGGGTGCTGGTGGGCGCGGTTGCCGTGCTCGCCTACCTCGGCATCGGCGGAGGCGTACGATGAACCTGCTTACCTGGCTGATCGTCCTCCCGGCCCTGAGTTTCTTCCTGCTGCTGCTGCTCCCCAAGAGCATGTCGGGCAACGCCAAGTACATCGCGCTTGGCCTCTCGCTCGCGATCTTCGTGATGTCGCTCGGGCTCCTCGGTCCCGTGCTCGCCAATCCAGGCGCGCCGAGTTTCGAGATCAACGAGCCATGGATTGAGCAGCCCGCCATCCGCTACCACATCGCGCTCGACGGCCTTTCGCTGTGGCTCGTCATCCTCTCCACGTTCCTCACGCCGCTGTGTGTGCTGATCTCGTGGAACCACATTAAAGACCGCGTCAAGGAATACTACGCGTTCCTGCTCCTCCTCGAAGTGGGCGTCATCGGCGTGTTCGCCTCCATGGATCTGTTCCTGTTCTACGTCTTCTGGGAACTCACGCTCGTCCCGATGTACTTCCTCATCGGCATTTGGGGCCATGACCGCCGCATCTACGCCACCCTCAAGTTCTTCCTTTATACGATGGCGGGCTCGGTGCTGATGCTGGCCGCGATCCTTTATCTCTACTCGCTCACCGGCACCTTCGACTACCCGGTGATCCAACAACTTCTCGCCTCCGGTCGCGTCGCCCTGACGCCGCACGTCGAGGCGCTCCTGTTCTTCGCTTTCTTCATCGCCTTCGCCATCAAAGTGCCGCTGTGGCCGCTGCACACGTGGTTGCCTGACGCGCACGTCGAAGCGCCCACCGCGGGCTCCGTAATGCTGGCCTCGGTCATGCTGAAGATGGGCACCTACGGCATCGCGCGCTTCTGCCTGCCGCTGTTCGGCGGCGCGGCGCGCCAATATGCCGGCCCTATCGCCGCCTGCGCCATCATCGGCATCATCGTCGGCGCGCTGGTCGCGATGGTGCAGCCCAATATGAAGAAGCTGGTGGCGTACTCTTCGGTCAGCCACTTGGGCTTCGTGGTCCTCGGGATCTTCTCCTTCAACCAGCAGGGGCTCGACGGCGCGGTGTACCAGATGCTGAATCACGGCGTCTCCACCGGTGCGCTGTTCATGCTCGTCGGCATGTTGTACGAGCGCCAGCATTCGCTTGAAATCAAGTCCTACGGGGGCGTGGCCACGGTGGCGCCGCACCTCACCACCCTCTTCTTGATCACCACGCTCGCCTCGATCGGCCTGCCGCTGCTGAACAACTTCATCGGCGAATTCCTGATCCTGCAGGGCGCGGCGATTGCCAACTTCAACTGGGCCGTGGGCGCGGCAGTGGGCGTGATCCTCTCCGCCTGTTACATGCTCTGGATGTTCCAGCGCGCCTTCCTCGGCAAGACCCCGCATGACGTAGCGCATCACGTCACCGAAATCAACCTCCGCGAATTCGTCGCCGTCGCGCCGCTCGTCATCCTGATGGTTTGGATGGGCACGGCCACGCAGACCTTCCTGCCCTCCATCTCCGGGGCCAACAAGATCGTGCTGGAACAAACCCGCCCGGCGAACGTGGAGGTGGCCCACCACAATGCCCGCTAACTTCATCCCCACTACGGCTGATTATCTCCGCACGCTGCCTGAGATCATTCTCATCGTCGCCGGCACGCTCTTGATGCTTCTTGAAGGGCTGGCCGGCGAGCGCAATCGGAAGGGCACCGGTCCCATCGCGCTCGTGGCAATTCTCGCCGCCTTCGGCGCGGCGTTCCTCGCTGGCCTCGACAACCGCGGCCCGGCATTCCAGAACTTCCTGATCATTGACGATTTCGCTACGTTCTTCCGCCTTCTGGTCCTCGTTGTCGGCGCTTTCTCGGTGCTCTGCTCCATGTCCTACTTCGAGCGCGAGAACAACGACACGGGCGAGTATTACGCGCTCATCCTGTTCTCGCTCGTGGGCCAGTGCCTGCTCGCTTCGTCGAACGAATTAATCATGGTCTTCATCGGTCTAGAAATTTCTTCCATCGCCACCTACATTCTATGCGGCTTCCAGCGCGATGACCGGCGCAACAACGAGTCGGCCATCAAGTACTTCCTGCTTGGTTCGTTCGCCACCACGTTCCTGCTGTACGGCGTGGCTTGGATCTACGGCATGACGGGCACCACCAAGCTGGACGAGATCGGCAAGCTCGTGGCTGACCCGCGCGCCATCGATACCCCTTGGATGGTGGCCGCCTGCTGCGCGCTGATGTTCGTCGGCTTCGCCTTCAAAGTTTCCGCCGCGCCGCTCCAGTCCTGGACGCCGGACGTCTATCAGGGCGCGCCCGCCCCGGTCACCATGTTCATGTCGGCCGGCCCAAAGGCCGCTGCCTTCGCCGTCTTCCTGCGCGTCTTCACCACGGGCTTTTCGACGCTCGGCGAAAGCTGGATGCCGGTGGTGTGGATCTCGGCGCTGCTGACGATGATCGTCGGCAACTTCGCCGCGCTCACGCAATCGAACATCAAGCGCCTACTTGCTTACTCCTCGATCGCTCACGCGGGCTACGTGCTCGTGGCCATCGCCGCGCGCAGCGAGATTGGTACGGCTGCCGCGTTGTTCTACCTCGCCAGCTACGCCTTTATGAACCTAGGCGCGTTCGCCATCGTCACGCAGTTCTCGCGCGCCAAAGAGCGCTACGTACTGGTGGAAGATCTCGCTGGTCTCTCGCAGCGCCAGCCGGTGACGGCCGCGCTGTTCACGGTGTTTCTGCTGTCGCTGATCGGCGTGCCGCTCACCTCGGGTTTCTTCGGCAAGTTCTATATCTTCAAAGCGGCTATCGATTCGAAGCTGTTCTGGCTCACCGTGCTCGGCCTGCTCAATAGCGCCGTGGCTGCCTACTACTATCTGCGCATCATCGTGGTGATGTACTTCCATGAACCCGGCCAGTCCGCCGACACCGCGCCGGCCCCTGCGCCAGGAATCAGCATCACCATGTGGGCTTCGGCGGTGATGATCGTCGTTCTCGGCGTCTACCCGGGCCTGCTGCTGCGCTTCGCCACCATCTCGTCGTTCCTGCCCAAATAACGGAGGGCAGCTTCGGCCGGCGTGCAATTTACGATCTTTGCAGGTTCGTTCCTGCTCTTCCTGGTCCAGCCACTACTCGGTAGGCTGATCCTGCCCGCGCACGGCGGCACGGCGGCGTCTGGACCGTCTGCCTGCTGTACTTCCAAACACTGCTGGTCGCCGGCTACGTGTGGGCACATGTTGCTACGCCGCGCCGGCACGTCGCGCTGCTCCTCGTTTCGCTCGCCGCGCTCCCGCTCTCGCTCCGCACCCTCGACGCTGGACCCATGTTCTCAATCTTCGCCACGCTCTTGCTCAGTGTGGGCCTGCCTTACTTCACCCTCGCCGCCACCTCGCCGCTCCTGCAGCGCTGGTGGGCCGGCACGGGGGAACCATATCGCCTCTACGCGCTCTCGAATCTCGCCTCGCTGCTAGCTCTCGCTGCGTACCCGTTCCTCATCGAGCTCTGGCTATCGCTCTCGCATCAACGCCAACTCTGGACGGCCATCTACATCCTCTTTGCCGCCGCTTGCGCCGGTGTCGCCCTGCGCGCTCAACCCGCGCCGCCGCCACTTGGGTCCCATACGCCCGGCCCCACGCCCTGGCCCTGGTGGCTCGCGCTCGCCGCCTGCGGCAGTGGGTTGCTCTCGGCCATCACCAATCAGATCTGCCAGGAGATCGCGCCGGTCCCGCTGCTGGGGATTCTGCCGCTCGGGGTCTACCTCGTTACCTTCATCCTCACGTTCGACCGCCCGGCGTTCTACCGCCGTGAACTCATCGGGCTCCTCGCGGGCGTCGCCGTGGTCACCGCGTGCCTGGTGAACGTGCTCGGTACGCGCCTCTCCGTCGCCGCGCAAGTGCTCGCGCTGCTCGTCGCGCTGTTCTGGGGGCTCCTGGTGTGCCACGGCGAACTCGTGCGTGCGCGCCCGCCGCTGCTGCGCTCACGCGCTTCTATCTGGCCATCGCCACGGGCGGCGCACTCGGCGGCGCGTTCGTCGCTCTGACTGCTGTTAGCGATCATGTAAAAACGTATTTTTTTGATCTTCGGGCCGACCGGAGATGACGGGGCAGCGGCGGAAAGGGGTCGACCCAGATACTGTGATGCCCGCACCGGGCGCAGCGGCACGCGCCGGGACTGCCAAGGACGGGTGCCGCCGTAGTGATCAACGGCGGAGCTTGATGTGTCACCGGGGGCCCAGGCACCACGGCCTGGTCTGCTTGTTCCCGGTAGCG
>VFZP01000215.1 GCA_016871115.1 Acidobacteriota bacterium
GGACTTTCACCCGCTAGAACAACGCGTCTTCAGGACGCACCATCGCCACGATGCTACCCAGGCGCGCGCCGCCATCGCCACCGCAGCGGCATTCCACCGTCTCGCGGCATTTGCCGCCCAACAGCCGGTACAACGGCACGCGCGCGGCCTGCGCCGCCAGATCCCACAACGCCACCTCCGCGCCCGCGCTGGCGTGCGGCGCTAGCGCCTCGAGGTCCCCCGGGTGCCGGCCGATCCACTCCGCGCGCAACCGGTGCAGGTCGTCGTCACCGCTCCAGTAGCCGAGCCCGGTGAAGCCAAGATTAGTCATCACCACCAGATCGTCGCCGCCGCGCACGTCGAGCGCTGTGACCCACAACCCACGGTCGCGCACCGCCGCCCATGGTCTGGACAGAAACGCGCGTCTGCCAAGTGACATTAGCGGTACCCCGTCAGGCGCGCGGTGTTCAAGGCGATGTACCCCGCGAAGATCAACAGCGCGATCACGATCGCCGCAACCACTACCCAGCCCTTCATTGCACACCTCCGCCGGAGCCCTTCGCTGCGCCGCCGTTGTAGTCGGGATAAGCCGGGCGCTGCGGCTTCACTCGCGGTTGCTTTTCGAGCATCGCGAGCGCGGTGTCGATCGCCCGCTCCAGTTGAGCATCGCGTCCTTGCCGCCAATCGCGCGGATCGAGATCTACTTCGATATCCGGCGCCACGCCGCGGTTCTCCACCCTCCACGCCGGCTTGCCCTCGGCGCCCTGCGGAGTCCAGAACGCCATGTTCGGCGCGGTGACCGATCCGCCATCCAGCAACACCGGAAAACCCAGAATCCCAACGAGCCCGCCCCGCGTGCGTTTGCCCACGATGGGACCGATCTTGAGCTTGCGGAAATACCACGGCAGCGCATCGCCGCCCGAGCCGGCCGACTCGTTGACAATCATCACCTTGGGCCCATTAATCGCCTGCTGCGGCGTAGAGAAGTCTTCGCCGTAGCGCGTGGTCCAGTAGTTGTGCAACGGGCGGCGGAGATAATCGACAACGTAGTCCGCCGCCTGTCCGCCGCCGTTGAAGCGCTCATCGATCACCGCGCCATCTTTGTCCACCTGCGCAAAGAAGTAGCGATTGAAGTATTGATAGCCTTCCGTGCCGGTGTTGGGCAGATACACATACGCGAGGCGCCCGCGGCTGCGCTGGTCCACGTACCGCCGGTTGGCGTCAATCCACGATTTCAGCCGCAGTGCGACCTCGCTTTCCACTGGCACCACCACCACATTGCGTGCCCCCGCGCCCGTAGCGTCGCGCCCTACGCGCAGAGTCACCTGTTTGCCCGCCAGCCCTTCGAAGTAGCCGAATGGCTCACGGTCCGTTTGCACGTCGCGGCCGTTCACGGCGAGTAGATACTCGCCCTCTTCCACATTGACGCCGGGCTCAGTGAGTGGCGAACGCAATTGCGGATTCCAGTTCTCACCAGCCAGTACACGCGCAAAGCGGAAGCGCCCATTGTGCACTTCATAGTCCGCACCCAGCAGCCCGACACTTACCGGGCGCGGAGCCGGAATCTGTCCGCCGGACACATAGAGATGCCCCACGCTCAGATCCGCCAGCATCTCCTCGAAAAGATAGTTGAGGTCGCCGCGCGAGCCGAGCGCCTCCAGATACACCGCGTACTTATCGGCCGCAGCGTTCAGGTTGTAGCCATGAAAGCCGGGATCGTAGAACCAGTCTCGCTGGAGCCGCCACACTTCCTGGTACATCTGCCACCACTCTGCGCGCGGGGCCACCGGCACTTCCAGGTCTGCGGTTTTCAGCACGCCTTCGCCGGGTTTGGGAGGCGTGGCCGTTGACGCGATCGCGAACTGCGTGCCGCGGCGGTAGAGGCACTTCTCTCCGTTGGCCGAAATCACCAGCCCCGCGGCGGATGGCAGAAACAGTTCCGCCTTACGCTTGGCGAGATCGAAGCGATGGTAGATAGCGCCATCGTCCAGCGCCTCGGCCACAAACAGAACGCCGGGCTTGCCCGCGGCGAGCCCCGGATACTTCTTCACGGACATCGGCAGCGCCAGAATGCGCTGGGAGATGCCGTCAGAATCGATGCGCACCTCGAGCTTGCCCGCGTCTCTCTTCGCCGGTTCGGCGGCGGGCTTTTCTTCGTCGCTCTCGGGCGCGAGCGGCGACGGCGAATCTTTGCGCAACACCGCCACGTAGACACTGCGCGACGGATCATGTGACTGGCTGGACATATCGAGCCAGGCGGGCCGCAGCGCCATGTTCGTGGACGCGGTGAAGTAGAGATGCTTACCGTCGCGATCCCACACGGGAGACCGCGCGTCGCTTAGTCCGTCGGTCACCTGCGTGGCCTTCGCCGCGGCCAGGTTGTAGACAAACACGGCGCGCTGGTGGTTACGCAGCAGCTTGGCGTAGGCGAGCCACTGCGAGTCGGGCGACCATTGCGGATCGAGCTGCTGCAGGTTCAGCGGGTCATAGTAGGTGTCGCTGTCCACCTTGGCGATTGCCCCCGAGTCCACCTCCAGCGACCACAAGTTGAGCCGGTTGTCCCCAAAGGCGAGCCGTTTCGAGTCCGGCGACCAGACAGGTTCGTAGAAGAAGGCCGGTGAGTCGATCCGCACCTTGCGCTCTTCTCCCAGCCCATCGGGCGCGCGCAAATGCAACTGATACTCGCCGCTCGCGTCGGACCAGTAGGCGATCCACTTGCCGTCCGGAGACCAGGCCGGTGACCGTTCATGCACACCCGGCGTGCGCGTGATATTCCGCGGATCGCCCTTTTCCGCGGGCACCGAAAGCACCTCTCCACGCGCTTCGAACACCACGCGAGCGCCGGACGGAGACAGATGAAACGCGCGGATCGCATTGCCCACAAGTTCCAGCCGGCCACGCGCTTCGAGTGCTTCCGCGCTGACGCGAATCTCCACGGGCGTGGCTTTCCGCGTCTTCGGGTCCCACCACGCGATCTGCCCAAATTGTTCCAGCGCAATCACGTCCGGCCCTGCGGCCGCCCACTTGAGTGAAGGCGCGGGACCGGGGTCATGAGCCAATTCAACTTTCTTCGAAGCGGGATCGTAGGACCACCGTGCCGCCTTGCCCGAACGGTCGGAAAGAAAATATACGCGCTGGTTGTACCACATCGGCAACTGGTCCACCGAGTCCACGCGCGGCACTTTCACAATGCTCGAGTCCGCGAGGTTGGCAATCCAAACCTCCGGCGCTTCCCCGCCCCGGCACCTGCGCCACGAATCGTAGACATGCATCGGCCGGCGAAACCCCAGCGCCTGATAGGCGAGGCGCGCGCCGTCGGGCGAGTAGGAGCCATGCGCCCCGGCCGGTAGTAGCAACGCCTCTGCGGGCTCACCCATGCGTGGAGTCTTGAACAAACGCCCCAGCCGCGCGTGACTCTCGCGCCGCGAGCGAAACAGAACGAATTTCGAATCGGGCGACCAGCCCACCGCTACGTCTTCGCCCGGATGCCATGTCAATCGCGCGGGCACGCCGCCGCCGGCGGGCAACACAAACACATCGAAGTTGCCGTCATACTCGCCGGTGAACGCAATCCATGCGCCGTCGGGCGAGAACACCGGCTGCGCTTCGGTGCCGGGTCCGCTGGTCAACCGACGCGCATCGCCGCCCGCCCGCGGCACCTCCCACAGGTCGCCGGCGAGCGCAAACACCACATGCGTCCGGTTCGCCGTGGGCTTCTGCACCAGAAGCGGCGCGGCGGCCAAAGCCGCGGCGGAGACCAGGATCGCCGCGAGGGCGCGAAGAGCCATGAGCATCCCTCTATTCTCGCGCTATCCTGAGACGTTATTCACCCCCTGCGCGGGGAATTGCTTCAAGGAGATTGCATGGCAAAGCGGATTGGGATCCTTACCGGCGGTGGCGATGTTCCGGGTTTGAATTCGGTCATCAAAGGTGTGGTGTATCGCGGATCGGATATCGGCTACGAAGTAGTGGGTTTCCGGCGCGGCTGGGAGGGCCTCACGCACCTGAATCTGTCGGACAGGGCTTCGCGCGACCACTACATTCAAATGTTGACGCGCGAGAACACGAGGTCCATTGACCGCACGGGCGGCACGTATCTGCACTCCAGCCGCACCAACCCGAAGAAGATGAAGAAGCTGCCGCCGCACTTGACCGGCACCGGCTACGTGACCAATGAGAATAGCACGTTCGACGTCAGCCAGTCGGTGGAAGCGACGCTGAAAGACCTGAACATCGACTACCTGGTGGCCATCGGCGGCGACGACACGTTGAGCTACGCCGCGCACCTGCACCGCCTCGGCGTCAAAGTGGTGTGCATTCCCAAAACGATGGACAACGACGTGCGCAACACGGAGTATTGCATCGGGTTTTCGACGGCCATCACGCGCGCCATGGACGCAGTGAACCGCCAGCGGTCCACCATCGGCTCGCACGAGCGCGTGGGTATCTTCCGCGTGTTCGGACGCGACGCGGGCTACACGGCGCTCTACACGGCGTATGTGTGCAGCGCGCGCTGCGGCATCCCGGAATATGCGTTCAATCTCGACAAGATGATTGACCTCCTGGCCACCGACAAGCGCAACAACCCGTCGAACTACTGCATCGTGATTCTCTCGGAAGGCGCCAAGTGGGAAGGCTACGCAGTGCAGGAGTACGGCGAGCCCGACGCCTACGGCCACCGCAAGAAGATGAGCGTGGGCGAGGCCTTCAGCACCGAAGTCGCCAAGAAGGTCAAGCAGGAAACCATTGTGAGTGACCTCACGTATGACCTGCGTTCGGGCGAAGCGGACTTCGTCGACAAGATGATCGCGTCGACCTTTGCCGGCATGGCTGTCGACACAATTCAGCAGGGCCACAGCGGCTTGATGACGGCGATCGTCAACGGCTGCTACGCGATGTCGGAGATTCCCGACCCCGCACTCGGGCCGCGCAAGGTTGATGCCACGATGTACAACATCGAGCGCTACCGGCCCACGTACAACAACAAAGTCGGCTTACCACTGTTCCTCACCAAACCGTGATGCGCTGGCTCTCGCGCATTTTCTCCGGTTCGGGCGTGCCCAAGGCCTCACTCGGCCTCACTCCCGAACTGGAGCGGCGCATTCGTGAAAGCTTCGACGAATCGGCCACGGACGAAGAACATTTTCCCGTAACGATCGATCCGCGGATCTATCACGTTCAACTCATCCTGAACTATTTCGGCGATCTCAGCGGGCGCCGCGTGCTGGACCTCGGCTGCGGCAAGGGCCGCTTTGCGCGCGTGCTGGCCGAGCGCCATCCGGCGTCGAAGCTGATCAGCGGCGTCGATATCTCCACCGCGATGCTCGCATTCGTGCGTCCGCCGCTGGCGGCCTGCGCGGCGACGATGACCGCGCTGCCGCTGGCCGATGCTGCGTTCGATTGCGTGTACGCCACCGAATCGCTGGAACATGCCGTTGACATCGAGAAGGCCGTGGCGGAGATGTGCCGCGTGCTCAAGCCCGGCGGGCGGCTCGTGATCATCGACAAGAACGCAGAGCATTGGGGCAAGCTGAAGACGCCGGAGTGGGAACGCTGGTTCCATCGCGCTGAACTCGAAAAGCTCGTCGCGCGCCATTGCCGCACCGTATCGAGCCAGTTCATTTCCTACTGGGAAGATGTGGAGCCGGACGGCATGTTCCTCGCCTGGCTTGCCGAGAAGTGAACTCGAGAGTCATGCTTTCGGTTTTCTGTTCCCCGTCGCTTTACACGCAGGGCCGTGGCGCCACGCAACAGTTGGGCGCGGAGATTGCCAAGCTCGGGTTACCCTCACCGGTGTTGATTGTGGCGGGCCGCGCGGCGCGCGCGTTGCTCACCGCCACGTGGCAGGCCGCGCTGCCGGACGTGGGCTTCGCCTACACGGTGCATGAGTTTGGCGGCGAGTGCTCGCACGCGGAGATCGCGCGCATCGTGGCGGCGGCACGCGCGGCTGGCTCGGCCACCATCGTGGGCGCGGGCGGCGGCAAGGTGCTGGATGCGGCGCGGGCGGCGGCGGCCGACCTCAGCTTGCCGGTGGTCAACTGTCCCACCGTGGCTTCGAGCGACGCCCCATGCAGCGCGCTTTCGGTGATCTATACCGCCGAGGGCGTCTTTCAGGAGTACCGCTTCTACGGGAAGAATCCAGAACTGGTGCTGGTGGACACGCAGGTGGTGGCGCAGGGGCCGCCGCGACTACTGGCTGCGGGCATGGGCGATGCACTGGCCACCTGGTTCGAGGCCAAGACGTGCGCGGCCGGCCATGTACGCAACATGCGCGGCGGTGCGTCTACGCAAAGTGCACTCGCGCTGGCCGAGCTTTGTTATCGCACGTTGATCGCCGATGGACCGGAAGCGATGCGCGCGGTGTCGTTGCAGGTGGTGACGCCCGCGCTGGAGCGCATTGTGGAAGCCAACACGCTACTGTCCGGGCTGGGCTTTGAGTCTTCGGGCCTCGCCGCGGCGCACGCACTCCACAATGGGCTCACTGCAGCCCCACCCACGCATCGTTACCATCACGGCGAGAAAGTGGCGTTCGGCACGGTAGTGCAATTGGTGCTGGAAGGCGCGGCGCGCCCGCAGTTTGAGGAAGTGTTCTGTTTTGCCGGAGCGGTGGGATTGCCGGTCACGCTGGAGCAGATCGGCTGCGCGGGCCTCGATCGGGATCTTCTGGCCCAAGTAGCCGCCCGCGCCACCGCGCCCGGAGAGACGATTCACAATGAGCCGTTCGAGGTAACGCCCGCGATGGTGTCCGACGCGATTCTTGCTGCTGACGCCACCAGTCGCGCGTGGCTCAAGGCAACGGCATAATCGTATCCGGGCCTGCGCCGGACGGCGTATCGAACACTTTGATCAGTCTGCGTTCCGGCACCGAGGCGATGGCGATCTTGTCGCTGTCCTGCACGCCGAGAAACGCAAGGCGCCCATCGGCGGAAAGCGAGACCGACAACGGCCGGCCTGGCAGCTTCGCCTGCGCGACTTCCTTGCGCGTGGCCACATCCGCAAACGCCACGGCCTCGCCGATCTGCAGGTTGTAGACCAGCATCTTCTCATCCGGCGTGAGCGCGATGCGCGCGGGAAGGTTCCCGGTGGCGATCTCGCCGATCACTTCGCGGCGCACGGTGTCGACGATCGAAATCGTG
The DNA here is from genome assembly GCA_016871115.1 of Acidobacteriota bacterium. GTDB lineage: Bacteria > Acidobacteriota > Terriglobia > Bryobacterales > Bryobacteraceae > VFZP01. Next base: position 7,116 of record VFZP01000215.1, read on the forward strand.
TTGCTCGCCGCGTTGGTGAGATAGATGCGTTTGCCATCGCGCGTCATCACCCCACCCTGCGGGTTCTTCCCCGTCGGAATCAGTTTCTCCACGTTGCCGCTCGCAAGATTAACCACGACCAGCGTGCCGGTGCCCGCGTTGCTCGCCCATGCCGTCTCCGCGCCGGGGCCGAACAACACCATGTGCGGGCTGTCGCCCTTCACGTCATACTTGCGAAGCACCTTCTTTGCCACCGGGTCCACCGACAACAACCCGTACGGATTCTCGATTGTGACCACCAGTTGGCCTGTGCGCGGATGAACGAGAATGCCGTGCGGCCGCCGGTACATGCCGAGATCAATCACACCCGCTTTCTTGCGCGCGGCCAAGTCGATGATGGAAATCGAGTTGACGCCATCGCCTTTGTCGGTCATCCACAACAGGCCGTTATCGGTCACGTAGAGCAGCCGGCGATCGGGAGAGAGGGCCATTTCGTGAGGAAACGAGCCCACCTGCACTTCACTCAACCTGCGGCCGTCGCCCGAGTAGAAACCCACCTTGCCGGCCTTCTTTTCCACCACAGCCATCGTGGGAATGGTTTGGCCCAACACGGTCAGCGCGAGGGCAAACAACAGGAGTGATCGCTTCATGACAAAATCTTTCTGAACAATGAGATTCTACGACAACCCCTCGCGCCGGCCGCTGTTGGTGGCCGCGGCCGCAAGGTGATTCTCTCATGGCGAATAACTACGAACACATTCGCGGCATCATTCCGCCGCTAGTAACGCCGTTCGGCGCGGACGGCACGATTGACGAACAGGCGCATCGCGCGGAGGTCCGCTTCATGATGGAGCGCGCCCGAGTGCACGGGCTCGCTGTGTGCGGTAGCACGGGCGAAGGGCACACGCTCTCCACGGAAGAGACGCGGCGCCTCGTGGGCTGGACCGTGGAGGAAGTCCGCGGACGCGTGCCGGTGATCGCGGGCATCATCACCGACTGCACCCAATTGGCGATTGACCGCGCTCGCGCCGTGGCGGACCTCGGCGTCGCGGCGCTGCAGGTAACGCCCGTGCACTACGTCTTCCGCCCGGACGACGATGCGATGGTGCGCCACTTTGCCGCGATTGCGGATGGCACGGGCATTCCAGTGATCATCTACAACGTGGTGCCGTGGTCATACCTGTTGCCGCCGCTGCTGGTCCGCATTCTGCGCGATGCACCCGGCGTGGTCGGCGTGAAACAGAGCGCCAGTGACATGAAGGCGCTCGCGGATCTGCTGCTGTTGAGCGAAGAGGCAGGCATCCGCAGCCGCGTGCGCATTCTCTCGGCCGTGGACGCCCTGCTGTACCCATCGTTCCGGCTGGGCTCGGACGGAGCCGTCGCCGCAATCTTGAGCGCGGGGCCCGAAGCATGCGTGGCGCTGTGGAACTTCGGTGATGGCCCCGACGCCCTCGCGCTGCACAAGAAACTGCTGCGTCTCTGGAATGCCATCGACGCCCACAACCTGCCCGCCAACGTGCGCGAAGCGATGCGCCTACAGGGCCGCGAAGGCGGTCTGCCAAGACCGCCGATGTCGCCCAGCAGCGCCGCGCAAGCCGAGAAGATTCGCACGGCCATGGCGGCCTTCGGGCCAAAGAGCGAGGCATGACGCGGCGCACGTTGCTTGCGTCTCTGGCAACCTCAAGCGCCGCCTCACCATCCGGCAGCGAGGCGCTGTGGGACGCGGCGTCGCCCGTACCCAAGGCCGCTGAACTCGCCGGACTTCGCGGAGTGAGTTTTGCCGTGATCAAAGCGCACGAACCGCAGCGCGACGGCGGCTACGGCTTTCTGCATGGCGTGGGACTCGCCTGGCACAAGGGCAAACTCTACGCCTCGTTCGGGCACAATCGGGGCATCGAGAATACGGCGGGCGAGGAGGCGCGCGGACGCGTAAGCACCGACGGCGGACGCACGTGGGGCGATCTCTTCACCATCGATACCGGCGACCGCGCCGTGGGTCTCGCCGTCAGCCACGGGGCGTTTCTCTCGCACCGGGGCACGCTGTGGACTTTCCTCGGAGCCTTCTACGGCGCGCGCGAACGCGTGCACACGCGCGCCTATACGCTCAACGAACGTACCCGCCAGTGGCAGCCACGCGGCGTAGTGGTGGAGGGCGGCTTCTGGCCGATGCAACAACCGCTGCGGCTGCAGGACGGCAGTCGGATCATGGCCGGCTTCCAGGTGGGCCACGGAGAACCCGCGTCGGTGGCCATAAGCCGTGGAGACGATCTCACCCGATGGGACCATGTGGTAATTCCGCGCGATGCCGCGGTGGGAAAGATGTGGGGCGAGTCTACCGTCATCGTTCAAGGCCAGCGTGTCCTCAACATCGCACGATACGGCGCAGACGCGATCGCGCTCTCCGCGCGCAGTGAAGACGGCGGCCGAACGTGGACCGCGATGCAGCCTTCGAATCTCCCCATGGTGACGTCCAAGCCGTACGCGGGCACTCTTTCGAACCGGCAGCACTTCCTGATCGGCACCACCACCGCCGACACTGGCAAACGCCGCGCCCCGCTCACCATCGCCGTGACGCGGAAGGGCGAACCCGTATTCCGCCGCATCTTCCGCATACGCGATGCCGTGTTCCCCACCAGCCCAGGCGACTCGCATCTGCGCGCCAACTTGTCCTACCCCTACGCCATGGGGCACCGGGGCCACTTGTACGTCGGCTACTCAAACAACGGCGGGCGCACCGGCATGAACATCAACAGCGCCGAGTTGGCCGTGATCCCGTTGGACTCACTGCGCATTTGACCGTTCGATGTACGAGCGCTCGAAGTAGTAGAACAACCCATCCTCGGCGCCGATGATCAGATCCAGGCGCCCGTCGCCGTTCCAGTCCGCCACGTTCGGCGTGGGGCTGTGGCCGGCGAGGCTGGCATTGCGAATCAGCTTGCCGCGCAGCCGCATCACGGGCCGCTCCTGCGAGCCCGCGTTCTCATACCAGACCGGGCCACCGTCCGAATCGGTGATCAAGTCAAGGTCGCCGTCACTGTCCCAGTCGGCGAGTTCCACCTTGCGCCGGCCGCTCGCGCCCGCGCGTCCGGCCGCCAGCAGCAGAAAGCGCCCGCGCTCGTCCACAAAGAGGCTCTGGTTCAAAATCCTAGTCGGGCCAAATTCGGTCGCTGCCGATGTCTCGATCGAACCCGATGCCGATCACGCTGCCAACGCGGCTCGCCAGATCTCCGGCATTGTCGCCCTGGACCCGCCCAGTTTGCCAAATTTGAACTGCCCTTTCTTGATCTTCTCCGCCAGTTCGATACCGCTAATTACAATGGTCGCCGACTCAAAGCTCTTGAGTCCCAGCATCGGCCACAATCGCTGCTTGATCCTGCGATGATCTTGCTCGATCAAGTTGTTCAAGTACTTGCTGCTGCGGACTACCAGTTCCGCCGGCAACTCGCCGGTTTCCGTCAGATCAGC
>VFZP01000216.1 GCA_016871115.1 Acidobacteriota bacterium
CAGCGGCGCAGAACAGCAGAATGAAGAGCCAGCGCGGCAGCCGCTGTGTGAGGGCGGCGGGCGCGAGGGTGTGGACGAACTGCGCGGCAAAGCGGATCGCGATGATAAGCGTGAGCGCCAGGAGCGCCAGCCGGATCAAGTCCATCTTGCTACCGTGCTGGAAGATGTATCCGATATAGTCAGGCACTTTGCGGTACCGCACTCGTTCCAGGCCTGCGGCCGCAATGGTGAGCAGGGCAGTGCCAGAAGCCGCCCACATGCCAACACCGACGCCCCAAACCGCGGCTTGGCGTGGCTTACTGGGCGCGAGGTAGCCTGCGAGCAGAAGCGCGGGCGCGGCCCAAAGCAGGGGTGCTCCCATGTGTAGCGATGGCAAGACTGCTGGCTCGACAATCACCATCGCAACGGCGTCCGGAACCGAACGAACCGCGCCAAGCAAAGGTCCGAGAACCAGCGCGATCGCCAGGCGTACCAACAAGTAGGCCCCTTGCGGGGCGTTGCCTCCACAAGGCAGCGCTACCGCGAGAACAAACAGGAACCCGGCCAGTTCGCCTAGCAGGCATGTAGCCGCCAGATTGACGTTCTCGCCCAGCCAGGAAACCAGCCAAAGCAGCAGCAGAATGCGCACGAGGAGCAACTCGGCAACGCCGCCGCAACGGTCATGAACAAGGGAATCCAAAGGCGCACGCGCGCCGGCCAAGAAGAATCCGGCAGCGAGGAACGCCGCGCTCGTGCCGAGATCCAACAGTCCGATGTAGCCTTGCCGCCAACTCACGATGGCAAAGAACTCGGCATTCCAGAACAACCCCACATAGAGCGCGGCCACCACTCGCCAGTCGTGCGTCGTTACCGCGCCCATAGGGCGTTAGACACTACGCGAGCTTGTGATGTTTCAGCGGCAGCTCCCGCACCCGCTTGCCCGTCGCCGCGAACACCGCGTTGCAAATGGCCGGCGCAATCGGCGGCACACCCGGCTCGCCCACGCCCGCCGCGGGTTCGGTGGACGGCACAATGTGCACGTGCGTTTCAAACGGCACGTCGCTCATGCGGGCCACGTTGTAGTTGTGGAAATTGGACTGCTTCACCACGCCGCCCTCGGCCGTGATCTCGCTCATCATCGCGAGGCTCGCGCCAAACACCGCCGCGCCCTCGAACTGCGAACGCACGCGGTCAGGGTTAATGATCATGCCCGGGTCTGCCGCGATGTCCACGCGCACGATGCGGAGTTTGCCCGCCGCGTCCACTTCCACTTCCGCTACCGCCGCCACGTACGTGAGGAAGCTCCGGTGCACCGCGATGCCCACGCCGCGCCCGGCGCCTGACTTCTTCTTCGCCCAGCCGGACTTATCCGCCACTAGTTCCGCCACGCGGCGCAGGCGAGCGGTGTCGTAGGGGAACTTGTCGAGCGATTGGCCGTTGTTCCAGAACTTCGTGCCTTCGGCCGCGAAGTCAATCTTGCGCGCCGGGCCAATGAGATCGAGAATGTACTCCACGCGATCGCGATTCGCCGCCGCCGCGAGTTCATCGGTGAACGAGTGCGTGCCGAAGGCGTGATAGATATTGGCCACCGCGCGCATCCAGCCGATACGCACATGGTTCGGCGCGGCGCCGTTTTCCGCCTGAATGTTGGGGATGTTGTACGGAATATCGACGAGCCCCATGCCCAGCTCGAATTCCTGCCCATAGCCGGACGCATCGCCGAACGTGGTGCCGATCGACGGGAACACGCTGCGCGCGAGCCACGCCGTGGGGCGGCCATTCGCGCCCAAGGCGGCCTTGCAGTGCATGGCGGCCACGGCATGATAGAAGTCGAATTTGATGTCCTCTTCGCGGCTCCACGCCACTTTCACGGGCTTGCCGACGGCCTTGGAAATCATGGCCGCTTCCACCACATAATCGGGCTTGGACTTGCGGCCGAAACCGCCCCCGAGCAGTGTCACATGACAGGTGGCGTCCTCCTTCTTGATGCCCATCGACGCGGCCATGGCTTCTTGCACGGCCTGCGGATTCTGCGTGGCGGCCCACGCCGTCACCTTGCCGTTTTGCCAGTGCGCCACAGCGGCGGGCGGCTCCATGGGCACGTGCGAAAGCATTGGCACGTAGTAGCTGGCTTCGTGCGTCTTCACGCCGGCGCGCGCGAACTCGGCGTTCACATCACCCAGCTTGCGCACCACTTTTTGCGGCTTCTGCGCGGCGGCCATCAGGTCGCGCTTATACGCGGCCGATTCAAACACCGCGTGCGGGCTCGACTCCCATTCCACCTTCAGCGCCCTGCGGCCCTGCATGGCAGACCACGTGTTGTCGGCCACCACCGCCACGCCCCCCAGCGGCTGAAACACGTGCGGACCCTTGAAGGCGTCCACCACCACCACGTTCGACACGCCCTTCACATGCTTGGCCGCGGCGTCGTCAAACTTCTTCAGCTTGCCCGCGTAGACCGGGGAGCGTTCGATGCTGGCATACACCATGCCCGGCACCTTCGCGTCATAACCGAACGTGCCTTTGCCGCTCACCAGATCGTCGCGGTCCATCGTCGGCATTTCTTTGCCGATGTAGCGGAACTCAGCGGCCGTTTTGTACTTCAGCTCGCTCGCCGCGGGCTTGGCCTGCTGTTTGGCGAGCGTAGCGAGTTCACCGTACCCGAGCTTCTTGCCCGACGAGTGGACCACTTCATGATTCTTCGCCTTGCACTCAGACGCCGGAACGCCCCACTTCGACGCAGCGGCGCGCTCCAGCATCGTGCGCGCGGTGGCGCCGGCCTCGCGGAGCGAGTCGTAGAAATCGCGGATGGAGCAGGAGCCATCGGTGTTCTGCGAGCCGTACTTGGTGTCGCCCACGGCCTGTTCCAGGCGCACGCGGCCCCAGTCGGCTTCGAGTTCGTCAGCCAGCACCACGGGCAGCACGCTGCGGACGCCCGTGCCCATTTCCGAGCGGTGCGTGACGAGAATCACCGTGCCATCCGGGTCGATGCCGAGATACACGTTGGGGTGCCAGGCGGCGCTGGAAGCGGCCTTCGCCGCGGGCGCTGCGCCTTCGAGCGGCAACCGCGCGCCCACGATGAACGCGCCGGCCGAGAACATGGTGCCAAGGAAGCCGCGGCGCGAAGTAACGATGCGAATGTCGTTGTTCATGATTGTTACGCCTTCACCTGGCCCGAAGCCACTTTGATCGCCTGGCGGATGCGCTGATAGGTGCCGCAGCGGCAGATGTTGCCGCTCATGGCCGTGTCGATGTCTTTGTCCGTTGGCTTGCTCTTGTCCTTCAGCAACGCCACGGCCTGCATGATCTGCCCGCTCTGGCAATAGCCGCATTGCGGCACGTTGCACTGCTTCCAGGCTTCCTGCACGGGATGATCACCCTCTTCGCTGAGGCCTTCAATGGTGACGATGGTCTTGCCGGCCGCGGCGCTCATCGGCGTGATACAGGCCCGCGTGGGTTTGCCGTTCACGTGCACGGTGCAAGCGCCGCATTGCGCCATGCCGCAACCGAACTTGGTGCCGGTGAGGTCGAGAACGTCGCGCAGATACCAGAGCAGCGGCATATCCGTGGGGCCGTCGAACTGGCGCGCCGCGCCGTTCACTTTGAGCTTGATCATGGGGCTATCTTCTCACGGCTTGGGCGGTGCCGCACCGCACTTTGCGACAATCGCCCGCATGACTGTGGCCGAACTGCGGCGATGGGCGGTGCATGCAACGTTTGCCGCCCCAAGCTCGCTGAGCGATGCCATCGCGCGGCTCGGGTTTGTGCAGGCCGATCCCATTCGCGCTCCCGCCCGCGCGCAGGATCTTGTGTTGCGGCAACGCGTGGACGGCTATCGCGCCGGGGATCTGGAGGCGCACTACCCCGCGCTCGACATCGACGAAGACTTTCTCTACGCCTACGGCTTCACCTCGCGCGCACTGTGGTAACTGTTGCATCCGAAGCGGCGCGAGCGGCTGACGGCGCTGCAGAAGCGCGTGTTGACGCTGGTGGAGCAGTTGGGCGAAGCGCATCCGGCGGACCTCGAAGCGCATCTCGGCGCCGAGCGCGCGGTAAACCCCTGGGGTGGCTATTCCAAGGCGTCGACGCGCGCTTGATGATCTGCACTACCATGGCTTGCTGCGCGTGGCGCGGCGCGATAAGGGTATCCGTGTCGACGCCCCTGCGCGTCCGCAGCTATGGGCGGAGGATCTGCGCGCGCCGGAGAAGCACCAGCGCCTCGCGGCGGCCATTGTGGCACTGTTTGCGCCGGTGCCAGAGAAGTCGCTCTCGCAAGTGCTGCGGCTGGTGCAGAACTACGCGCGCGTACCGGTCAAAGACCTGCGCAAATCGCTCGACGTGTTGCTGCGCGGCGGCGAACTTGCGCGCTGCGAAGTGGAAGGCGTGCGCTACCTACTGCCGGCCACGATGCTGGAGTCGCCGGCACCGCCACCGTCGCCGCGCGTGCGGATCCTCGCCCCGTTCGATCCGCTGGTGTGGGACCGCGCGCGCTTCGATCATCTTTGGGACTGGACGTATCGCTTTGAAGCTTACACGCCGCCAGCGAAGCGCGCCATGGGTACTACGCGATGCCGCTGCTGTGGAATGGCGCGGTGATCGGGTGGGTGAACGCCAGTGTGGCCGATGGCCGGCTGCTGGCGGAGCCGGGCTGCGTCTCGGGCGCGGCGCCGCGCTCACGCGAATTCGCCGCGGCATGGAAGCGCGAAGTGGCGCGCTTGCCGAGTCGTTGAAAGGACGCTGACGATGATCGCGAAAGCCGAGCTCCAACATCTCTCAGCGCTGCTGGGCCTGATGGAGCAGTTCTACCAGGAGGAGGGTCTGACGTTTGACTCGGGGCGTGCGCAGCGGGCCTTGGGATTGCTCCTCGCGGACGCGCAGCACGGCTTCGTCCTGCTGGCACGGCACAGTGACGATCTCGCGGCGTGCGCCGCCGTGACGGCGTGCTTCAGCCTCGAATTCGGCGGCCCGTTTGCCTTGCTCGACGAACTCTTCGTTCTACCCGCCTGCCGAGGCGAAGGCGTGGGGCGCATGTTGCTCCAAGCCGTTTTTGAGGAATGCCGCGCGCGACGGTTCGGCGCGATTCGCCTGGAAGTGGAGCACGAAAACGAACGGGCCTATGCGGTCTATCGCAAGCTGGGCTTCGAGCCGCACAGCCGCCACCTGATGACGCGCTGGCTTTAATCAATCCGGCAGCGCGAACGCGACGATGCTCCCGCCGGACGGCCGATTGGACTTGCCGCCGCCCGCCGAGATCACCACCCACTGCTTGCCATTCACCATGTACGTGCTGGGCGTGGCATTACCGCTGAACGGGAGCTTGGCTTTCCACAACATTTTGCCCGTGTCTTTGTCGAACGCGCGGATGGTCTCGTCGGCCGTCGCGGCGATGAACAGCACGCCGCCCGCGGTCACGACCGGGCCGCCGTAGTTCTCCGTGCCCGTCGGCGGAATGCCGCGCGCCGTCAACTCCGGATACTCGCCCAGCGGCACCTTCCACTTGATGTCGCCGGTGTTGAGGTCGACGGCGTTCAGCGTGCCCCAGGGCGGCTTTATCGCGGGGTAGCCTTCGGCGTCGAACCAGCGGCGGAAGCCGCCGAACAAATACGACGGTGCATTCGCCTTGCGCCCCGCCGGAGCCGCTGACTGGCGCTCTTCTCCAAGCAGAAACTCCACGAGGGCGGCCCGCTGTGCCGCTGGGAGATTGGAGAACGCCGGCATGCGGCCCACGCCGCTGTCGATCACCTTGGCCACCGTGGCGCGCGACGAGCGCGAACGAATGGTCTCAAGCGACGGGAAGCCGGATGCGGCGTCGCCCTTGCGGTCCAGCCCGTGGCAGTAGGCGCACTGCGTTTTGTACGTGCGCTCGCCCAGCGTCACGGGCTTGCCGTCCGCGCTGCGCGCCGGGATCATCTGGAACAGCCACGGAATCTCGTTCACGTTCGCGTAGTAGATTCCGTCCGGATCCACCGCCGCGCCGCCCCACTCCATGCCGCCGTCAAAGCCGGGCATGATGATCGATTCCTTCAGGCTTGGCGCGGGATAGGCTCCCTGCGAGCCGCCCTTCTTGAAGCGGAGCGTGGTGGCCTCGCGCGCCGCGTCGGAAATGTCTGAAACATCGTTGATCGTGTACGTCTGCCGCGTCAACGGCGGCGGCTTCACCGGCACCGGCTGCGTGGGCCAAGTGGGCTCTTCCGTCAACTCGGACTGCGGAATCGGTACTTCGTGAATCGGCCACAGCGGCTCGCCTGTCACGCGGTCAAACACAAACAGCAGCCCGTTCTTGGTGCCCTGCGCGACGGCGTCGATGGTGAGCCCCTTCTGCTTCACGGTCACCAGCACGGGCGGCGTGGGCAGGTCTTTATCCAGCAGATCGTGATGAACCAGTTGATAGTGCCAGAGCCGTTTGCCGGTGTTCGCGTCGAGCGCGAGGAGGCAGTTGGCAAACAGATTCGCGCCCGCGCGGTCCGCGCCCCAGAAGTCGGGCAGCGCGGTTTCCGTAGGCATGTAGACGATGCCGCGAGCCTCGTCGAGCGAGAGCCCAGACCAGTTGGACGCGCCGCCCGCCGTCTTGTACGCCTCGGGCGGCCACGAATGATAGCCGTATTCGCCGGGCCGCGGAATCAGATGGAAGATCCACCGCAAGCGCCCGGTGCGCACGTCGTAGGCCCGGATCGCGCCCGGCCCGTTTGTGCTGCCGCCCACGATGTACATGTCTTTGTAGTTGGTGCCGGGCGTGTTAACGATGGGGCTGGGCGCCGGTCCGCCGTGCGTCTCGATGGCCTCACCGAGATGAATCGAGCCTTCCTTGCCGAACGAGCGGATGATCTTGCCGTTCGCTGCGTTCAACGCGTAGAGGTACGGTCCCGCGCCGGTGAAGATTCGCCGGTCGTTGCCGCTCGCCCAATACGTGACGCCGCGCTGCCGCCGCCCCTGGTTGCCGGGCCGGAGTTCGGCGGGGTCAAAGGTCCAGCGGTGTTTGCCCGTGGCTGCGTCAAGCGCGAGCACCTTCCGATTCGTGGTGGCGGTGTACAGCACGCCGTCGATCACCAAGCTATTCGACTGCAGTTCGCCCTTCTCGCCGGTGTCGTAGTTCCACGCCTCGCGCAGCCGCGCAACGTTCTCTTTGTGGATCTGCTTGAGCGAGGAGTAGTGTGTCGTGGCCTTGTCGCCGAGGTAAACGGGCCAATCGTGATTCTGCTGGGCGCGCGCGGCGCAGAGCGAAAAGACGGCCGCGCACACCAGCGGTCGAACCACGAACAGTGACTGAACCGGAATTTCCATTTTGGGTTTCCCGGAATCCAACAGTATACACCCGACATACACCCGACGCCTCACTCCCGTGCCGGGGTTGATCAGAATCCCCATTCCGAGGGCGGGCCAGTGCCTTACCGATGGCTTCTTCGGACCATCGCACAAAAACGAAAACCGAGAACATGCCTGTTTCCAGCAGTTCTCTCGACACCTCTCCGTCCCAGCCTCCTTTCTCTCAAGATTTCCATCTCCGGGCCGTTCTTCACCCCGTCGGCGCCGGTAGCGCTTCGATCCGCCGTACCATGCTCCCGAACAACCGCCGCGTCAGATGGCTCTCCGCCAGCATCAGCCAGTAGTACCGGGCATGCTTGACCAGCCTGCCACCCGTCTTCACCAGCCGCTGCTGCAAACTGGTCAGCGACCAGTTCTCGATCTTCTTCGGCAGCCCCAGCCGCCGCCACAGGTTGCCCAAGTTGTAGGCGATCAGGCTCAGCATGAGGCGAACCTCATTCGAGCGGAACCGATGGCAACTCAGCCGCGTCATCTTCACCGCCTGTTTGCCTTCCTTGATCCATTGTTCCGCCGTCCCGCGCTTGTTGTAGAACCGCTGCCATGTCAGAGCGCGCCATCCAGATCAGCCTGGAAGCCGGGGCCGCGCAGTTCTTCGCCCCCGAGGTACAAACGCACGGACACTTCGGCGGCATCGCCGAGCCGCCTCCGTTTCGCGATCTGCTGGAGGTGCCGCTGCCCTCCTCCGGCGAGTTTCCGGAGTTCGGGTCTGTGCGCGGGTTTCAGCCGGGCAAACTCACGGCGCTCGGTGCGGACACCTGGGTCTACGACGGGAGCCTGACGATTTCCGCTCCGGTCTGGATCAAAAGCAAGCTCGTGGTGTGCGGGTCATTTACATGCCCGGCCGGCAGCCTGATTGACGACGGCATTAAATGTGGCGGCACGTTGATTGTGGGCGCGGGCTCGGTGGTGCGCGGCAATCTCACGGCGCGCGGCGAGATGACGCTCGCATCGGACTGCCTGTTTGAAGGTTCACTGCGGGCCGGGCTCGCCTTGCGGCTTTGCACCGGCGTTCGTGGTTTCCGCAACGGAGAACCGGTGGAAGTATCGGCGGCCGAGAAAGTCACGCTGGAGCCAAACGTCGTAGTGCGCGGCCATGTGGCCAGCTGCCAAGGGGCGTGGGCCGAGCAACCCGCCATCGAAGAGGGGGCTCGAACTCCTTCTCGCCGGCGGGTAGATTCTGAAAGAAGTGTTTGCTTTTCAGGTGAATCCGGGTTAGCATCGCAGGTAGCAGAAGAACATCTACTGAATGTATCCACCGCGTAATTTCCAGCCTCGTCTTCCTCGTCCTAGAATCCGGGAGAACGTAAATGAGGCGATCCGGGCTCGCGAAGTACGGGCCGTCTTCCCCGATGGCTCAAACTCTGTTATGCCCACTCTCGAAGCCATCCGCAAGGCGCAAGAGTTAGGCCTCGATCTGATTCTGGTTTCCCCCACTGCTAATCCTCCCGTGGCCAAGGCCATGGATTACGGCCAATGGCAGTACGAGAACAAGAAGAAGCAGCATGACGCGCGCAAGAAGCAGCACGTGATCCAGGTGAAGGAGCTCAAATTCCGCCCCAACACCGACGATCATGACTACGAATTCAAGCGCAACCACGCGCTACGCTTCCTGAAGGAAGGCAACCGCGTGAAGGCCGTGGTGCAGTTCCGCGGGCGCGAAATTGCGCACGTCGATCTCGGCGCAAAGCTCCTGCAGCGCTTTGCCAAAGACCTTGACGGCATCGGGCAGATGGAAGGCCAGATGAAGCTCGAGGGAAAGAGCTATCACGTCATTCTGGCTCCGGTAAAGGTGGACAAACCGCACGCTCCGAAAGAAGCGGGCGCCGCTAAGCCGGCTCCGGCCGCAGAACCGGCTATTGCCAATAAACCGTAAGCCGATCGCGCCGCCGCGCTATCCCCACTGCTTGGCGTCCATACTCAATGTCCGCACCAGCCGGTGCAGGTGATTGGCGTGGATTCCGAGCGACTCGCCGGCGCGTGTGAAGTTCCCGCCCGTTTGCCGGAGCGCATCGATCACAATCGCCCGCTTGGCATCGTGCAGACGGTCATACAACGTAACCGCCGCGTCGCCTTCGGGCGTTGAAGCTTCGAGCACCGTCTCGGGCAAGTCACCCGGTTAAATCCATTCGCCCGCGCCCAGCACCACGGCGCGTTCAATCGCGTTCTCCAGTTCACGCACATTGCCCGGCCACTCATACTGCATCAGCCGCTGGCGTGCCTGCGGTGAAATACCGAGAATGGTGCGCTTCACACGCGCGGCATACTTGGCCGCAAAGTGCGCGGCCAACACCGGAATATCGGGGCGGCGGTCACGCAGCGGCGGCGTCTTGATGTTCACCACGTTCAGGCGGTAGTACAGATCCGCGCGGAAAGCGCTGGTCTTCGACATCTCACGCAGGTCCCGGTTGGTGGCCGCAATCAAACGGATGTTCAGGCGAATCGTCTTGGTGCCGCCCACGCGCTCGCGCTCGCGCTCCTGCAGCACACGCGGCATCTTGGCTTGCAGGAGCGGCGACATCTCGCCGATTTCGTCGAGAAACACGGTGCCGCCTTCGGCTGCCTCGAGCTTGCCCTTCTTCTGAATCGTCGCCCCGGTGAACGCGCCTTTTTCGTGCCCGAACAGTTCGCTTTCCAGCAGCGTTTCGGTGAGCGCGGCGCAGGTGATTGCCACAAACGGCCGCTGCGCGCGACCGCTGGCGCGATGAATAGCGCGCGCCACCAACTCCTTGCCCGTACCGCTCTCACCCTGGATCAGCACGGTGGTGTCGGCCGGCGCCACGCGCGTGATGGCCGCCGTCGAGGCCGTTGTCTTCGGTAAGAATCGCGGCCTGCGCGGCGGGAGAGATTTCCAGCAGCGTTTCAAGCACCTCACGTTCCAGCGCCGCAAAACCGCGCACGCGGTGCAGCGCGTGACTGACGCGCAGCAAGCCGTTAAGGTTGGTTACCGTCTGCCGGTCGGCGGGCAGCGTCTCGCCGCTCGGCTCTGGTGCAAATCGGCAGGATGGACGAGGATAGAGGAATGGCCCGTCTTGCTCCGGTCGAGGAATGGTTCGGCGGCCGCCACTTCGATGCCGAGATCGTAGTGTTGTGCGTCCGCCGGTATTTAAGCTTCAAGTTGAGCTATCGGGATTTGGTCAGCATGATGAGTGAGCACAGCATTGCGATGGCGCACACCACCATCATGA
>VFZP01000217.1 GCA_016871115.1 Acidobacteriota bacterium
TCCAGCCTGTGGACAGGGCTCCAGGTGGAATCGCGGCTGAAGACCGGTGAACCGGCGCACGAGATCGTCACATCCGCCGGACAGGAGGCGGTGGATCTAGTGATGATGCCCAAGCGGGGCCGCACGCGCTTCCGCCCGTTACTGATCGGCTCCGTAACCGCATCGGTGCTGCACGACGCACACTGCGCCGTCTGGACGTCCGCCCATGCCGAAGAGTGGGAGCAGCCGACTCCGCCTTGCCGTTCGATTCTGTGCGCGGTGGACTTGGGCGACGCGGCGGTACCGGTGCTGCGAACAGCCGGCGAAATGGCGGCGCGATTTAACGCCGTCCTGCGCGTAGTCCATGTGGCGGCCGGCGGTTCGAGCCCCGCCCCTACACGTCCGCGTTGCGAAGCGCTGGTGGCCGGCGCGGGTTTGGGCGAGGATGTGATTATCGATGTCGTGAACCAAGCCGACATCGTGCAGGGCGTGTTCCTGGCCGGCAAGGTGCAGCGGGCAGACCTGCTGGTGATCGGCCGCGGCCATTTGCAGAGCACCTTGGGCCGGCTGCGCACGAATGCCCACAATCTGATTCTGCTGTCGCCCTGCCCCGTTCTCAGCGTGTGACGAACTACGCGGGATTCCCGCCAGTGATGGGCACATGCAGCACGGTAACATCCGGCGCGGAGAGGGCCTCGCGCAGACGCGGCGTGATGTCCGCTGGCCGGTCGATACGCTCGCCCGCGCAGCCGAGCGATTGCGCCAGCAGGTCAAAACGGATAGGCCCGAGTTGCGTCGAGATCCCGGCGCCGAACTGCTTCAAGTGGCCCGTGTGGGTAATGCCCCAGCACTGATCGTCAGCCACGATGGCCGTGAACGGAAGCCGCTGGCGCTGGGCGCATTCAAGGTCAGCGACATTGAACGTAAATGAACCATCGCCACTCAGCAGCACTACGGGGCGGTCTGGATGTGCAACGCGCGCAGCCATCGCCGCACCGATTCCATAACCCACCACACCGCTCCGGCCGCAAGTAAGCCAGTGTCCCGGGTAGCGCTGCGTGGCTAGCAGTTGGTGCGCCCACTGCCCGATCGATCCGCCATCGATAATCAGCACGGCATCCTTGGGAAGCCACTGTTCCAGCGCATCTACGATGTGAGCAGCGTGCGTCCGCGCGCCCACCGTTTGCTGCGCGGCCCGCTCGCGCACCCGCGCCACATGCGCGGCTTGCTGCGAACGCGCTTCCAGCAACCACGCCCCGAACGTTTCGCAACCCGTGTCCACCAGGCGGTTCCGCAGCCCGCGGAAACCGCGCGCGAGCGGATAAATTTTGCCGGGCACTTCGAGGTACTTCACGCGGTAGTCCGCCGCCGCGCCCGCCAGCACGATGCAGTCGGCTTGCTCCAGCAGATCTGCTCCCCCTGTCGCAGCGCCCACTACGCCCAGGAATGCGGGCGACTCGGCGTCAAAGATGCCGCAATCCCAGATGGGCGTTTGCACCGGAATGCGGAAGGTGGAAGCGACCGACAATAGATCGAACGCCTCGCCGTTGTAGTAGACGCCGCTCCCGGCCACGATCAGCGGCCGCTTGGCTTTTCGCAAGGCCGCCGCCACCAGTTCCAACTCTTGATTTGGGCGCAACACCTCAGCGGACTTTTCTATGGGTTGCTCCTGCCCAGATGCGTCGGCGCGCTGAAGATCCATCGGCAGCATCAGGTGTGACGGACCCGGCCCGCTGCACGCCGCGTCCCACGCTTCGGCCAGCATCGCGACCGCGGTCTCCGGCGACTCGGCACGGCGCGAAAAGCGCGTTACCGGCGTGGCCCACGCCGCGGCGTCCATATCCTGAAAGCAGCCGCGGCCGAGCCGGTCCGAGTCGGCCGAGCCGGAGAGCAACAGCATCGGCGCCGACTCGAACCACGCATTGGCGACGCCCGCGAATGCATTTGCCACGGCCACGCCGCTCGAGACCGCACACACGCCCGGAGATCGCGTCAGCCGGCCGTAGGCATCAGCCGCGTAGGCCGCTGTCTGCTCGTTGCGCGTGTCCACCAGCCGCAGCCCTTGCCGCCGCGCTGCCGCAAATAGCGGGTCCAGCCCGTGGCCGCATAGTGTGAAGATCGCCTTCACGCCGCGCGCCGCGAGTTCCTCCACCAACCGGTCCGCCGTCGTCTTTTTCACCGTGATATTGTATCCGCCAAGGGGCCTACCCACATGCTGTTGAGAATACGCGCACTCGTTTCTCTGCTGTGCGTCAACCAGACCTGGGCGCAAACAACCTTCGCCTCCCTGACCGGCACAGTGACCGATGCCACCGGCGCGGCCGTGCCTGGAGCGCGCGTCACAGCCACCAATCGCGAGAACAATTTCGAGCACCGCGGCGAGTCCAACGCCACGGGCGGCGACTCGATTCCGCAGTTGCTCGAAGGCGAGTACACCGTGCGTGTGCAGGCGCAGGGCTTCAAGGAACACGTAGTGAATCAACTGCGGCTGGCTCCGCTCGATGTGCGCCGTATTGACGTGCGCCTCGAAGTAGGCGCAGTGGAAACGCGTGTCGAAGTCTCGGCCGGCGCCACGCTGATTGAGACCGAAACCGCGCGCATCTCCGACTCAAAAGATGCGCAGCAGTTGAAGGTGCTGCCCATGAACACGCGCTCGCTGTGGAACTTCGTGGGCTTGACGCCGGGCGTGACACAAGCCAGCGCAGGCAGTTCCACGCGCCGCTTTGCCGGTTCGCGCGCCAACCAGAGTGACGCATCGATTGACGGCATCACGCTCTCCAATCAATATGACAGCACGCAGATCTCGCCGCTGGTTTCGCAGATTGAGAGCTTTGAAGAAGTCCGCGTGGACATGGCCAACAACACGGCGGAGTTCGGCGCCATTGGCCAGGTGACCATCGTTTCCAAAGGCGGCTCCAACGCGCTGCACGGGTCACTGTTCGACTACTATTCATAACCGGTGCTGCGCTCGCGGAATCTATTTGCGGCGGTGCGCGGTACGGGTGTGCGGCACAATCCGGGCTTTTCCGCAGGCGGGCCGATCGTGATTCCGCGTCTCTATGACGGCCACAACTGTACGTTCTTTTTCAGGCGCTTTTGAAAGTACGCAGGGCAGCCAGGTGCTGGACAACCGCAACTCCACGGTCCTCCTCGAACGCTGGCGCAACGGCAACTTCGCGACGGAGAACATTCGCGATCCGTTCAACAACAACGCGCCGTTTGCCAGCGGAGTCATTCCCGCTTCACGCATCAGCCCGGTGGCGCAGAAATTTCAGGAGCGCTTTTACCCGCTGCCGAACTTCGGCAACACGGCGATCTTCGGCAACCCGAACTACCGCACGCAGTCCACCCGCGCGTTCGATCCCAACACGTATTGGACCATGCGCTTCGGCCATCGCTTTTCGCAAAAGCATTTCGTGTTCGGCCGCTACATCTGGAACCGTTCGCACTCACGCGGTTACGACAATTCCCTGCCCGCCTTCGGCCAGCGCTGGCAAACCCGCGACACGCGCGGCGTCAACACCTCCTACACGGCCACCATCAGTTCCACGATGGTGAACGAGGCGCGCTGGGGCTACGCCTGGAACGACAACCCGCGCCACGGTCCGTTGATGGGCCAGGAAGTATTGCGGAGCCTCGGCATCGCCGGAGACCTCGCGCCCGGCGTACCGGACTTGCCTGGTGTGCTGCAGGTGGCCTTCACGGGCCTGGCGATCACCGCCACGTCGCAAACGCCGTGGCGGCATCCGGGCTTTCTCAACTTCGCTCAGCAGTTCCAGGATCAACTGTCGTGGTTCCACGGCAAGCACAACATCAAGATGGGCGTACTGGGCGGCCGCACGCTGTATCAGGATCAAAACATGCCGGCGGCGCTGTTCGGCAATCTCAACTTCTCCACCCGCTACAGCAATCATGCGTACGCCGACTTCTTGCTGGGCATTCCCACGTCGGCACAGCGCGCCGCGCCCGCGCTGTTTCAAGAGCGCACGCGGTGGGACTGGAACTTCTTCGTCACCGACGAATGGAAGGTGCGCCCGAACCTGACGTTGAATCTCGGTCTGCGCTACGAGATCCATCCGCCGTGGGAGGAGTCCACGGGGCGTCAATC
The DNA here is from genome assembly GCA_016871115.1 of Acidobacteriota bacterium. Lineage (GTDB taxonomy): Bacteria > Acidobacteriota > Terriglobia > Bryobacterales > Bryobacteraceae > VFZP01. The sequence continues at coordinate 4,088 of VFZP01000217.1, forward strand.
GATGTTCGACGTGGCCACCGGCCGTATCGTGATTCCCAACGGCGCCACGAGTCTGGTGAGTCCGCTGATGCCGCGCGGTTATGTGGAAATCGTCGAGGCCAGCGCGGCGGGCTTCCCGGACAAAACGCTGATTCGCGCCGACCGCAACAACTTCGCGCCGCGCATTGGCCTCGACTGGCGGCCGCTGGGCAACAACACCGTGATCCGCGCCGGCTTCGGCATCTTCTCTGACGTAGTGCCGCGGCAGGTGAACGCCGGCGGTTCGCCGTTCGTGGTCGACGAACCCACCTTCACCAATGAACTGCCGAACCCGACGCTGTTCCTGCCGCGCATCTTCCCCAACTCCGTAGCCGGGCCGGCGACGGTGACGCTGCCTGCCGGGAATCGTCTAGATCTGCGCGACCCCTACTCGATGCAGTACAACTTCACCATCGAGCATCAACGTTGGGCCACGGGCTTCCGCGCCTCCTACATCGGCACCAACACGCGGCAAGGCCAGTGGGGCTACAACTACAATCAGCCGCTGCCGAGCACCACGCCGTTTGTCGACAACGCGCGCCCGTTCCCGCGCTACCCGGGCATCACGTATCAAACCAATGGCGCGGGACACCAGTATCATTCGCTCACGCTCGAAGCCGAACGCCGGTGGACCAACGGCCTTGCCTATCAGGCCTCGTGGGTGTGGGCGCGCGATATTGGCGACCTGGAACGCGGCGAGTCGCCTGAGAACGCGTTCGACCGCGCGTGAACGAGGCGTGTGGCTGGACATTCCCACGCACCGCATCACCGGCAACCTCATCTACGATCTGCCGTTCGGCAAAGGCAAGAAGTTCGGAGGCGGCGCCGGCCGTTGGGCGAACATGCTTATCGGCGGATGGGAATGGTCCACCGTCGTGAGCATGTACTCCGGGCAGTTCCTCACGCCGCTCTGGACCGGGAACGATCCGACGGGCACCGCTTTCACCGCTTCTCGCACGCCGGCGCAGGTAACGTTCCGGCCCAACCATCTGCGCAATGCCAACATCCCGGCCGATCAGCGCTCCACCGGCCGCTGGTTTCACGCGTCGGCGTTCGGCGCGCCCACCGCCGGCTTCTTCGGCACCTCGGCGCGCGGCGTCATCTTCGGGCCGAGTTCTGAGATCGTCAACGCGGGAATCGCCCAGAACATCGTCTTCGGCGAGCGCGCGCGGCTGCGCCTGGAACTTACCGGCACCAATGTGTTCAACACGCCCAACTACGCCAATCCTGGCGTGAACATCACGCAGCACGCGGGCGTGGGCGTGATTACTTCCACGGGTGGCGATGTGGTGCCGCTTGATTCGAATGGTCCGCGTGGTTTATGTTTGGGGGTGCGGCTCGAATGGTAAGAGCAATCTTCTTCTTCGCCCTGGCGGCCTTGCGTCTCGCAGCCGAAACGCACGAGGTCTATCCCAATCATCACTCGCGCGTGTTCTCCGCATTCAAGGAGCCCGTGGCGCGCCTGAAGTCCGGCGATACGGTGAAGACGCGCACTTGGGACTCGGGCGGCGCGGACTGGCAAGGCGTTAAGCATATCGAGCATCCATATAAGTACCCCGAGTCCGGCAATCCGCTGATGGGGCCGTTCTACATTGAAGGCGCTGACTATGGCGATGCACTGGAGGTGCATCTCGATCGCGTGCGTTGCAACCGCAAGACCGGCTACACGGCGTACCGCCTTTCACCGGGCATTCTGAATCCGGGCACCATCGAAGGGCTCTACAAGAACTTCTACAAGATGGACGCGCTGCGTCCCGGGCGCGCGGATCTGATTCCGTGGGACATTGATCTCGAACGGAACGTCACCAGCCCGCGGCTGCTGGAGGGTTCCGGATTCAAGTTCGAGTTGCCGCTCCGCCCCATGCTCGGCTGCATCGGCGTCGCACCGCTGGGCGAGAAAGTGGAGACTTCGGGCCCGTCCGGCAATCACGGCGGCAACATCGACTACAACGACATCGTTGAAGGAGCCACGGTCTACTTCCCTGTGTTCCACGAGGGCGCGTTTTTCTACGTGGGCGACGGACACGCGGTGCAGGGCGATGGCGAGGGTTTGGGCAATGGCGTCGAAACATCGCTCGACGTGCAGTTCACCGTGCGCGTCATCAAGGGCCAGCGCCTGTCGATGCCGCGCTTGGAAAACGACACGCATATCGTCTCCATCGCCAGCCAGCCTGAGTTCGTCAGCAGCATGGACCAGGCGGTGCGCAACGCCAACTCAGACCTTCTCGCCTGGCTCACCGGCGAGTGGCGACTCACCCAACCCGAAGCGCACCTGTTGCTCGGCGCGGCGGTTGAACATAAAATCGGTACGTACTTCGGCACAATGACCGCGTCGGTGCGCAAGCAGTATCTGCGCGGCAGAGAGAGGAAAAAACCATGAAACGTCGCGATGTGTTCCGTACCGGCGGCTATGCCGCGCTATTGGGATTGACGGAGGCGCAGGCGGGCGCAGCGCCGGCCGCGGCGGCAGCCAAAGCCGGCGAGTCGCAAGACCTCTACACGCGCATCGGCGGGCAGCCCTTCATCAATCTCACCGCCACGTACACGATCAACGGCGGAGCGCTGTCGAGGCCGGAAGTGAAGCGCGCGATGGAGGAAGCCAGCTACTGGCCGGTGAACCTCGATGAGTTGATGGCCAAGGTGGGCGCCTACATCGCGCCGAAGCTGGGCGCCGAATCGGCCATCGTCACCTGTGGCGCATCGGCCGCGCTGACGCATGCCACGGCTGGAGTGCTGGCCGGGACTGACCCAGAGAAGATCCAGCAACTGCCCAACCTCACGGGCCTCAAGAACGAAGTGATCATCGCTCGCCAGTCTCGCAATGCCTACGATCAGGCACTGCGGACCACCGGAGCGAAGATGGTGGAAGTGGAAACGCCCGAACAGGCCGAGCGTGCCGTGAATGCGCGCACGGCGATGCTGTTCCTGCTGGGCACCGGCGAAGGGAACGGCCCGGTGAAGCTGGAACAGCTGGTGGCCATCAAGCAGAAACACGGATTGCCTATCCTGGTGGACGCTGCCGCCGAACTGCCGCTCAAGATAAATCCCTATCTCAGCCGCGGCGCGGATATGGTGGCGTACTCCGGCGGCAAGATCTTGCGCGGGCCGCAATCGTCAGGGCTCCTGCTCGGCCGCGCCGATTTCATTCAAGCGGCCTGGGCCAACTCGTCGCCGCACCATGCCTTCGGACGTTCCATGAAGGCGAGCAAGGAAGAGACGATGGGCCTGGTGGCGGCGATCGACGCGTGGGTAGCCACCGGCTACACGTTCGAGGCAGACTACAAGCGCTGGGAAGGATGGCTCAAGGAGATCGCCGCGCGCATGGAGAAGTTCAAGGGCATGACTACGGAGTTGCGCCCGCCGAGAGGCGCCAGTCCGTTCCCCACGCTGCAACTCGATTGGAGCAAGAGCGACCTGGATATCACCGCGGGCCAAGTGGGCCAGCAGCTTCTGCATGGTTCACCGCGCATCCAGTCTCATGGAGAAGGCGACGGCCGCGCCTTCCAAATCCGCCCCGTGTCGATGAAAGATGGCGATGCCAAGGTTGTCGCCGATCGTCTGGAGGCCATACTGCGCGTTGCTTCCATTCGCCCGCGGATGGTGAAGTCGCCTGCCCCGCCGCCCGTGGCCGACGTATCGGGCGAGTGGCGCGTAGCGCTGCGGTTCGCCGTCGGTTCCGCCGAGCACAGCCTCACACTGAACGTAAGCGGCACCGACCTTACCGGCACCCACCGCGGCCGTCTCGCGCAGAGCGCCGTGAAAGGCGCCATCGAAGGAGCCCACGTCAGCTTCCGTAGCTCGCTGCGTTATGAAGGCCAATCGCTCCCGTACGATTTCCAAGGCACCGTCACCGCCGGCGGAAAACGCATGAGCGGCGAAGTGCACCTGGGAGAATATGGCAAAGCGGCGTGGTCAGCCGAGCGCGGCTAATAGGCCGGCGACGCCGGCGCCACCCGGGTCATTCCACGGCGCCTAGACGCAGAACGGCCATCTGCTGCCGAAAGCCAAATGGCTGATCTACCTGCTCAGCGGCGGGCTCATTCTGGCGAGCGCCGTGGGCATCAGCGATGAACTGCCGGCGCTGCTGCAAGGGACGCCCGCCTATGCCGACGTGATTTCGATTCAGGACCAGGGCCGCGATGCCTACTACGCTCATTTGCAGATTCCACGCGTAGGCCCGTCTACCACGGTCCGGCTGGAGCGCTACCGGCGCCAACGGCCGCTGCAGGTGGGCCAACGTGTGAAGGTGGCCTACACGCGCAGCAACAATGGCGCGCAGGCAGTGCCCCTCAACTCCACAGCTCGCTGGCCGGGCTCGCTGTTCTATTCGGGCCTCGGAGCGTTCATGCTTTGGCTATCGCAGCGGCGCGCGCAGGTAGTTCACAACGAGCGCCGCGAACGCCGCGTCGATTGCGTGTGCGCGGCTACTAGTCGAGTTGAGTAGAAGCTGCCGGAGGGGCCTGTGACTGGGCGGGATCAGCCGGGGGAGTTTCCTGTGGGATGTAGGTCAGAATGCGCGGCTGCGCAGCCGGTGTCAGCATGACCAACCGCACAGCGCCCTGCGGGCCGATAGGGCCGATCGAGCGTCCATCAGTCTCAATCTCAATTCCACCGGCGTTGCCCACAAGGATCCGTGCGTTCTCTGCACCATGGACGGTGCGTTCTTCGTTCGGCTTCATGATCGCTGCCAGCATCGACGTTCCGTTGGCGGAAACTGACACCCACGATTCCTGAGAGGCTTTGAGGCGGATCGCCATCACCGCGCCGCCGGCGGCCACCGGAGCGCGCAGTTCGGTGGAGGCCAACGGCAGAGGCGCGGGCTGCACAGGCTGAGTCACAGTGGCTGCCGCTGGCATCACAGACGGAGCCGAAGGCGTGGTACGCAGCGGTTCGGCCATAACGCCGGGCGCAGAGGACGTCGGTTTCAGAGCTGGAGTCACAGGTTTGGCGGCCGCCTGATCGCTGGTTTCGTTGAACACCACCATCCGCTGCCAGCCGATATAGAGCAACGAAGAGATCGCCAAGGCCGCCGTCAGAGACAGCGCCGTCAAAGGAAGACGTTTCCACAGTGGACCGTTGGCCGTCAGCAAGGTATCGTTTTGAAGAGTGGCCCTGAGCGTGCTTGATTGCGTATCGAGATTGGGAAAAATCTCTTCGGAGGGAAACATCTGCTGGAGCTCCGCTTCCAGCGTAGACGGATCAATACCTACCAGTTCCGCGTATTGGCGGACAAAGCTGCGTGCGAAGATCGCGCCGGGGAGTTGCTTGAAGTCCCCCGCTTCGAGAGCCTCGATGTACCGCAAGCCGATGCGAGTTTTCCCGGAGATGTGTTGCAACGACACACCCATCGAGAGGCGCTGCAGCCGCAGCCGATCGCCGAGATGAGCCATACCACGCGAGTATACCTAAAGTTGAGGGTACCAAGCTTAACTCGTCCGCTCCATACCGTCGAGGCATCAGTCATCGTCGTCAACTGGAACCGCCAGGAACTCCTCGCGCGGTGCCTGGAGTCGCTCGCCGCACAAGCGGAAGGAGTGTCTTTCGAGGTAATACTTGTAGACAACGGATCCACCGACGGCAGCCTGGAAATGGTACGCGCGAGGTTCGGGGCGCACGCGAGATTTTCACTGCAGGTGATTGCTAATTCAGGCAACAACGGATTTTGCCAAGCCAACAATCAGGGCATCGCCGTAGCCCGCGGCGAGTTTATCGCACTGCTGAACAACGACGCCGAAGCCGACGCAAATTGGTTAGCCGCATTACTCAGTGCATTCGTGGGACGGCCCACGCTCGGCATGGCGGCTTCAAAGATCCTGGTCTTCGATGATCCCAAAAAGATAGACAAGGTGGGACACGTCATCTATCTCGACGGCCAGAACTGGGGCCGCGGCCACGGCGAAATCGACGGCGGGCAATATGGCGAGGTGGAGGAGACGCTGTGGCCAGACGGGTGCGCCGCCATGTACCGCCGCGCGATGCTCGACGAAATCGGCGGCTTCGACGAAGATCTGTTCGCATACGCCGATGACGCCGAACTCGGCTTGCGCGCTAGAATAGCGGGGTGGAAATGTCTGTACATTCCCACCGCCGTTGTCCGCCATCACCGCGGCTCGACCCTCGGGCAGTTGTCAACGCGCAGAGTGGAACTCATTGAGCGAAATCGTGTCCTCCTTGTTCTCAAACATTTTCCGGGGCGGCTGTTGTGGCTAAACGCCGCGTACTACATCGCGAGGCTCGCCGCGGGGATGTGGGCGGGAGCGACGGGGCGGGGCGAAGTGGGCAGGTTCCCGGGGCTCACCGGCAAGCTCCGGTTGGCGCGCGCGATCTGGCGAGCGAACCTGGA
>VFZP01000218.1 GCA_016871115.1 Acidobacteriota bacterium
CCGTGGCCACCCACAGCCACTCCTGCTTGGCCTGCTTCCAGCGTCTTCCCATCGCCATATCCGCATAGACGTCGGAAACATCTCCGGGGTCACCTGTGCTGGACTTTTACCACGCGCTGCTAGGACGACGCGTGGCGGCATTGGGCAGTGAGGGCCGCCAAGACGGAATTCGCTTGTGGTGGCACGTGATGAGCGCGGTCTGATCGTTGGAGACCTCCCTGCCTTCTCACGGAATCTGAAAACCCGGCCCCGGAGCATTCATCAGGTGAACCTCAAATACCCTTGAGGAAGCCTTGCTCTGCCTCTCCCGCTTCGTCGCCGGGTCATCAAACGACTCCACTCCTCCATAGATGTAGCCCACCAGCGTCTTCACCCCCACCGGGAACTTGTCCAGCAGCAACAGCCCGTGCTTAGAAATCTGCTGGTTCTTCTCCAGGTCCGGGTGCGGCAGAAACACAGCGTCCGTACCGACGCGCAGTCCGCCCGGAATGGGGTCCGGATGCAGGTACTCGCGTAGCGGGCCGCCAGCGTCACGAGCGAACATCGTCACACGGCCGCTCATGGCCAGCGGTTCGTGCGCCAGGTAGCGGTTGTCCGCCGAGGCCACCCAGTTGCCGATGCCGCCGAACAGCGAGTGGCTGACGCGCCGGTTCACCGGATCCCACACGCCGATCACCGGGCACTGGTACAGGTTCATGCGCTGTTTGAAATCGTGAAGGACGAAGACCGTGCCGTTGTGTTCGATCTCCACGGGATTATCAAATACCGTCAGGTTCCCGAAGCGGAACACGCAACCAAAGGCGATCAGATTCTCGTGCCCGGTGTTGGGGTCGATGTTGGCACGACATTCAGGTCGCGGCGGTGGAACTCGTGGTTGCCGGGGTCGGGCGTGGCGCCATAGGTTGAATCGACGGTGCCCAGAACTCCATCGGCGCGCAAATGGAAGCAGCGCACCTGCTCGGTATAGATGGCTGTGCTATTCAACTCGCCCACCACGACCGTAAAGTTCTGCCCGCAGACCAGAAACATCTGCCCGCCGAGGCGCAGCAACGCTCCGCCGGTGACGGTCACGCGCGCATCGCGCACCTGCTCAATGAGCCCCAGAATCCGGGCCAGCCGCGGTTGCGGCGACTCGGTGATGGCCGCGATCATGTCGGCCAACCGGAAGCGCGTCAGCGTATCGAAGGTGATCGGGCGCGCGCTGTTGCCGTCAGAGCCATAGCCGCCCAGTTGGTAGTAGTAGCCCCAGCCGGCGGTGTAGAAACTCTGCGCGTTGGTCATCGTCAGCGGCTCGGTGACCGACGGGCGCTTGAGTTGGCCGACGAGGCCGAAGGACTGGAACCGTCGTGTCTCCGGATCGATCAAGTAGAGGTTCGGATTGAGGTCGTCGCCCAAGGCAAAGCCGTGGATGCCCTTGGTCTGGCCGCCCACAATCAGCCATTGCGACGAGCCCGGTAGCCGCGCGGCGCAAAACGACTGGAGCGCCGGCAGCGTTGGTTGGCCAGGAGGATACTGCTTCTCAGCAAAGCTCAGTTGGTACGGCGGCGAAACGGGCGACAACGGCAACGGCAACAACACCTCGGCCTTCGACGCGCCCTGCAGGTAGCTCAGCACGAGTTGCGTCTTATGGGGCGACATGTCGCGCGTGACCGGCATGTACTTGGGATGGTCAAACGGCAGTTGCAGACGCTGGGCAATCAGGGGCGCGAAGGCGCGGAAGGCGTCCGGGTCCGTCAGGTCAACACGTTCGAACATGTTCGGGTAGAGCGCCTTGTACGGCATAAAGATGTCCCGCACCTGTTTCCACGACGGAGTCTGCGGCACAGGGCAGTCTTCGTAGAGGTGGATGGAGATGAGCCGCTCGTCCCGCGCCACGTTGGTCTGGCGAGGACCGGTGAGCAGTTCAAACAGGAACACCTGGCCATCGAGCCCGCCCGGCCGGTCCAGCGGATGGCCCGGATTGCGCACGGCGCGAATGAGAATCACGGCCTGGCCGCATTCGTCGCTGGCCCCGGCTTCGAGATGAATACAGTCGCTGCCGCAGGGCACTCCACCCGTGGCCGAGGGCTGCAGTTGCGGAGACAACTCCACGCCGGCGGCGGGCTTGCCAAAACGCGTGACATACGCGGTAGTGGTTTGCACGGCGATCTCGGGCGTGTCGTGCGCCATGCGGAACACGCGCTGATCGAGGGCATAGTCCAGACTCGCGGGATCCTCGGCGAGCACGATCACGCGGTTGAGGCCGGCGATGCGCGCCTCGATCTGCAGGGGCCGCGTGGCGAGCAGGGCGATCTGGTCCGGCGTCAGAGCCAGTTCGGCAATGCCCGCGGCCTTGCGGTGGCGGCTCTCGGAGTAGTCGACGAGACCGTGTACTGTTTCCTTGGCCGGATCTCCGCTCGAATCCGGGATCACTGCCACAAGCCGGCCCGCGTTCACCGCCGGGCCGCCCGGAGTGGTGAATTGCCGTGAGTTTCCCGGGTCGATCGTAAACCGGCGATGCGTCTCATCCACGCAGAAGGGCGCGCCGTTGAACGAGGCAAAGTCCCAGGGCGGCCATTGGCTCTTCCAGCCGGGCGGCGGCGAGGTCGCGTTGGGCTTGGGACCCGGCACCAGCCACCGCCGGTTGGGACAATGGTATGGCTCGCCCTGTTTCCACGGGCCGAGCGTGCCGACCACACGCCCCGTGCTGAACTGCGCACTCGCCCGGCCTGTGATAGACGCGTCGATCACGAACTTCAGCGACAGCACCCGGCAGCCGTTCACTACCGCGCAGGCCTCGCGCAGATTTTGCAGCACGGGCGATTCCGGCCTGTGTTCCGGCCAGTCGGCCTCGGCCACCCCTACCACGGTTTGAAACGAAGCCGCCGCGAGCGTCATCGTCACCTGGCCAAAGCCGAAGGTCTGAATCACGTTCGGCCAGAGACTTTTGGCCGAAACCGGGTCCACGCCGGCCACCAGGGTTCGGTTGGTTCCGCGCAGCGGCCATTGCAGCCGCATACCGTACACCGTGGAGACGTTCTGCTGGTCGGTGTCGAGGTCAACCAGTTTGGCGGCGCCGCGGTCAGGATCCTCGCGGCACCCGAGCGGCCCGCCGATCAGCGCGTCGTCTGCTTCCAGGTGCAGATGCCGTCCCGAGGCTTCAAACGCGCTGGTGATGAGGCAGTCGACAAACCAGAAGTCTCCCGAGCCGTGGGGGCACCAGAAGGGCGTCGGATCGGTGTTGCCGGTGTTGTAGTTCTGGCGGATGTTGTTGATGGTGGGCGGGTCGATGGAACAACGGCCGAAAAAGTGGAAGCGGGGAAAATCAAGGTAGCTCATGGACGCTGGGCCTTAGGATACTCCAGCATCCGAAATGCAGCGCATCGAAAAGGATCACCGGGCGATCGAAAAAGCGGGCGAACGTCAAGCAGCCGGTATGCGTCCGAGCGCGCAGCGTGACCGCCGGCCTTGAGGACTGGCCGGTGGCGGCGGCGCCGGCCGAAACGAACGCCGTGACGTCCGGCAGGTGGTCATTGCCGTGATGGGGGTTGTGCATCAGGAACACGTCGCCCGGGCGGATTCGGTCTTGGAAGCGACGGCCTGAGCAGTTCAAGGGTTGTATGATGGCATGGATTGAATCTAGTCTCGGCGATCCTTGCGGTGCTGGCGGTCGGGCAGACCGTGCTGGGGGCAGAGGCCGAAGTCCGTCGCCACTGGTCTTTCGTTAAGCCCACTCGGCCCACGCCGCCGGCAGTTCGGAATGCTGACCGGGTACGAAATCCAATCGACGCCTTTATCCTGCAAAAGCTGGAAGAAAAAAAGCTGACGCTCTCCGCCGCGGCGGAAAAGCGCACTCTGGTCCGTAGGCTCTATTTCGACCTGCTGGGGCTTCCCCCGCAGCCGAACGAGGTCCAGCAGTTTGTGGACGACGATTCCCCGCACGCCTATGAGGTTCTCGTCGAGCGCCTGCTCGCCAGTCCCCGTTATGGCGAGAGATGGGGGCGCCACTGGCTCGATCTGGCCCGGTACGCTGACACCAACGGCTACGAGGGCGATGCCGAGTTCTCTCATGCCTGGCGCTATCGGGATTGGGTTGTCGATGCTTTCAACGCGGACAAGCCTTATGACGAGTTTCTAATCGACCAGCTCGCAGGCGATGAATACAAACACGTGGGCGGCGCCGGCGGATTACCCGCGCCTGACCCCGACAAAGTCGTCGCCTTGACGTTCCTGCGGCTCGCACCGTTCACCGAACCGCGCGGCGAAGAAAGCCGTGACATTCTGCTGAGCGAAATGGTGTCCACCGTGAGTTCGGTCTACCTGGGCCTTACCGCAGGATGCGCGAAGTGCCACGACCACAAATACGATCCCATTCCCTCCAAGGATTTCTACCGTTTGAAGGCGTTCTTCGCCAGTGTGTTCATCGCTCCTCCGCGGGCGGGCGATTCGCAACAACTCGGCGGACCGCAGCCGGCGGAGTTCTATCGCCCCGGCGAAAAGCAACTCATCGAGGTCAAGGCCGCCGCGTTCCGCCGAGCAGCGGAGGCCGTGGATGCCCAGTTCGACCAGTTCAGCAAACCGCTGGTGGAACGGCTGGCGGCGGTTTGGAAGCGGGAGAAGTCGAAAGACGCCAAGACGCCCGCAGTGCGCGATTTGGAGCGCATCTTCACCGCGGAGAACGACAATGCCATTGCTTCCGACAAAGCAGACCCGACCTTCTCCGTCGAGGAGCGCGAACGGTTCCTCGCTTTTCGAGAACAGCAGCGCCGGTTGAAGAACAACCTGTTGCGGCTGGAGGCCTCGGCAATGTCGGTTCGCAATGCCGACGATCCGCCCTATGGGCCAAGCGTTCCGCAAACGCATGTGTTGTTGCGCGGCGATCCGGACCGGCCCGGCGAAGTAGTGCTGGCGGGATTTCCGAGTTCCCTCACGGGCAATTCGGACGCCGCCACGCTCCCGATCGACCGCTACAAGCGGCACCCCACTCGCGGCCGGCGCATGACGCTCGCCAAGTGGATCGCGAGTCCCGAGAATCCGCTTACCGCGCGGGTGATGGTGAACCGCATCTGGCAACACCATTTTGGCCGCGGGCTGGTGGAGACAACAAGCGACTTCGGGCGCAACGGCGCGAAGCCCACTCACCCGGAGCTGCTCGACTGGCTTGCCACGGAGTTCGTCGAGAAGAACTGGAGCGTGAAGGCGATGCACCGCCTGATTCTCAGATCGAGCACTTACCGCCAGGCCTCGTGGGCAACGGAAACCGGCCTGGCGGCAGATCCCGGCAACCACCTGCTTTCCCGCTTTCCGAGGCAGCGGCTGGAGGGCGAAGCCATACGCGACAGCATTCTTTCGGTGAGCGGCCGCCTCAATCTCGAAATGGGTGGACCCGCTGTGTTTCCGCCGCTTCCAGAAGGCCTCGATCGTGAACAGCGTGTACAGTCGATCAACACCTGGGAAACGTCGCCTGAGCCGGATTCGCTGCGGCGCAGTATCTACGTCTACCAGCGGCGGTCGCTGACTTTGCCGATGCTTGAGGCATTCGATACGCCCGTTTTGAACGCATCCTGCGAACGGCGGCGCACCACGGTGACCGCACTTCAGCCGCTGGCGATGTACGATAGCGAATTCGTGAACGGCGAATCCCGGCGGTTTGCCGAGCGCGTTTGCGAGCGGGCAGGAGAGGACCCGGATGCCCAGATCAGACTGGCGTTTCAGATCGCATTCGGCCGCGGGCCGAACGAAACCGAGCGAGAGATGGGCTTGAGTTTTCTTCGGGCAGCGGTGAAGCCGCAGGATCGCCTGGTGGGTCTGTGCCGCGTTCTACTGAACAGCAATGAGTTCCTGTATGTCGACTGAACGATCATCCCGAAGAGAGTTCCTGGCCAGGTCATGGAACGGTATCGGCTCGCTCGCCCTGAGCGGAATACTGGCAGAAGCGGGCGCCGCCGATAGCGCCGCGGAGAAGCCGTTCGCGCCGCGCGCGCCACACTTCCCCCGCAAGGCCAAACGCTGCATCTTCCTCTTCATGGCTGGCGGCGCGAGCCAGCTCGACACGTTCGACTACAAGCCCGCTTTGAAGAGATTCGCCGGCCAGCGGTTGCCCAGGACGCCGGGTCTGTCGGGTGAAATCGACGGGTTTCTGTCAGACCCTCACCGCACGATTCCCAGCCCGTTCGAGTTCCGGCAATACGGCCAGTCCGACCGGTGGATGACGTCGCTGCTTCCGAAGCTTGCCGCCCACGCCGACGATCTCGCATTCATCCACGGAATCAGGGTCGACAACAACAATCATGGCCCGGCCACCATGCACGTGAACACCGGCTCGCAATTTCCCGGAAGCCCGTCGGTGGGTTCGTGGGTCAGTTATGGGCTCGGCACTCCGAATCAGAATCTGCCGGCCTATGTCGTACTGCAGGACCCCCGTGGCGCTCCGGTCAATGGCGCCGCTGTCTGGAGTGCTGGCTACCTGCCGGCCGCGTTTCAAGGCACGTTATTCCGCTCGAAGGGCGTTCCCGTCATCGATCTCGCGCCACCGAAAGGCGTGTCGCGGGAACTGCAACGCCAGGAGTTCGACCTGTTGCACGCCATCAACTCGGAACACCTGCGCAACCGCCGCGAGGAGGCCGAACTCGAGGCGCGCATCGGCGCGTATGAACTTGCATTCCGCATGCAGACCGAAGCCCCGCAGGCCGTCGATCTGTCAGGCGAATCGGAAGCGACCCGCCGTCTCTTTGGCCTCGACAACCCCGTCACGGAGGGCTTCGGCCGGCAGTGCCTGCTCGCCAGGCGCCTCGTGGAGAACGGCGTCCGCCACGTGCTCTGCATTCATGGCGTCGAGATCGGCCGCTACAGTTGGGACGATCATGGCAATATCGGCGAACGTATGCCCGCGCATCTCGCAGAAGTGGACACGCCCGTGGCCGGCCTGCTTTCTGACCTGAAGAGTCGCGGTCTGCTGGAGGAAACGCTGGTCGTGTGGACTTCGGAAATGGGCCGCACTCCGTTCATCAACGATCTTGCTTCCGATAAGCCCGGCCGCGATCACAATCAATGGGGCCTCACCGTCTGGATGGCGGGCGGCGACGTGAAAGGCGGCGCGACCGCGGGTGAGACGGACGAATTCGGTATCAAAGCTCTCGGCGAGCCGATCCCGATCCGCGACGTACACGCCACGATCCTGAATCTTCTCGGACTCAGCGACAATCGCCTCACTTATTTGCACGCGGGGCGCTACCGGAAGTTGACCGATATCGGCGGCCGTGTGCTGCGCGGCGTGGTTGCGTGAGAGCAACGCAACTGTCGCACTGACTCAGAAATACAGAAAGGGCCGGGCAGCTCGCGCTACCCGGCCCTTTCGTTTTGACTCCTGCTGTGTTACCGCAGCGGAGCTGGTTGGATCAGATTCACACGCACCGTCGAATTCGAGATCAGGCCCTTGGAATCGGTGACCGTCACTTCAAAGACGAACTGCGCGAACTGCGTTTGATCGAGCCGCACGGTCGGCTTGTCCGACGTGGGGTTGACGATTGAGGCGCGGCCGTCCACCGAGCGCCAACTGAAGGTGATCGCATCACCGTCGGCGTCGAAGGACTTGGAGGCATCCAGTTGCAGCTCGGTATAGCTGGTGGTGATGTCCTGGCCGGCGTTGGCCGTCGGCGGGCGGTTCACCGGCGGCGGGGCCGGCGGCTGCGCCGTCACGGTCACCTGCGCTGTCGCAGTAGAGCCGCGGCCGATCGCCGTGAGCGTGTAGGTGGTGGTCGTGACCGGGCCGGCGTTGGTGAGCGAACCCTTGGCGGGACACGGACCGATGCCGTTATCGATGAAGACGCTGACGGCGTCGTCCACATCCCAGGTGAACGTCACAGGCTCACCCGGATTCTTGATGAGGTCCGGACGAACCGTGAAGGTGTTGATCTTGACGCGCGGCAGCACTTCCACCGTGGTCACCAGTTTGGTTTCGCCGTACTGGTTGGTGGCGGTCAGCGTATAGGTGGTGGTCTGCGTCGGCGACACCTGACGGCTGCCCGTCGCGTCCACCTTGCCGAGACCCGGCTCGATGGTCACTTCGGTTGCGTCGGTAACGTTCCACTGCAGCGTCGAGGAGTTGCCCACCACGATCTGCATCGGGTTGGCCGTGAAGCTCGCCTTCGGCGTCGGGCCGACGTTGACGCTTACCGCGAGGCCAGCCGAGGTCTCACCCACAGCGTTGCGGGCGATGATGGTGTAGCCGCGTGAGGCTTCCGGCGAAACTTCCACCGAACCGCGTGCGCCGCTGTAGGTACCCACACCCACGATCTCCACTGCATCGGCATTGGCCACTTCCCAACACAGGGTCGTCTTCTGACTCTTAATGATGGTCTGCGGATCGGCCGTGAAGCTGATGATACGCGGCAGTGGTTGTTCGACAACCACCGAGGCCAACGCCGAATCTTCACCCGTACGGTTGCGGGCCACCAGCCGGTAGGTGGTGGTGCGGGTCGGGCGGACGGTGACGCTGCCAGTGTCGGCGCGGAGCGTTTCGGTCACATCAGAGATGGTCACCGAGTCGGCGTTCTCCACCGTGTAGTTCAAGGTTGCGGACTCACCCGGCCGGACGACGCCCGGCGCGGCGGTGAAGCGAACGATGCGCACCTTCGGAGCTTCGCGCGTGGTAATGGTCACGCGGGCGATGCCCTGGGCGCCCTTGTCATGGCGCACCGTCGGACGGAAGGCGTAGCTTTCGCCCTCAGCTGCGGTGAAGGTGGTGCGGGCCCCGGTGGTGCTGGAGAGCGTCACAGCCGTACCGGCGATCTGGTTCCATTGATACGTGATCGGGTCGCCATCCGGATCGAACGAGGCCGAGCCGTCCAGCGCGATCGTACCGGCGCGGGCCGAGGTTTGATCGGCGCCGGCGTCAGCCACCGGCGGGTCGTTCCCCGTACGCGTGCGGCGCGTCAGGAGTTCATAACGAACGCGCGGGATGTCGACCGGCACCGGATGATCGACGCCGGCGAATTCGCGCGGGTTAATGAAGTTGCCGAACATCAGACCTGCCACAACGCGGCCGTTGTGCTCCGGACCGATCATCGTTTCGTTCAAGCCGCCTTCGAGCGTGAACGCCATGATGTTGTTGAGCGGGTAGACGATGCGGGCCGTGCCACCCGGCCGGTCGTTGCCGTCGCGAGAATGCAGGTAGCCGAGGTTACCTTCAAACCAAGCTTTCTTGCCGAGCGCGACGGTTATCTGGCCGCCCACCTGATCGACCACGCGCAGGTATTTCCCTTCAAGAATGTTGCGCGTGATCTGCTGGCGGTTGACGACAGCATTATCGAGGAACGACTTCGTGCCGAACACGCCAACCTTGCCATGCTTCAAGATGTAGTCGCCGATGAAGGCAAACTAGCCCAGCGTGCCGTTGGACTGGAAGTCGCGGAAGCCCACCGTCTTGAAGCTGGAGAAGCCACCGACCTGAATGCTCTTCAGGCGGGCGACGAGACCGGCGTCAAACTGGCCTTCCTTGCGATCGCGGAAGCACGTGTGCTCGCCCTGCGCCTGGAAGGCGAGGTTCGAAGTGAACGGAGCGAACACGCGGCCGCGGCCCGACATTGTCAGGTTGCCGGTCGAGTCCACACCGCCATTCAGACCAAGCAGCGTGAAGCGTGGCCCCAGGTAGCGCTTGCCGTAGCCGGAACCGCGCATGGTGTCGACGGCCTTCTTGGCGACTTTGTCGGCGAGGTCTTCGAGATCCTTCGGCGACATGCCCGCACCTGCCGCGCCCGCCGTCTGCGTCGCGCCCGGAACGCCCTGGGCACCAGCAGCGCCCGCCGCACCGGCAACGCCGGCGAGTTGGGAAGCGCCCGCGGCGCCCGCCGCACCGGCGGATCCGCCCGGACGATTCTTCAGGTCATCCACATCGCGCTTGAGTTGCGCGTTCTGATCTTTGAGATCGCGCAACATCGCGAGGATCTCGTCGAGCTTGTCGAGCCGGCGCAGGATCTGCGAGCAGCACTCTTCCTGCTTCTTCTGCATCGCCTCGATCGAGCGGATGGCATCGGAGACGCCGCCGGCGCCAACAACCTTGCCCTGCCCGTCGGTCACGGTCATCTCCACGCGGCGGTTGATGAAGCGACCCTCGGAGGAAGTGTTCGGCACTTTGGGCGAACGCTTCCCTTGCGCGTCAGAGGCAATCTACCCGGCACGCGCGCCGTACTTTTCCAGAAAAGTTTTCACCGACGCAGCGCGAGTCCTAGCCAACTGGTCGTTGAAAGGATGCGCGCCGATATAGTCGGTGTGACCAACCAGCCTTACTTTGTAATCGGTATTCTTGTTGAGTAATTCAGCGAGCCGTAGCAGGCTAGGGTAACCGTCAGTGCGCGGCCGGGATGATTGTTGACACTTTAGACCGGCGTGATTGTTGACACTTTTCAGGTGCCGGTACGTCGCTCATTTGACCTTACCCTGCCGGC
>VFZP01000219.1 GCA_016871115.1 Acidobacteriota bacterium
TGACGCACGCGGCGGGGTCGAGGCGTCCTGCTGCTATCGGCTCCAGACGGACTCCAGTGTGCCCGTGACACTGAGAATGTCGCATTTGCATCCGGACGCGAACACGGTCACGTTCCGCGGCACGCGCGCCACGCTGACGCTGGACCGGAATGACTTTGCGAAGTGCGTGGTCAGCGGCCTTATGCCGGGCATGGGCATCGAGCTGACGCCGGAGCAGCCGTTCGTGGATCCGGCTTGGCCGCGCGACTTCGTGTCATGCTTCGCTCAACAGTTCCATGATTTCGCCGCCGCCGTGCGCGGACAGCCGGTGCGCGTGTCGGCGGCGGACGCACGGGCTACGACGGCGCTCATCGAGCACGCCTACCGCGTGCGCATCGAGCGCAGGGCAGGACTGGAGCCGGAGCGGCCCGGACTGCCAGTCGGCCGCACGGTGGTCACCGGCGGGACGGGCTTCATCGGCGGCACGCTGGCGGAGCGGTTGGCGGAACTGGGCTTCACCGACCTCGTATTGCCGGTGCGCAATTACCGCACCTGCGCGGACGCGGCGCGCTTTCCCGTGACACTGCCCCGCGTGGATTTGGCGCAGCGTGATCAGGTGCGCGCGGCGGTGCAAGGCGCGCGGTGGGTATTTCACCTCGCCTACGGCCAGACGGACGCAGAGGCGCGGCGCATCACTGTGGACGCCACGCGCCTGCTCATCGAAGAGGCGGTCGCGGCTAGGGTCGAGGCGGTCGTGGTGCTGAGCACCATGGGCGTCTTCGGCCATCCCGACACCCAATCGCTGGTGGACGAGTCCTGGCCCTATGCGCCGGCTTATGGGAACTACGGCAGGACCAAGGCGGAGATGGAGCGCTGGTGCTTGAATCCGGCCACGCCCTTGGGCACGACCCGGGTGGTGGTGCTGAACCCCTCGTGCGTCTATGGACCTAGAGGCAAGACCTACACACGCCTGCCAGCGGACCTCGCAAAGGAAGGCAAGTTTGCCTGGGTCGCAGGCGGAAGGGGCATCGCCAACTACACCTACGTCGAGAATCTCGTGGATGCGATGCTGTTGGCGGCCACGACGCCCCAAGCCCACCAGCAACGCTATCTGGTCAACGACGGCTCTTGTTCTTGGCGTGAGTTGCTCACGCCGCTGCTCGGCGAGTGGGCGGTCAACGTGCCCGACCTGACGCCCGAGGCGCTCCGTAGCCACCGACCTTCGCCCGTGGAACCCAGCACCCTGCGGCAGGTCGCCAGACATCTCGTCAGTGACGTGAAGTTCCTCGCACTAGTCAACCGGCACCCTGTGCTGGGCCCGCTCAAGCAACAGTTGCTGAACCGGTTTCGCGGCCGCATGGAGCGGCTGCGCACGGGACCGCCGCCATTGCCCGCCACCCCGGCCAGTGCCGCTCCGCCGGTGCCGCCCGATTGGCTCACTGAACTATTCGGCCCGACCCGCACCCGCTTCAGCAGCGCGAAGCTCCAGCAACTCGGCTGGCGGCCGCGCGTCTCGCTGGCCGAGGGGCAACGCCGATCGGCTGAATGGCTGAAAGTCGCCGGAGTAATGTCATGAGCGTCGCGCTGCCACGATATCTACGGGTGTCGCTAGCCATAAGAATATGAACTGCTCCTCTCTCTGTAGTCCACCTTGGATCATCAAACTGGCGCTGACCAGCTTC
Source organism: Acidobacteriota bacterium (assembly GCA_016871115.1). Lineage (GTDB taxonomy): Bacteria > Acidobacteriota > Terriglobia > Bryobacterales > Bryobacteraceae > VFZP01. The sequence goes on from VFZP01000219.1 coordinate 1,662, forward strand.
TCGGCGGGGTTGATTCCCACCAAGTGGCGCCGTGGGATCTGGTCGCGCATCATGGCCAGATGGCCGGCTTCTGGTTTCCTCAGCGAAATTACGATCGACAACTGCCGGTTCTGCGTTCCCGTTGTCCCGGGGACCAACGACGTCTTTGTTCTCGAGGGCCTGGATGACTATGAAGATGAAGTGTTCATTGCACTGCGTCGTGCCTTGCGAGATTCTAGGCCAGTCATTTTGGATGTCGGAGGCAACTTGGTCAGTATATGCTGCGTATAAAGGCGATTTATCCAGATGCAGAAATTCATACCTTTGAGCCATTTCCAAAACTGGCGCAGTTACTGCAACAGTATGTGACTAATAATGGCTGGCAGGACGTGCGGGTGAATCAATGTGTAGTCGGGACGGTGGCCGCCAAGACGCGATTGTTTTTTAATGGTGTGAGGTTTGACACCGCTTCCACGGTGGCCGGATTTCAAAGCGAAAATGTGTCTTCGATCGAGGTGGATTGCATGGCTCTAGACGATTATGCGGATGAAGCCGACCTCAGACGAGTAGATGTTCTGAAGATCGACGTGGAAGGCGGCGAACTCGAGGTCATTCAGGGGGCTAGGCATGTGCTCCAGAAATTCCGCCCGCTCATCCTGCTTGAGCTGCTCTGGACCCAGAATCCGGCGCATCTCGCAAGGCAGCAACAGGTGGTCGGCCTCTTGAATTCCGCCGGCTACCACTTCCATCTGATTAGAGCCGATGGAGCGCTTGAATATCAGGCCGTTCCTCAGCCAGATCCCAGCTACCGCTTGCTGAACTTTCTCATCGCTACGACCAAGCTTTGAAGTGAATCCGAGTTTCGCGAACTGCTTCGAGCCCGGCCGCAACCGACTGGGAACCATGCGGCATGTGCTTGCGACCGCTGTTTTGATTGAGCACGCATTTGTTCTTAGCGGGTCTGAGTCGTTGTTGGCTGCCACTCGTTTCAAGTTTAGTTTGGGTGGGGCAGCAGTTGCTGGGTTTTTCGTCTTGAGCGGCGCTTTGATTACGGCCAGTTGGGAGCACAGCCCCACTGCGTGGCAGTTCGCGCGTAATCGCCTGCTGCGTATCTTCCCGGGATATCTGGCCTGCCTGCTGGTGACGGCCTTCGTGATCGGGCCGCTGGCGTTGGCGGCGCAGTCCGCTTCCGGACTGGCTACTTACTGGAGGCAGGAACCCAGTCCACTGGGGTATGTCCTCCGCAACGGCCTGCTCATGCAGTTTCAGAACCGCATCGGCAGCCTCTTTGCCGCCAGCGCCGAGGCCTATTCAGTCAACGGCTCGCTTTGGTCCATCCCGTGGGAAGCGGGGTGCTACGCTATGGTGGCCGCGCTCGGGGTGGCTGGCGTCCTCAAGCGGTGTCCGTTGGTGGTGGCTGCGGGCGCGCTGGCGGTGCTCGCGAACTGCTTGGCGTTTCCGCCGGGAGTCGTGCTGGGCCGGCTTTACTTGAGCGAGCGGGTCGTGTTGCTGCCACTGTATTTTCTGTGCGGGTCCGCCTTCTACCTGTTTCGGCACCGGATTCCACGCTCGCCATGGCTAGGTGCCTCCGCCTTGGCCGGCATGCTGATAGGCGGCACCCACCACTGGCCGCTGACGGCGGCGCTGGTGATGCCCTATCTTCTATTTTATGCCGCCAGCCTCGGCGTGCCGGCGGAAGGTTTTCCGAAGCGGCCCCACGCCGACTATTCCTACGGAATCTACATCTACGGCTTTCCGGTTCAGCAACTCTTGATGGCGGCGGGCGTAGGACAGGCCGGGCCCTGGGGGCTGCTGCTGGCGTCGCTGGCGGCCACAGTGTTGTTGGCCGCGTTAAGCTGGCATTGGGTGGAATCAAAATGCCTGCGGCTCAAGCGCGCGGGAAATCGACCGACGGCCGCATTGCCGTCCGCCTCCGAGGCTCCTGCTCACTCATGAAGTTTCTGCACCATTTGGGGGTTGTGCTCCACGGGCTCCTAGCTCGAAGCGCCGGGCTGGCAAAGTTGTATTTCTGGCTGGTTGCATTGGGCCTGCCCCTTTGCCCGCAACGCTTCCGGCAGCGGTTTCTCAACAACCTCCACCACGTGGCCTGGCCGCCGTTGGCGTTGCCGCCGCAGCGCGTGCGCTTCGGTGCGAACGTGCGGACATGGATCCATCCGCACTTGGAGGAGGACGACAGCGCGGTGCTGGGCGAGCGGGTCTGGCCATTTGAGCCCGAGGTGTATGCCGTGGTCGAAGAGTTGGTTCCCCAAGTGGACACGATCATTGAGATCGGCGCGAATGTCGGCGCCTACACGACGTTTCTGGCGGGCTTGGCCGGGGCGGAGAAACGCCGACTGTTTTCGTTCGAGCCTTCTCCCAAGGCGTTTCGGCGGTTGTTGGAAAACTTGGAGGCGAACGGACTGTTGGGTCGCGTGAATGTCATTTGTTGCGCGGTGGGCCAGCAGACCGGCACTGCTTCATTCTTCGAACCGGAGGGTCACTTATCCAACGGGTCGCTGCTGCCTGAGTTCGCTGGTCTGTTCACAACTCGGGTTGGCCGAAAGGAAGTTTTGGTGGTGGGTGGGGAAGTGATCAGTGCGCTGGTAGGTGACGGTGCCCGCCTGCTGATCAAAATGGATGCGGAGGGATTTGAAGCGAGGATTCTCCAAGGGCTGGAGCCGCTGATCCGGCGGCACCGACCGCTCATCATCCTCGAGGTGTTGCCGATGTTTTGCGCGGAACTCAACGCCCTGAGTTTTCTGCAAGAATGCGGGTATCGTCGGCTGGAGATTCGCCCGGCTGGGTTGGTGGAGCGCGCGCAGTTCATCGGCGGCGAATATCGCGACTACTTGCTCGCGGTGTCCGGCATTCCTGCCGTGGAGGCGATGAGCAAGTCTGAGGTGTGAGCGTGCTCTTCGTTCTGATGCTGTGTTGACGGCTGAAATCATCTCCGCTGCGAATCTAACACCGGAACACCGGGAGCAATGGCTGTGCTTCGTAGCGGAAAATGCGGCGCTGGATGGGCCGTGCTTTCATCCCGACTTTATTTCCGGAATCGCCCGCTACGTTCCCGAGTGTCGTGTTTTGCTGTGGCGTCGTGGCGGGACCGTGATCGGGTATTTGCCCTTTAAGCGGTGCGGGCGCGCGCGGGGTCGGACCATTCCGATGTGCGATTATCAGGCGATTCTCGGGGCTCCGGAACTGGCGCGCGACTTCCGCGACTCGCTCCGGATCGCCGGAGTGCGGGCGTGGGAATTCGATAACTTGATAGGCACGCAGGTGCCCCTGGCGCAGGCGACCAGCGTGCGGCTGACGCGTTCGCCACGGGTAGAGATGCGGGAGGGTTTTGACGCCTATGTGCAGGGGTTGAAACAGGCTGGCAAATCCGGGCGCAACATCCTGAACAAACTCCGACTGCTGGAGCGCGACCACGGATCAGTTACTTTCCAGCAAGGCGTGGGGGAGTCGGCCCTGCTTCGCCAGATGCTCGATTGGAAAGCCAGACGCTTCACTGCCGACGGGAAGTTCCCGGCTTGGGTGGGGGAAACATTGCATCACTTCCTCGCGCAGCGGGGTGGGCCGGTTACGGGCGTGTTGTCGGTCCTCAAGGCCGGGGAGTCCGTCGTGGCGATTCACTTTGGCGTGCGGGTTGGGCGGCTGCACTACTACTGGTTCCCTGCTTATGACGAAGCGTTTGCCAAATACACGCCGGGCTGGCTGCTGGTGTGGTTCCTCCTCAAACATCTGCCGGAGCTGGGCTGTGACACGCTCGATTTCGGACCGGGAGGCGAGGCTTACAAGGAATACTTTGCCAATGCCCACCGCGAGTTCGGCACTGGCTTGATTGAAACCTCCGAGTCAATGGCCCGGCTGCACCGTGGCTACGCCCGCATGAACGAAACCTTGCGGCAGAGCGCGCTGGCCCAGCGCTGGGTCAAGCCGGCGGTGCACTGGCTGCGAGGCCGGGCGCGCGCCGCCACCCCGGAAAAGACATGAGCGGTTTCGCCGGCAAACTGCGGGAGGAATTCGCGGCGCGCGGAGCTGGGGTGGTGATAAGCACGCCGCTACGGATCGTGCGGGCTCTGGGGCGAACTCGACAGGTGTGGTTTTACACTCAGCCAGTGCCGACCTCGGGGAAAACCAGCAAGATTGAGGAGCTCACCGCCGCCGACTGGCCGCGTCTGATGGCCGAGGAATCTTTTCCCTGGCGGCATGACACGGGTGCGTCCGGGCGTCTGCACGAGGGCGCGCGTTTGTTTGCCTGGCGTGAGGCCGCACAGTTGGTGTCGTTTGGCTGGGTGACGCACGGGCCGTCACTCCTGATCGGTGAGTTGGGGGGGCGGGTGGAATTCGATCAGCCTGTCCGGTGGATCTGGGACTGCGTGACGCCAGCGGCGCACCGAGGCCGGGGCTTCTATCCACAACTGCTTGCTGGGTTGGTGGCCCTCGCCGGCGACACCCGGCCGGTCATCTACTGCACGCGTGAGAACTCCAGTTCACAGCGCGGCATCGAGAAAGCGGGCTTCGTTCGTTCCTTCACCATCACGGAGCATTTCTTGAAAGCTACTCACCGGCCCGGGCCAATGCCGCTGCAGTATCACTATCATCGAGCTTCCCAGCCGGCTTGATAGCATGCGCCTGAAGCTGCCCTTTCACCCCCGCGCCTGGCTCGATGCTTGGCTGACTTACCCGCGCTTCCTCGGCACGCTCAAGCCCGAGTTGCTGCGTGGCGCGGCGGACGAACTTGCCCCGCGGCTGCATGCCCAACTCCGCGCAAGCTGGCCCCGGAAGCTGGAGTGCCCACTCGCCAAGCGCGTCCTCGCGCTCTCACCGCATCCGGACGACGAGGTGATCGGCTGCGGCGGACTGCTAATCCGCCACGTCGGCCAGGCCGACATCAAGATCGTCAACGTCTTCAACGGCGACGGCGGTGGGGCGCTGGCTGAAGGCCCGTGGCAGGCCGAGCCCGGTTATCAGGCGCGGTTGGTGCAAACGCGGCGCGAAGAGTTGGATGCCACCGCGCGGACGCTCCAAGCCTCTGAAGTGATCCGCTTCGAGGTATCCGATTGCCACGGCATTCCGGGGCCGGACGAAGTCGCGCGCTTGCGCCAAGTGTTGGAATCCTTCCAGCCTGAAGTCGTCCTGCTGCCGTGGTTTCTGGACAACCATCCGCATCACCGCCTCACCAATCTCCTGTTGGCTGACGCCAGTGCAGGCCTGTCGTTCATGGTGCTCGGCTATGAAGTTTGGGGCCTGCTTCCGCCCAACGCGATTCTGGACATTACAGACGTGCTTGAACGCAAGGTGGAATTGACCCGGGGCTATGCGAGCCAGGTGCGCACGGTGGACTACGTGAACTACGCCGTCGGCCTGGCGCATACCCGCGCCTTTCACCATCCGGTGCGAGAACTGCGCGGCGGTGCGGTGGAAGCCTACCTCGCTCTCCCCGCCAAAGATTATCGCGAACTGGCAGTGCATGCGCTGCGCCCGCGCCCATGAGCGTCGTCGGCCAAGCCCCTTCCGCCCACCCGATGGTCAGCATCGTGGTGCCGTGCTACAATGCCCGCCGCTGGATCGGTGAGACGCTCGCCAGCACGCGGCAGGACTGTCCTTGGCTGGTGGAATTGATTGTGGTGGATGACGGTTCCACGGATGGCAGCGGCGAGTTGGTGGCGCGTGATTTCCCCGAGGCCCGGCTCGTGCGCACGGAAAACCGCGGGTGCAGTGCGGCCCGAAGCCACGGAACGGAATTCGCTCAAGGCACATTCATCAAGTATCTCGACTCGGATGATCTGCTGGCTGCCGGTTCGCTCGTGCGCCAAGTGGACCTGGCGGAATCCAGCCGGGCTGAAGTCGTCTACGGCAACTGGCAACGACTGGTTCAGTCGGGCGAAGCGTGGCAGCCGGGCGAGGTGATTGAGCGCACTTGGCAATCGGTTCACGCCGACATCGAGGTCGCCTTCTTCACCGGGATGTGGTGTCCGACCGGGGCCTACCTCTGGCGCAGTGAATTCCTGCGGCAGCGGCATCCGGGTTGGCACTCCGCTCTGCCCGTCATTCAGGATGCCCGCTTTGCGTTGGATGCTGCGCGCGCGGGAGCAACCTTCGTCCACGACGAGGCGCTCGCGGCGCATTATCGCACGCACACGTCTGGCTCGGTGGCCACGAACAACCCGGTGAAGTTCGCCCGCGACTGCTGGCACAGCGCGCTGGAACTGCGCGACCAGTGGGAGCGGGCTGGCACGTTCAACGCCGCCCGACGAGTTGCGCTGCTGGAAGTGCTCGAATATCTCGCCTTTGACACCTACCCGCGCGATCGGGCACTCGCCCGCGACATCGTCAAAAGCGCCCGGAATGTTGCCCCCGATTGGCGTCCGACTGGCTCGCGCTGGCGGCGCTGGGTGGGCGGCGTGGTGGGCTTTGAGGCGGTTGCCCGCCTGCGTCAGGGGCTCGAACACTGCCGTCGGCTCCGGCGGGACGTGGCCGCCTGAGTCGCCAGTCGTGCGGTCATGCATGTTCTCTTTTTTGAACCGGACCCTTCATTCGGCGGCGGCTCGGAGCGGGTATGTCTGGACTTGGCTCGTGGATTGGTCGCACGCGGGCACCGCATCTCGCTGTTGCACGACCGCGCGGGCTCCATGCTGCCCGACTACGACGCCGCCGGGGCCCGGCGATCGCAGATGGAATTGCGGCCGTTCGGTTGGCGAACGCTCGGAGCGAGCCTGCTCCGCGCGCGCCGCATCGCGCGGGTGGCGCGTTCGATGAGTGCGGACGTGATGATTGCCTCGGAACTGCATTATCTCCGGTCGCTCGCGCTGGCCAGCAGCCTGGGCGGCCCACCGGTGCTCTTTCACTTGGGACTGACTGCCACGCACCGGGAGTGGTCCTGGCGCTGGGCTTACCGGCGGGTGAGCGCCGGCGTAGCTCCGTCAACTCACACGCTGCGCTCGTGGCAGGAGTCCGGCTGGCCGGCGGAAACCTTGGTGGAGATTTCCAACGGAGTGGACACCACTCGATTCCAACGCGTCGCAGATCGTGCGTCAGCCCGGCAGAAATTTGGCTTGCCCCCCAACGCGCCACTGATCAATTACACCGGGCGGCTGGCCCCGGAAAAAGGCGTGGCGACTTTGCTCACTGCGTTTCAGTTCGTGCTGGCCGAGATACCCGAATGCGTGCTGGTGATGGTGGGGCGTGATGAATTTCCCGGAGAACGTTGGCGGCAGCGAGCGGCGGAGCTTGGCCTCCCCGCCGAGCGGGTTCGCTTCCTCGGGGCGCGACCTGATCCCGAAGCATTCATGGCGGCGGCAGATGTGGTGGTCGTTCCCAGTGAGGTGGAGGAGTCCTTCGGTTTGACGGTGGCTGAGGCCATGGCGTGTGGCGTGCCGGTGGTCACGACTCAAGTTGGGATTCTGCCGCACTTGCTCGGCCCCGATCACCAACACTGGGTGGCGCGAACGGGCGACGCGAAGGACATCGCTCGGATTCTCCGAGGAATTCTGGCCAATCCGGATCGCTCCACTGAAGCGGGCCGCGCCCTGAGAGCTCGCGCAGTCGAGCAGTTCGAGATGAGCCGGTGCTGCGCGGCCTACGAGCGAGTGTTGGGTCGATGCTGCGGCTGTGCGAGGGAGTAACAAATGAGTAGCCATCCGCAGGATGCCGCTGCGCAAGTCCGCCCGACGGGGAGATCCGTTTGCATCGTCATCGGTGGCCACATCACGTGCTGTCCGCGGATGATGAAGATGGCCGTCGCGCTGGCAGAGACCGGCCATGCCGTGTCCATAGTCAACCCGATCTATGGTCCGAACATGTTTGAGCCGGAGCTCCGGTTTCTCCGCGATGCCCGCTGGCGCAGTGCACCGGTGAAAATGGTGCGCCGCCTTCATCCGTGGACCTATTATCGGACCGGGGGCCGGTTGAAACTTGCCCGGGCCGTCCTGCGACGCGGCAACCTCGGCAACTTCTCCCTGGCCGCGCTGGGCCGGGGTTACACACGCGCTTTCGACGAGTTGCTGGCCCACGCCCTCGCGCAACCGGCGGACCTGTATCTGGGGGGCACAGCGGGAGGGCTGGCGGTGGCGGCACGGGCGGCCGAACTGCGCGGCGTGCCGTTTGCCTTGGACTTGGAGGACTTTCACTCGGCGGAGCAGGAACCGGGGCCCGAAGCCGACCTGTCCCACGCCGTGATCGCCGAGATCGAACGGCGGCTGTTGCCGCGTGCAGCCTTTCTGACCGGCGGCAGCGGGCCGATTTGCCAAGCCTACTTCGACACGTATCGCGTGCGGGTTGAAACCATCAACAACACTTTCCACCAGCCGCAAGAGCCACCGGCCTTCGCGGCCAACCCCGCTGGCCGACTGCGACTTTTCTGGTTCAGCCAAGTGATCGGACTTCAGCGAGGGCTGGAGGGTGCCGTCCAAGCGATTGGCCTGGCCGGCGTGCCGGGGGAACTCCACCTGTTGGGCCACGATTCGATGACTTCGCTGAAGCAGTTGACTGCGCTCGCGGACCAGTGCGCGCCACGCCTGACGGTGGTGCATCACCTGCCGGTTCGTCCGGATGCAATTGTCGAACTGGGGCGTCAGTTTGATGTTGGCTTGTCCTTGGAGCCGGGGTTCTCAAAGAACAATGAAATCGCGCTCTCAAATAAATCGTTCACCTATTTGCAAGCCGGCTTGGCCGTGGCTTTCACCGATACCCTCGGTCAGCGGCCGCTGGCCCATGACATCGGCCCGGAGGCGTTGCTCTTCAAACCCGGAGACACCGAAGCCTTCGCGGCG
>VFZP01000220.1 GCA_016871115.1 Acidobacteriota bacterium
TGGGCCGTACCAGCAGAATACCCAGCGAACGGGCACTGCCGGTAGCCGTATCGGACGGGACTTCAAAATGGATCTCATAGACGCCCACCAGGCCCCGGGCATATTCTGCCGAGACCATGCGGACGCTTTGATCGTTGAGGCCCACCACCACGTCGGTGGCGATGCGTTGGCCGGCGCCGGTGCTGCCAGTGGTGGCCGCCGGAGCCACCTGGCCCGCGCCGGTGATGTACACACGAACCACTTCGTTGTAGCGCGCCGGGTTTTCCGGCGTCACAAACGAACCGTTCGGGCGAATGGCAACCGCATAGCGGCGGCCCTGCGCGTCGGTGGTTTCAAACGTGCCGGGTTGGTAGTCCTTCACGTCGATACCGGAGATTTGCGTCGAACCGGTGCCCACGCGAGCGGTGAGACTGGCCGTGAAGCCGGGCGTGAGTTCAAACGGCGCCTGGAAGGTAACGGTCTCGCGGCCGTTCTGGTTGCAGACGCTGAACAGCGGCGCGAAAGTGGAGCCGAACTGGAGTTCGACGCCGGCGAGGCGCGTGGGAAGCTGGCCGATGACCGGCACGCCCTCAACGCAACCGCGGAGGTCCGGAGCGAGTCCGCCGCCGGTGAGCGTGAATATGCCGCCCGGTACGATGGAGCCGCGTTCGCCGCTCGCGGCATTGGCGAAGTCGCGCGCGGTGATGACGGGGCCGGGCAGCTGGGCCGACAGGTTGAAGGTGACCGATTGCGCAACGCCGCGGGGCGAAGCCGTGATCACGATCGGGCTTGGATTAACGCCCGCGCGGACATTGATTGTCGCGCGGCCATTGGAGTCGGTTGTGGCGGAATCTGCTGACAAGGTGGCCGAGCCCGAAGTGACGGCAAAGTTCACTACCTGGCCAGCCACGGGCAGTTGCCGCGTATCGTTGACCTGCACTACCAACGGCGCGGGGAAGGCCGAGCCGGTAAAGGTAATCTGGCTGTCGCCGGACACCTTCAGCAGGCCGGCAACCGTGACATTCACGCGCGCCTCGAACGTAACGGAAGGCTGCGTGCCGCTCAGCGCCGTGGCGCGGATCAGAATGGTACCGGGCGAGTTGCCGAGGCGGAAGGTGTTGCTGGAGCGGCCCTGCGTGTCGGTGATCGTGGTGGAGTTGGCGAGGGTGCCCTGACCTTGAATGATTTCCCAGCGCACGCTGGCGCTCGGCAGCTGGTTGTTACCTTCGTCGTTCACTTGCACGGCCAGCGGAATGGGCAGCGTGGTGTTCGGCTCGCCCGATTGTCCGTCGCCATTGATCTTGGTGAGCTTGCCCGGTTCGCCCGGTTCGATACGCACGTTAAGCGGGAAGGACTGGAACTCGCCGACGATAATGCTTTCACGCGTGGTGCCGGCGCGGCCAATCAGCTTCATGTCGCAAACCACTAAGCCGTCATCGGCGCTGAGTGCGCGCGGGTCGCATTGGGCGACGGTGGAGGGCGCCGTACCCGGCTCACCGCTGCTCGACGATCCGATGCGCAGACCGACCTTGGAAAGGCGGACGGTCCCCGCACCACCGGCGTTTAGCGTGAGCTCGGCGCGAATCGCGCCACGCAGCGTTTGACCGGCTTTTCCTGAGACGCTGATCGGAATCACATCAAGGGGCTCGCCCTGCGAATTTACGAAGCGGATCGAAGGAGGCGCGGCTTGCGCGCCGTCGGCGATGGCCAGAATCGTATTGGCGAACAGCGTTTCCTTCAGGTCCGCCACGGAGACGGTGATGATCGACTGAGACGTGCTGGTGTTTTGCGTCAGCTGCGGTGCGCGGAACTTGATACTCGAAAGGCCCTGCGAGTCCGTCAAGGTGTTGGCGCGCGCCTGACCGGTTTCAGTGATCTGGAGATTTGATGAGAACGTGCCCTCGCCTTGCGTCACGGCCCAGGTCACGTTGGCGCCAGCGACCGGCTTGTTTTCGCGGTCGAGGAGCTGGACCACGATATCGGCCGACTCGTTCCCGGTGCGGACCACCAACCCGTCGCCGCGGAGAATCGTCAACTTGCCGGTGCCGCCTGAGCCGCCGCCCGTACCGCCACCGCCACCCGTGGTGGCGCCGGCGGCAAAGGAAAAGCTGGTGGCCAGCCCGGAACTGCCGAGCGCCACGTTCACGTTGAATGCTCCCGCCGTGGCAGGCGCCTGCGCGACGATCATCGCCACCCCATCCGAGTTGGTGGTGGTGATGCTGGTGCCCACCAGTTGCACGCCTGGCGTGGTGCTGGTGAAGATCACCGGGGCATTAAACACTGGCCGGCCGCTGCTGCCCAGAACTTTCACGCCGAACGGTAGCGTGCGCCCGCCCAGCGTGGTAGCAGACTGGACGGGGTTGATCGGTATGATTCCGCTGGGGGCCTCCTGGGCCGGAGTGAGGGCCGGACCGGCATAGTTCAAAGGACCAGGGAGGAAGGGAATGGCGGTGGTGCCGAGCATGTTCGGCGGGCTGGTGGCTAGGTTGATGGTGTAAACGGTGTTCTGCGCAGCCGGCTGGAGCAGGCTGAGCGGAGCGCCGACGTACATGCGCTGAGCACCGGGATATTCGTTGGTAAAGACGATGGTGTCAGCGATGGAGATGTTGCCGAGTGAGCCAAAGAAGGCCTCCGTAACCACCGGCGGCTGGAGCGCGCCCGTGGCGGGAATCGCCGGCAAGTCGAGGTTGTAGAGTTTGCGGGCGCTGACCGAGGTGTTCGCGGTGATGGCGTAGGCGCGGCTATTACCGGCGACAAAGATCTTGTCAAAGCTAAAGCTGCTCAGCGCATCGGTGGGGGGGATGATGGCCTGCTGCTGAGTGGCCAGATCCAGGCTCAGATAGATGATGGCTTGGCCGGACTGGGGCGCAAGGTTCGCCACCAGGGCGCGGGTGCCATCCGGGGTAAAGACGAGCCGGGCAAGGTTCGCGCTCGGGAAGCTGAACTGGCGCCGCACCGAGTTGGTGTCGAACGTCGCGCTGTAAGGGTTGATTTCGAAGATCCGGCTTTGGGCGCTCACATAGAGCAGGCCGTTGGGGCCCATGGCGGCGAAGCCTTGGGTGATCCCGGGTAGGGCGATCTGCCCGATAATCGAGTTGGTGGTGAGATCGACGGCGGTAATGCGTTGGGCCTGTGCGCTCATGACAAAGGCGCGGCTGGAGTCGGCCGTGAAGGTGACGTCCGTAGGATTAATGCCGACGTCGAGAAACTGGGTGCGCACTTCGGTATCGTCCTGCGTATTGTAGATACGCAGATTTCCGGCCACAATCAGCAGGCGCTGGCCGTTGGGCGAAACACCGGCGGCGGTCACGTTCTGGCCAAAGCTGAGCGGATTGCCGACAGGCTGGAGTGCGGAGTTGAGAACGGTGAGGCTATTGCTGCCGGACCGGCCCACTACGTAGTATTTGGTGCCGCTTGGTTCCTGGGCAGGTCTGGCCAGTACAAGGTAAGCATCAGAGGCGGTGGTGAAAGTGTTAGCGAGGGCCAGTGGCGTCCCGTTGTAGACACTGGCATTCGCCGTGGCACTGCCGGTAAAGGTGGGCAGTACGAATAGATTGTTCGCCAGCGCGTGGGAGGACAGGATGGCAGACAGGGCCACTGCCTTGAAGGCATTGGGTTTAGGAAACAAAACAACCTCCTTGGGGTCGATCAAGATACACCTCGAGCTGGGACGCGGGGACGCACTCACGATAGTAACACGGCTGGGGGTACCAAGGTTTCGCCCGAGCGGCGGCTGGGACGGAAATGACAAATAAAAAAGGGGAGGCCGAAGCCTCCCCTTTTTCGTTCAGGCAAAAGCCTGGTTTAGTGGCCGAGCGTCTCGGAAACGCTACCCGTGCGGGTACCGAGCGAAGCGTCCATGACCAGCCCCAGGTAGCCCATCGCCAGCCGCTGAGCACCGAGATCGCTTACGAAAGCGTACCCGTGGGCGTACTGGAAATTGCACTGGGCGATCACGTAGCCCTGGAAGCCGGCCGTGGCCTGCACCGCGCCGCCGCTAGCCAGCGACCAGACGAAGTGCTCACCACCGGTGATCGAGGGCGAGGGGTAGTTCAAGCAGACCTTGGACGTGCCCACCGTGCCGTAGAAGTTCACCGTGCAAGCGCCCGTCTGAATAGCGGTGCCCCACGGATCCTTCGAGGTGTTGGCGATGGCAAGACCAGTATCGAACCCGGCCTGATTGGACACGAACGGGAACAGGATGTTCGAGCGGCAGGAGTTGATGGTCAGCATGTTCCTGTTGGAAGCGGTGTCCACGAAGCGCGGGATCGAGGCCGCGGCCGAGGAGGTCGCAGTGGTCGAAATCGGAGCGTAGTTACCGTTCACACTGGAGGTGCCGAGGCTGGGCAGGTTGGCGCCGGTGTTGGGAACGTAGGCGATCACCACACGAGCGTCCATGCGCTCGAAGGCGGTCGTGTCGGTTTCGATCACTTCCCACACAGCCGAGCCAGCGCCGCCCACTACCGAAACCTGCGAGATGCCACCCAGTTCGGCCGAGCCGTTGATGACTGCCTGGAAGGGACCAGCGCCGTTCACGTCGGTCACGGCCTGGCGGGCATAACCCGTAGTGACCGTGGCGCCAGCCGATGAGCCTTGGTTCGAGGTGACATTCGTCAGGGTTTCCGTCCAAACCTGGACACCATTCTGGACGTTCACGAAGCGGGCCATCAGGCGGGTGCCATGGTCAGCGAGACCCATCGAGCCACCGGTGGTGCCGGTAGTTGCCGAGCCATTGACCGTGGCCTCCCAACGGGTACCGTTCGGAGCGGCCTTCATGAAGCCGGATTCCGTCTGGTAGATCACGCCAAGACGATCCTGGCGGATCGGAGTCGGGGGACTGTTGGGACGGACCGGAGCAGCGTCGTTGCGGCGCTTGAAGGCCGACGGGAAGGACAGTTCGGTGAAGCGGAGGCTGAAAGCCACGCTGTCGCACTTGGTTCCCTGAGCCGCGAGGGCCTTGCTGGGGTCAGCAGCGAAGCTCTTGTTGCCCGCTTCGCACTGTAAGCAGGTCGCCGCGTTCGCAACCGTGAACGACAGCGAGGGCTGGGCGTTGGCAACGGTCGGGGTCGGGTTGGTGATCGGCACGGCAATCGGGTTCGACACACCGGACGCGTTCGTGGCAATGAAGAGCTGCACGGGGAACACGTTCGATGCCGTCGCGCCCAGCTGGCTCGCGTTCACGCGCACATTAGTGATGCGGATCACGCGGGTCGTCAGGGTGCCCGGCGGGTCAAACGGAATACCTTGCCAGATCAGGGAGTTGGACGAGATCTGACGGGCCTGGTAGGCGTTGCCACGATAGGTCGAGCCTACGTTGACAGAGGTACCCGGGTTATAGGTGCCCACGCCATTACCGGTACCGGTGTGCGCGCCGCAAACACCCTGGATGAGGGTCTGACCGGAGCCGGTCGGCACCGACGACGGATAGGCCGAGCCACCGCAGAGGGTCTGATCGTTTTCAGACGGTTCGTCGATGAACAGCACGGCTTCCGTGAAGCTGCCCGTGCCGGCCGACGTGTTCAGCAAGCGGCTCGTGATATTGATCGAGGGCTGTGTGAACACCTGGAAGTTCACCTGACGGAGGTTCTCGGCCGCGCCGGCGGGGGTACCGCCATTGCATTGAATCAGAACGTCACCGACCAGCTCCGCCACGCCTTCTGAACGAATGTTCGGCGTACCGGCAGCCTGAGCCGTGCAGTTCAGGGGTACCTGACCAAAAGCCGTGGTAGCGCCAAAGGCGAACACGGCGAGAGTCAGGAACGACTTGCGAAAATCAAGCATTTCCTTCTCCTTGTGCAATCTTCGGATTGATGTGAATTGTGGGGAGTCTCTTCAACCTGAGCCTCAAAATCCCGCTCGAACAGAAGGTTTAATAAGACGGGCGCAGGCATATGAGCATTCCACCAAGCCGGTTAGCCCTGGGGCCTTTTCTCCAGTCTGTCGTCCGCTTACCATCTGTACTTTACTGTCTACTCTTTATCTATGCTTTTTCTTTTTCTATCGTTCGTGCTCTCGGGACTCATTCGTAAATGAATGCAAGCTCTATGACCACCTGAGACGTAGTCAAATTATTAGTATCACTTCCAACAAACCCATGTCAAGACCATCTGCCGTGCTTGCAAAGACACACAGCTTCGCGCGCGGGCCTGGGGATCCTTCATTGGCGAAAGAAGTACCAGCCCCCGATTTAACCATATTCCTGTCTGGCCGTCAACAGATTATTAGCCGGACGGCCCGTTTTTCTCATTGAACGGCAAGGACCACAGGTTGAGCCTGCACCCCTTGGATGGCAAGGGTTAGCCTGACGGCGAGGCCTGGAGGCAGTCCAGACGGTAAAGAAAGATTAATCTGATACAGCCCCGGGAAGCCTGGTGCGGCGCCCGCATACGCCGCCTGAAGCGGCACCCCCTCGATCGCGCCAGTGACCGGAGCCGCGGTGACCTGCAGTGCGCCCTGGGCCCGGAGCGCGCCGAAGCCCGTGCCGTAAACCACGATGACGCCGCCGCGCCGGGCCGGATTAGTGATAGAGTTCACCGTTCCTTCCTGGTTGAGAATGGCGCCCCGATTCCCGCCCAGCGTGAAGACCGCGGGCGAGACAGCGTCGAGTTCAATCACCTGCTCGGCCCCGCCAAAAGGCGACTCGATCCGGAGCGTATGCGCACCCGGCTGCGCGGACGGCGGAATCTGGAAGTTCACCTGGAAGGGCGTGGACGCGAGCACGGTGGCCTCGTCACCATCCAGAAAGACCCGCGTGGAGCGGCCAGGCAGCGCGAGGCCGCTGCCGAAGACCGAGGCCAGCGTCCCCGGTGACAGCGCCGGCGTAAACGTCGCGGCATTCAGCACCGACGCAGCGGTGAAGGCCGCTTGCTGAGCGGCTAGCGTCCAGTTGGAGGCGGGCCGGCTGAGGGCAAAGGTGCCTGGAAGCGATGCGGTGGCGGTATAGCGGCTGGCCACGGTGCCAAGGTCAGTGACCAGGAAGGGCTCATCCCCGGAGCCGGCAAGCGTGAGTTGATAGGAGGGCTGCTGTCCGTCGCAGGAGCGGAAGCGCAGTGGTTCTATCCCGCCGGCCGTTCCCGGCGCGGGCCAGGATACGGAAAACCCACAGGCGCCGGCGGGCGAGGTCACGTCCGCTTCGGCCGTGGTGGTGACCACCAGAAATCCGAGCGCCGAAGCCGCTCGCGGCGCAAAACGCAGGGCCGCGGCCAGGCGGGTACGCGGACGCTGGAGATACTCATTCAGCGTGGCGCGGCGCAGCGCCGGGTTCGGATCGTGCACTAGGATTTCGCCCGTCGAACCCACGCCGATGGCGACGATGAAGTGCGCCGTTTCTGCGCCTGCCTCGCTGCCCAGAGCGAGCGCCAGCAACACGGGCGCATTCTGCCCCAGGGCGTCGCGAATGGGGTTCACGCGTGTCTCCGCCGTGATGGGCACGTTGGCGATATCGAGACTGCCGTTGACGAAGGCCGCCAGCCGCCACGGGTTTACGTTCTTTTCGCCCGCGCCGCTCGGCCGGCCGATAAAGCCATCGCACACGCGCACGCCTTGCGCGTCGAACACGCAGAACTCGCGCAGAAATCTGTTGAGCAGCGGCGGGTCAGCAGGGCCGTTGGGCGAGCCGAGTTCGCCGGTACCCTGGTAGTAGCGCAACATCGACGCGGCGGAGACAAGCAGCGCGCCTGCGTCGGCGATTCTTACCGCCTCGTTGCCGAGGTTCGGATCGTCGGCCAAGCCCGTCTGGTTGAGCCGCGGGAAATTGGGCAACGCGCCGGCGCGCGAGGTGGCGGCGAAGGTAACGATGTCGCGCCCGGAGGCGGCGGTGGCGAGAGCGGGAGACTCAGCGAGAGCCAGACGCAGGAACGCGCGGGCGCGGCCGCGTTCATCGGTGAGGGCGACCGCCGCTTCAATCTGCGCGCCCGGCGAGGCATCCCAACGCACGGGCACGCCCACCAGCGGCACCCTGTTTTCATCGGTCACCAGCACTTCCAGCGGCTGCGGGAGCCGAGCGCCGGGCACGCCGGATTGGAGGTTGCCGCTGACGATGGTGACATCGGTGAGCACCTCTGCGCCGGACTGCACGACGTAAGAACCCGCGGCAAGCGCGCGCGTGTTGTTCACGTCGGCCGCGCGCAGATTCACCAGACCCGACGGCGCGCTGGCCGGCACGAAGAGTTCCCAGGCAAACGCGCCCGTTTGCGTTTGGACCACGAAATCCGGCTGGCTGCCGACGGTGATGCGGAGCGTGGCGCCCTGGTCAAAGCCGCCGGCGGCAATGCGGATGCGGCTGCCCGCGGCTACTGTGCCGGGAGTGGCCGAAATCTGCGGGCGGCGCTGGCGTTCTTCGACCGTGGCTTCGGCGTCGCCCGGCGCGTAGGTGAGGAGCCCGCCTTCAAAATCCTGCCGCCGGCGTCCGGAGGTGACGAACTCATCGCCCGTGGGCAACCCCATCGTGCCCGCCGCGCCGCCGAGCGACTGGTATTTGGCGAGTACGAGGCCGGAAACGAGGAATGCGCGATTGGTTAGCGAGCCGGTTTGGTGCGCGACATACACGCCGCCCGTGAACGGCTGCGCAAGGCCGAGCGTGGCAGCGAAACTCAGCACCTGCTCCACGGGTCCGCGCGGGAGCCCCGCCGGGCCGGCTTCGTAATTCTGCTGCTGCCAGCGCGTGAGAATGGGCGCGGCCACCAGTTGCACGGGGCTGCCGCCCAGCGCGCCGCCGGCAAAGAGCTGGCGTCCGGCGGTGGAGGCGTCGGCCAGCGGGTAGCCGAGCGCGCCGCCCGGGCCGCCGAGTTCGAGGTACCTCACCAGCGTGGCGCCGGTCACCACGAAAGTGTTGGAGCCCGCGTCACTCCGCGCAAGCAGGTAACGCGCCGTGGAGTTGGGGTCCGCGGGCGCGAGTTCTTGGATGAACCCGGTGCCCACGCGCCGCACCGGGCTGGGCGACGGGATGCGGACGCTCAGCCGGTTGCGCGTCACGGCGTCGGCAAACGACTGCTGAATGGCCGTGGTGGGCGCTCCTTCGCCGATCTGACAGCAGGGCGCGGTAACAAAATAGGTGACGGCGCGGCTGAAGCGGCCTTCGCTCACGGCGGTGATATTGGCGGTACCGCCGCCCACGGCGCGAATCGTGGCGGATTGGGCGCTCGACTGTTCAATCGCCAGCACGCGCGAGTTGGTGGTGACCCAGGAGACCGGGCGGCCATCGAGAAGCGAACCGTTGGCCGAGTACGTCTGCGCGCGCAGCGTGACGGTTTCGCCGAGGTTCAGGCGGTCTGTGATGGACGAGCCGGTGACGATGACCGAGCCCACCGGGAGGCGGAGTTCGGGCGTTTGACCGAGGTCGTACTCGATCGCGCCGCCTTCGAACGTCTGGCGGCGGCGGCCATTGGCAAGCGTCTGCACTTCGGTGAGCGGCATGCCGAGGAAGCCCGCCTCGGCGCGGTTGGCGGCGTAGGCCCTGTAGACGGGGTCGGAGACGAGGAGTAGCCGCCCGGAGAGCGTACCGGCGGTCATGTTGTAGAGGGCGCCCAAGGCGAAGCGTTGCACGGTGGCGACGGCGCCGGTGGCCGCACCCGAGGCAATGGCGGTTTCCTCGGCGTTGATGGCGGGGCCGAGTGCGCCGATGCCCACCTGGCGCCAGCGGGTGAAGAACGGGTCTTTGATGTTGAAGTTCGTGCCGTTCTGATTGCCGGCGTTGAAGACGAAGAGCGCGTGGTTCTTGTCGAAAAGCTGATAGGTGCAGACGTAGGATTCAATCGCCGGGCAGGTCGCGGTGTCGGTGGTGGGGTAGCCGGCGGTGTTCACGCCCACGCTCTGGAGGTAGGAGTAGAGCGCGGGCGACATCTGCAGCACGGTGTCGACGCCTTGGACGACGGCGCTGTCAAGCGAGTTGGCGCGGACGAGGGCGTACCGGAGCGGGTTGTTCGCAGTGCCGCCGGTGACGGCGTTGAACTCCTGGACCAGGCCCGTGGAGCCGAAGCGGCGGACATCGGCGACGGGCGGGAGTGTAGTGAGGTTCTGGAACGACCCACGGTAGTAGGAGCGGAGAAACTCGCGGCGGATGGTCTCGCTCACCGGGCCGCTGCCGATATCGACGGTTTGGGCAGGGGCGAGCATGGCGGCGCACAGCAGTGCGAGTGCAGCGGACAGCAGGAGTTTCATCGCTTGGCTTGAAGGGACGGGATCTTCTATATTATTAAACCGCCCGGTGTGCGGGGAAGTTGCGGATCAATCTGAATGGGGCGGCTACTAAGGCGCCATCCAACAATTAGTTCACAATCTGTTTCGGATGCAAGGTGTAGTTCCATCTGCCGAGAGTGTCGTGGAGTACGAGGTTGAGCCGTCACATTTCGGCATCCGTGACTTTGGTCCCTTTGGGATAGTGGTCGGCGATCAACTGGGCAGTGACGACAAGGCCT
>VFZP01000221.1 GCA_016871115.1 Acidobacteriota bacterium
GAGCGGGACTCGGCCGTGAGCGCGAAGAAATAGCCGGAGCCGGGCGGGATCTTGTCGAACGCCTGCGAGGCAAGCCCGGCGTAGGCGCGCGCGAGGTTGGCCCAGATCATTGGCTGCGCGGCGTCGACCTCGGCCAGCTTGCGGAGATGAATCACGGCTTCGGCGTGGTTCTCGCTCGCCATCGCCGCGTCAACGATCATGCGGCGCGCCTCGGCGTGCGCGGGGTCGAGTTGCAGGAACCGGCGAAGCGGCGCGACGGCTTTCGCGGGTTGATTCAGGCGCAGATACGACGCGCCGAGAAACAGAAACGCCGGCGGAATCGGTTGCATCCTGAGCGCGGCCTCAAGCGGCGCGACGGCGGCGGCATCCTGGCCGGCCATGTGCCGCGCCATGCCGAGATTCATCAGCATACCCGGGTTGCCGGGCAGCGCACGCGTCAACTCCTCGTACAACCCAGCGGCGTCGGCAAAGCGCTGCTGGGCCATCCACATCTGCGCGCGCTCGGCCTTCTCCACCACCGCCGCGGGCTGCGCCAAAAGGAAAAGGGCCGCGCTGGTGAGCGCGGCCCCGATCCGTACAAGCATCGATTGAGTACTAGAAGCCCAACCGTAGACCGAGGCGGAACTGGCGTTCGTCCCCGGCGCCCAGCACGCGGAGGAAGTTCACGTTCGTCACGTCGGTGGACGCAAAGCCCGTGGACAGGCGGCTGTTGGTGAAGTTGTAGGCTTCGGCACGGAAGTTCAGATTCACCTTTTCGGTCAGATTGAACGTCTTTCCCAGAGTCAGGTCCGTGCGGAAGATACCAGGGTTGCGGAGGCTGTTGCGGCCCATGGAGCCGAAACGGCAACCGGAGGTGTTGGTCGGAGTGCACTGCGTACCCGGCGCCAGGATGACGGCGCTGAAGGCCGAGGTGTCATAGAAGGTGCGGCCGGGCCCGATCCCCTCGGGGCGAGCCACGTTCAGATTCACCTGGTGGGCGGTTTGCGCGTTACCGGGCAGGTTCAGCGTACCGGCAGGTGAACTTGGCGTAAACGGAGTGCCGGTGAAGGCGGCGGTGATGCCGCTGAGTTGCCAGCCACCCACCACCGCATCGGCGAGCCGGCCGTTGGCGAACTTCTGGCCCTTCCCGAACGGCAGCGCGTACATGTAGCCCATCTGGAAGATGTGGCGGCGGTCAAAGCCCGAGGCCGCGCGGTTGCGGTGGAAGGCCGGACCCCAGTTGTACGTCACACCCGCCCATCCTTCGTCGTCGGCGAAGTTGATCGCCTTCGACCAGGTGTAAGCGCCTTGCAACATCAGGCTCTTCGACTGGCGGCGGATGGAGCTCTGCAGCGCGTGATAATTCGTGCTGAGATAACCGTCCCACATCAGCGTGCCGATGTTGCGGCCGAAGCGCGAAGAGTAGGGCCGGCCCGCATTGCCGAGGCCCATCACTTGCCCGCTGTTGATGTCGCGGTCGCCCATCTGGTGGATGGTGTTGGTTCCGACGTAGGCGATGCTGGTCACGATGTCGGACGGCAGGCGTTTTTCCACCGTGAAGTTCCAGCTTTGAATGTAGCCGCGGTTGATCTCACCCTGAATGGGGCTGCGCATGTCCGCCACGGGAGGCAGCGTCACTACGCCGGAGGACAGATCCGGGCCGGTTACCGGCGGAATGCCTTCGGCGAGGGTGCGAATATGGTCGTTGGCGGTGTTGGCGTCGAACGCGAAGTTCACCACCAACGGATAGAAGCCGCGCAACGGACGCGACCAGGGCAGTGGGCTGTAGTTCATGCCGTAGCCCGAGCGGACCACCGTGGAGTCGTTCACGCGGTAGGCCAAGCCGATGCGTGGAGCAAACAGCGTCTTTGAAACCGTGAAGCCGTTGTTGCGGGGCACATTGCCGCGTCCGCCGAGGAACACCTGGTTGGTTTCCGGATCCAGCCGCTCGATGCCTTTGCCGTTGGAACGGCCCATCAGCGGATAGTATTCGTAGCGGAGACCGAAGTTGAAGGTGAGCTTGCGGTTCACTTGATACCGGTCTTGCGCGTACAAACCGAATTGGTACTCGCGGCCCGTGGTGAGCACGTGCTGGATACTCTTCTGCATATTGTTGGAAAGGCCCAGGAGGAACTGCGCGTAGCCATTCAGGTTGTTGAACGAGCCCGTGTTCGTGGTGGAACCGCCGTTGAAGGCGATGGCGCCCCGCGGACCGGCGCCGAGTTCCGGCTGCCAGTGGTTCAAGCGGTGCAGCACGCCGTCAAAGCCGAACGCGGCCTGGTGCTTACCCTTCAGCCAGCGCAGGTTGTGCGACGTGGTGAAGCTTTCTTCGATCCGTTCGAGCGGCATCCAGCCGGGAACGCCGAAGCCGTTGTAGCCGTTGATATTGATGTTCGGGAAGCCCTTCTCGCGCGGATCGGGGCCGCCGATGCCGGGGATGCCGAGTGTCTGCTGGAAGTCCTTGCCGAAGTCCTGACCCTGGACGACCTGGTCCTGCCGCTGAAAGCCGATTACGCCGTCGAGCAGCACCGTGGGGCTGATGGTGAGGTTATGGCCGATGGAGGTGTTCTGTACCTGCGTGTCGCCCTTACCAGGATCCGATCCGGGCGCGGGGCCAATGCCGTCGCCGAAGATACCGACGCCGCCCACCAGCGCGGTCATGATTCCATAGCGGCCCCAGATCATGTGATTGGAGTTGCGCTGGAAGGTCAGCTTGATGTCGTTGTACTGGCGGTTGAACCGCGGCGTGGCGCCGATGGCGAAGTTGGCCTGCTGTGCGCCGGCGATGTTGGCGCTGGGGTAGAAGGCTTGGATGCGCTGGGCGATCGGGCTGATGCGGCTGGCCGGGATCGCGTTATTCGGGAACGCCGTGCGAGCCGCCGCATCCCCGCGAGCCGCTGTGGCCGGGTCATAGATCGTGGTACCCAGGTTGGCGAAGTTGCCCGTGCGAATCTGATCCGACGGCACGCTGTAGGTGCCGAAGGCGCCCGAACGCTGCTTGGTGTTGTCGTAGCTATAGAAGAAGAAGAGTTTGTTCTTCACGATCGGGCCACCGACGGTGCCGCCGAAGTTATTGAAGGCAGCCACTGACTTGCGCGTGGTGGGCAGGAAGAAGAAATTGCGGGCGCGCAGGCGCTGGTTATCGTGGAACCAGAAGGCGCTGCCGTGGATATCGTTGGTGCCGGACTTGGTCACAACCGTGATGGCCGCGCCGCCGGCAAATCCTTGCTCAGCGTCACCCGCCGTCGTGGTGACGTTCACCACTTCCACCATTTCCGCGGGCGTAACGTAGCCGGCGTGGTGAGGCAGCCAGAGGTTCACGCTGGCCGCTCCGTCGATACGGGTGACGTTGTTGTTGCGATTGGTGCCGTTGACGTTCGTGGAGAGCGAGCGCCCCGGCGTATCCGTCACCGAATTCTGAAACGCGGCCGGCGTCGCGCCCGGCACGAGGTTGATCAGGCTCTGGTAGTTGCGGTAGCCGGGCAGCGGAAGGTTCTTCACCTGATCGCCGCGCAGTTCCGTGTGCGTATCGGCCTTGTCCGTCTGCAACTGCGTTACTTCGGCACTGACGTTGACCACTTCGGTCAACTGGCCCACTTCCATTCGCACGTCCACGCGGGCGACGGTGTTCACCGTCACGCTCAGGCCCGTCCGCGCGACAGCCTTGAAGCCCGACGCGGTCACCTTTACGTCGTACGAGCCCTGTGGCACGTTCACAAAATTATAGGTTCCGGCAGCGTCGGTCTTGGCTTCAAGTACCAAGCCGGTGCCTTTATTCGTTGCAGTTACGGCGGCATTCGGAACGACGCTGCCGGTCGGATCTTCAACCACGCCGACCAGCGAACCATACAAAGTCTGCGCGTTGGCGGCCGAAGCCGTCATCAGCAGAGTTGCCAAGCTCGCGGTCAGAAGAACTTGGGATCGGTTCATTCGATAACTCCCTCTTCCTTTAAATAGAAGCAAATTCTCGAAATTAGATAGAAGCAAATTCTCGAAATCGGGGTGGCAAGAGAATTCCGCCCCAACTTCACTTCTTTCAGGGTACTACGGTGGGAAACGTTTCGTACACGCCGCACACAATACCCGCAACGTGGATTGCGCCGCCGACGTCCAGGAGTATTCGTGCGCCGGGTTCGGGCCTGGCGGCAGGTCGCTGGCGAGGAGCCGCTCGATGGCGCGTTCCATGTCCGCTTCGTCCTCAGGGTCGAAGAGCCACGCCGCGTGGCGCACGATGCCGCGGAGCGGGTCGATATTCGAGCACACCAGCGGCACGTTCGCCGCGAGCGCTTCGACGACAGGCATGCCGAAGCCTTCGAAAGTGGATGGGTAGACGAAGACGGCGGCGCGGCGGAAGTAGCCGTAGAGTTCCTCGCGCGGGATCCAGCCGGTGAGATCGACGCGGGAGGCGATGCCGAGGCTGGCGATGAGTTGTTCCACCGGCGAGGTGTTTAAGCCCTTCATGCCGGCGAGCACCAGGCGCAGTTCAGGCCGCCGCGCGGCGAGGCGGGCGAACACGCGCACCAAGCGCTCGATGTTCTTGTGCGGATGGAGCGTGGAAACGCACAGCACTAACGGCTCCACGCGCGTGCGTTCGCGGGCGACGGCGAAGAAGCGATCATCCACGCCATGTTCCACCACCGCCGCGTCTTTCACGCCGTAGTAGCGCTGCAGGTCTTCGCGCGTGGCCGTGGACACCGCAATCAGTTTGGCGGACCGTCGCACCGCACCCCACACGAGCATCCGCCAGGCCTGCAGATCGAACCAGCGAAAGTACTCGGGGTGGCGCTTATGCTGGAGATCGTGAATCACCGTCACTTGCGGGCACCAGGCAACAAGGGGCGCGGTGAAGCCGGGGTTGAGGCACACGTCAATGCGGTCGCGGCGGCAGCGCCACGGCAGCGCGGTTTGTTCATAAAGGATGCGCGCCGGGCGATTGACAGCGCGCACAGGAGTTTGCACGTGCAGGAAGTTGGGCGCGGCTGGGACGAGGTCTGCTTCGGTTTCGCGGTTGGTGTAGACCACGTATTGGTTCGCCGCATCCACCTGCGCCAGGGCGGCCAGCAAACTACGCAGGTAGATCTCCGTGCCGCCCACTCCACCGGGAATCAGGTAGAGTGCGTTGATGCCGATGCGCAGGGGCATCTACTGCTGCCGCGCCGGGTTGCCGCTCTGGCGGCGCTGCTGAATATAGTTGAGCCCGCGCTGCGACATCTCGTCGTTCGGAGCGAGGGTGAGCGCGCGGCGGAAGTCCGCTTCGGCTTCGGTGAGGCGGCCTTCGCTCGCATGAAGGTTGCCGCGATAGGCGTAGGCGGACGGGTGATTGGGATCGAGCGTTACGGCCTCGTCCATCAGGGGCAGCGCTTCGACGAATTCGCGGCGCTTGGCCAGCATCATGCCAAGCTGCGCGACGGCGGCGAAGGTGCGTTCCTTCGTCAGCGCCTCGCGCACTTTGGCCAAGCCCGCTTCGCTTTGGCCTGCGCACTCAAGCGCGAGCCCCCAATCCACAAGTAACTCCACGGTGGGCGGGCCCAGCCGCGCGGCCGCGGCGTACTCTCGCACGGCGTCCTGGCACTTGCCGCCGGCGTAATATTGATACGCGAGTTGGAAACGCGGGCGGAGTTTTTGGGGCGACGCGGCCACGGTATCCTGCCATAGCGCGAGTTCATTGCCCCACAACACCGCGCGGCCATGGGTGAGGATGCCGAGGCCGAGCAGCACCCCCGCACCGACGGCGCCGAGCGTTGGGTTCGGCACGCGCCAGCGGCGCAGCGCGTCGGCGAGCACCAGCAGCGCGCCGATCATCGGGAAGTAGACGCGGCGCTCGGCCACGGGGTCTTTGATCGGAATGAAGCTCGACGTGGGCGCGAGGAAGGCGAGGAAGATGAGGATGCCCGCGGCGGCGAGCGGCCAGGACTTGCGCAAATAGAATGCCGCGCCGATCAGCGCGAGGAGCAAGACGAGCCCGATGGCCGCGGCGGGATCGGCGAGCGAGGGCGAAAGCGGAAAATCCGGGTCCGCGTTTTGGCCGAGCGGGAGAACCAGCAGGCGCAGGTAGTACCATACCGCGCGGCATTGCGTGGAGAAATACTGCCTGGGCGTGACGCCTTCGATATGCAGTCCCGCTGTGTCGGCGCGCGCGAGTTCGGCGAACACCCACGCCGCCCCGGCCACGGCGCCCGCAGCGAGCAGACTGTGCAGCCGGATGTTGCGCTTGAGCGACACCACCGGCGACTCACCGTCTTCCCGCCACAGCAGGTCAACCAGGATGAAAACGGCTGGGATGGCCACGGCCTGCTGCTTGCTCAGGAGTGCGAGTAAGGAAAGCAACAGCACGGCGGCGACCGAGCTGATGCCGATCGCTGGGCGGCGATAGCGGAGAAAGACAGCGAGCGCGGCGTAGGCAAACAGGGCGCACATCACATCAGAGCGGCCGGAGATGTAGGCGACGGCTTCGGTCTGCAACGGGTGCAGCAGAAAGACGCACGCGCCCAAGCCCGCGATCAGCTTCGCGCGGCCCAGCGTTTCGCGGCCCTCAAGCGCGAGCCACAACACCAGAAAAGCCAGGGCGGACGTGACGATGTGCGCCGCGAGATTAAATAAATGATAGGAGAGGGTGGAGGTGCCCGACAGCAGGTAGTTGAGATAGTGCGTCAGCCCGGTTATGGGCCGCGCCGGGAGCCACGCCGCCAGCGGCAGTTGCGCGGCGTCGGGCCGGCCGAACATGGCAAAGCGGTCGTCAAATAGGAAAGGGCCGCTTAAGGCAGGAGTGTAGAAGACAATCGCGGCGATCACAGCGGCGGCTAGTGCGCCGGCGGGCATCAGCCAGGACGAGCTTGGCGGTTGCTGCGGCAAGGGGGCCGCGGGCTTAGCGCCGTGCGTCCGCTTCACGCGTTGCCTCCAACCGGTGCAGATGATACTCCAGCGCGGCCACTTTCTGCGCCAGCGCAACGTTGTTGTCCTTCAATTCCGACACGATCATGGATAAACGATAGAGCACGACCAGAAATCCAAACACCGCCACCGTGCCGAGCGCAGCCTGCGGGGACACCCCCAACCAGCCGCCAAGGGCGCGCAACGCGCCCGGCCGAGCCGACAGGACGAGACTCGCCAGCGCGGCGGCCAGCCAACTGAGCGAGTATTCCACACGAATATGGGCGCGCCGAAGCGAGTGCAGAATCGCTAATACCAGCGCGGCGCTGAGCAGCAGGGTGATGGTGAAGAGCCGTTCCATTTATCGCCAGCGGTGCCGCTCAAACTTGAGGATGTTCACTACCACGCCAAGCAGCACATGAACTATATAGTAGACGGACTTGAGCGGCGTGATGGTGCTGCGTCCGGCGTGTCGCGGGCGGATCCGGCACGGCACTTCGACGAAATGAAACGCTTTGCGGCGCAGCACCACGAGCGCCTCGATCTCCGGATATTCGAGGGGAAAGCTGGTGGCGAACACGGCCAGCGCCTCGCGGTTCACGCCGACGAAACCCGACGTAGGGTCGGCCACGGGCTTGCCGAGAATGGGCCGCAACACGGCGCGAAAGAACCGAATGCCGAGCGAGCGAATCACACTGGTGTGGCCGTCGTCTTTTTCGAGATACCGCGAGCCGATCACCATCTGTGCGCTGGAGGTGCGGAGCGCGTGGAGAATGGCGGGGATGTCGTGCGGGTCCATTTGCCCGTCACCATCGATGCGGACCACGTAGTCGTAGCCGAGCTCGAACGCCAGCTTGTAGCCGGCCTGCAGCACGCCGCCGAGGCCGAGGTGATGCGGAACCGTGAGCACGGAGGCGCCGGCGCGGCGGGCGTTCGCGGCGGTGGCGTCGCCCGAGCAATCGTTGGCGACGAGAACATCGAGTTCGGGATTGATCGCGCGGGCTTCGCCGATCACCGCGCCGATGGACGTCTCTTCGTTGTAAGCGGGAATGAGGAGCAGCGTCCGGCCAATCATACGCACGATGCTCCATGTGGGGCGGGCTTCAGCGGAACCCGCGAATTCGGCGTCCGTGTAGGGCGAGCTTTAGCTTGCGGCGGACTTGAGTCCGCCTTTTCCGCACGTGCACGAATGCCGAAAAGGCAGGACTGGCCCAGCGGGTTTCCGGAGAGCGGAGCGCGGTTAGTCCCGCTGCTTAGGCAAGAAGCTCGATCGGACTTCCCGCTTTGGGCGGACTGAAGTCCGCCGCGGGCTCTCCAGAAACCCACAGCGTGACTCCTGTTTTCTTCAGCGGTCGTACACGGGCGGACGGGCGGGACTAAAGCGCCAACGCGCGGGGCGCGTTTCTTGTCCCAGGAACTCACGGCCGGGCACTTTGCCCGTTCCCTTGGAATCAACAGGTTGGCGGTGAGTTCCTGGAGAGTCCCGCGCAGGTTCTCCAGAAACCCAACGGACAACTCCCGTTTTTTCAGCGATCGTACACGAGCGGAAGTGGCGGGCGGAAGCCCGCCGCAGGCTGAAGCCTGCCCTACACAGAGCCCGGGTGCACGGGGTTTCCGGATTTCCATGACGGGCCGCCCGGCCCGCGTTCCGCTAAAGCCTACCCTACACGGACGCTGAGCCAACGCTACAAGCACGGTCACAGCGTGGCCACCTCTTGCGCCGACAACGCGTGCCGCCGCGTGAGCGCCACGAATTCCTCCGGCTTGATGCGCGCACTCTTCATCGTGCGCCGCCGCGCCCGCCACAGCGACGGCAGCGACCAGAAGGCGGAAAAATGAGCGCGCACCGGGAACCACATCAGCAGCAGCGGCGAACCGCCGCCACGCTGAAACTTCCCGGCCGGACCGCCGCCGGAAAGCAAAGTCACCGCGTGCCAGAGGTAGCGCCGCAGGGCCAACCCGGGACCGGCCGCCAGCATCCCGAGCGGAAAATTCTTGAGGGCCACACGCAGCCGGTTGCGCTCCACATAGTACGCCTTCAGCGGCGACACCCTTCCCGCCGAAGCAGAGTAGCGATGATCGACAATCGCCTCCGGCACATAGCGGCACGTCCACCCGGCCCACTGCGCGCGCAGGCCCAGGTCCGTGTCCTCGCAGTAAAGAAAAAAGTCTTCGTCAAAGCCGCCGAGCCCGTCGAACATCTTGCGCCGGTAGAGCGCCGATGAACCGCTAGGAAGCAGCGCCTCGCCCGGCGCGTCAAACTCCGCGGGCGGGCGTTTGTGGCCGCGCTGCTTGCTGCTGCCGTCGCCGTACAGCAACATGCCGGCCGAATCGAGTTCTTTCTCCGACAACCGCACGCGTGGCGCGAACATGCCGGCCTGAGGATAGGCCGCGGCGGCGCGCAGAAGGGCAGCCAGCCAGCCGGGCGAGGGCACCGCATCGTCATTCAAAGCCGCGATGAATTCGCTATCCGGAAACTCGCGCGCCGCCCAGTTCACCGCGCCGCCGTAGCCGCGGTTTGCCGCGCTCACCAGCACCGTGACAAAGTCAGGCAGATTTGTTTTATCGACGCGCCCCACGCCACTATTGTCCACCACCACCACGCGGAAGTCTTTCTCCGTCTGCGCGGCGAGCGCGGCGAGGCACTGCGCGAGCGGTTCGCCAGCAACGAGCGTCGGCACCGCAATCGTCACGCGCACGGCCAACTAGCGCATCCAATCCGCTACGAAGATGTTGAACTCGTAGCGCGACTTGGCGTCTTTGTCGGACGAGAACACGAGCTTCTTGCCATCGGGCGAGAATTCAGGAAACGACGTGAAGCCGCCGAAGTTCGTCACCTGTTCCAGGCCGGAGCCGTCCAGGTTCATCAGATACAGCTCAAACTTGCGGCCACCGCAGTTGTGCTTGTTCGACGAGAACAGGATCTTGCGGCCATCCGGCGTGAACGTAGGCGCAAAGCTCGCGCAGCCGAAATTCGTCACCGCCTTGGCATTCTTGCCGTTGGCGTTGCCGACGAAAATCTCCATGCGCATGGGCGTGGTGAGGTTCTCTTTCAGCAGCGCGCGGTACTGGTCCATCGGCTCGCCCGCCGCCGGATGGTTGGCGCGCCACACGAGCTTCTTGCCGTCGCGGGAGAACACCGCGCCGCCGTCGTAGCCTTCGCTGGCCGTGACGCGTTTTTTGCCGGAGCCATCGGGGTTCATCGTCCACAGGTCGAGGTCGCCCGACGCCATGGACGTGTAGACAATCTTGCCGGTCTGGAAATTCACCGTCGCTTCAGCATCGTAGCCGGCGGCATCGGTTAACTTCTTCACCATGGTGCCGTCATCCTTCGCCAGAAAGATGTCGTAACTCGGGTACACGGCCCCCACATAGCCTTTGCTGCGATCGGCCGGCGGTGGGCACGCCGCGCCACCCTCATGCGTCGACCCGTAAACACTGTGCTGGTTGTCCTTCAGAGAGTAGCCGCAGGTGGTACGGCCCTTGCCCGTGGACACCATTTTCTGGTTCGACCCATCCGC
>VFZP01000222.1 GCA_016871115.1 Acidobacteriota bacterium
GACGCTTCTCTTCGCTCGTCTCGCTGAACTCTTCCGACGCCATCGTGGCGCCCTTGATACCGTCCTTGCCGGTCTTGGCGCCCACGTAGATCACGGGATTCCCCAGGCCCGTCGCGCGTCCGTAGAACACTTCATCGTGCTTGAAGATGCCCAGCGCAAACACGTTCACCAGCGGGTTGCCCGCATAGCTCGGCTCAAACATCGTCTCGCCGCCGACCGTGGGCACGCCAAAACAATTGCCGTAGTGCGAAATGCCGCTTACCACGCCTTCCAGAATCCGGCGGCTGCGCGCACCGTTCAACGGACCGAAACGAATCGCGTCCATCACCGCAATCGGCCGCGCGCCCATCGTGAAGATGTCGCGCAAAATGCCGCCTACGCCCGTGGCCGCGCCCTGAAACGGCTCGATAAAACTCGGGTGGTTGTGCGACTCGATCTTGAACGCAATCGCCCATCCGTCGCCGATATCGATGATGCCCGCGTTCTCGCCCGGCCCCACCAGCACCATCTTGCTCTCGGTGGGGAGCTTGCGCAGATGCAAGCGCGAACTCTTGTACGAGCAGTGCTCGCTCCACATCACGCTGAAGATGCCGACCTCGGTAATATTCGGCTCGCGCCCGAGAATCGTAAGAATGCGCTCGTACTCGCCGGGGGTGATGTTGTGCGCGGCGAGGATTTCAGGGATGATGGCGCTCATTATTTGGTAGTGGTGAGGGAAGCTGAATGATGGGCAACGATGGATTGGAAGAGCTTCAGGCCGTCGGTGCAGCCCATCAGCGGGTCCGACGCGCGTTCGGGGTGCGGCATCATGCCCAGCACATTGCGCCCTTCGCTCAGGATGCCGGCGATGTTGCGGAGTGAGCCGTTCGGGTTGTCGGTGTAGCGGAACGCGATGCGATCCTCGGCTTCCAGCATGTCCAGCGTGCGGCCGTCGGCGTAGTAGAGCCCTTCGCCGTGCGCAATGGGATACGTGACCACTTCGCCGGCTTTGAGTTGATTGGTGAAAGGTGAGTTCGCCGTGGCCGTCGCGAGGCCCACGGGGCGGCAGATGTACTTTACGCCTTTGTTCATCAGCAGCGCACCAGGCAGCAAGCCAGACTCGGTGAGAATCTGAAACCCATTGCAAAAGCCGGCCACCAGGCCGCCGTCCGCCGCGTATTTCTTCACCGCCTGCATAACGGGCGAGAACTTGGCAATCGCCCCGCAGCGCAAATAGTCGCCGTAGGAAAATCCGCCGGGGACGATGACACAGTCCACGTCACCCACCGACGAAGAATCGTGCCAGATGAATTCGGCCTCTTGGCCCAGGTTGCGCGAAGTCGCGTACCACGCATCGTGGTCGCAATTGCTGCCAGGAAAAACCACTACCCCAAATTTCATGCTGCTCCAGTAGGAACACGTCTGCCACATCAGGGGGAGGAAGGAGATGTGCGCCGAGCCTTCAGTGTAGCAGACAGGACTGGGAGTACGAACGAAGTGGCTAGGGCTCGGCCTGCACCGATTCGAAGACGCACTCCACCACGCTGGTCGAGCTTACCGAAACGGGCAGTATGTTGAAGCCCAGTTTGAAAACCGGAGCTCCCCAGCGAGCGCTGAAGTGCTCAAGCGAAGCCCTGGGCCCGTAGGTGGAGCCGCCGGCAATAGAGCGGTGCCATTGCTGGATACGCGGCAAGTGCGGATGGGGAAACGACACGCGGAGAGAGTTCCAATTCGTACCCACTGGGCTGAAGATGGACGCTTCCTTTGGCCCATAAAAGTGCTTGGCCATTTTTTGATTGAACGTAACGACATCGATTTTTGTGACCGCGGCCGATTCCGTCTCCAGTCCGATGACCTTGAGTTTGAAATGGCTGGCGCTCCAGGGAGCCGCCGGCAAGCCAGTGTAGCCCGCGGTTTTTGGATCGCTGCTGAAGGCGCCGGCCAGCACCCGCGATTGCTCCGGCCACAATTCCACGGTTGCAAACGCGAGTGCCTTTTGCGGCTTGTCCAGAGCCGGGAGGGTGAACCAACCGATCAGCACCCGCTGCATGTCAACGAAGAAGGCTCGCTTGCGCGCCAGTTCGATCACGCTCAGGCGAATGTCGTGGCTGTCAAACTGGTGGCGCGCGGACTTCGCCACCCATCGCCATATTCCCGCCATCTCCGCTCCGCAATCGAGAATGAGCTTCTCGCCGAACGTCAACATGCGGCCCCCAGGTACAGCCGCCAGGCGGCTCAGGCGGTCGACATCCGCAATAGCGGGGGCCGCCCTTCGGCCCGCGAGTCGAGAAACAGGTACACGTTGGTGTTGATCAGGGGTGCCATTATCCGGGTCTTCCTTTCGATGGCGGCTCTCTAGCTGTCGAATGGATTCGGCGCCCACGGCAGGCGCAGTGTGTCGCCAGGTATGCCAGACCGTGAGCCCAAGGACGGGGTGTAGCTGCGGCTCGCATCCATGCGCGGAAGCCCGGGCGGCACATAGCCCGGCGACTTCTGGAGCACGACATGGTCCGGCAGGTCGGGTTTGCCCGGTCCAACGGGCTTATCAAGGCTGTAGAGGGGCAGCGAATGAGCAACCATCGCAAAGAAACTCCTCACTCCTGACCTGCGGAATTGGAGACGGTTCTTTGCGCGGCGGGTGCGATTTTACAATTGGCCTCCACGGCAGCGGCGGCCAGCGGAAGAATTCACCGCACTCGCGCCGGCGGCTTCGGAATCTCGCGCTGCTGCTGGCGGATCACCCGCGGATCGTCCATGCGCGGCGACGGCTCGGGGTCCATCGGCTCCTTCGCCTTCGCCGGATCGAACGCCTCGGCGGGCACCGGCACCAGCGTGTATGGCTCCAGATCCGGCTCCGGCTGGAACATGTTCGAAAGATCTGCCGCCGTTGCATCAAACAGATTCAGCGGCGGAATCCGCAGCAGCCGGAACACGGTCTTCAGCAGCCCTGGAAAACTCGAATTCACGTGCGAAACGAAGTTGCGGCGCGCATACGGGCTCACCGTCAGCAGCACCGTGCGATGCGAATCGATATGGTCGATGCCGCCCTGCGCGTCGTCCTCAGTCACAAAGATCGCCATCTTGGGCCACCACTTTGAGTGCGACAGATAATCCACAACGCGGCCCAGCGCGTAGTCGTTGTCGGCCACAAAGCTCTCCGTGTATGGATAGCCGTCTTCGGGCCGCGCTTTCGCCATGTGGTCGTTCGGCAGGTGAATGAACAACAGCCGCGGCAGCGGCTTGCCGGGCCGAACATACAACTCGTGAACCTCCTTGATGAACTGCGTCGCGCGGAACTGATCAGGGATGTTCATGTTGTAGTTCGGATACGCGCGAGACGAGTTGCGATAAAGCGGCTCAGGCATCGGCACGTTGGTCAGGTACCGCGCGCCGGTGGGCTTCAAGCCCGTGCCCTCGTCCGCGCCCGCCAACTCATACCCTTCGCCGAAATTGCGAAACGTGATCTTGTGCCGGTCCAGATGATGCCACAGCGCGCCGGCTTCCAGTTGCTCTTCCGGATGCACCGAAGAGTTGCTTTGCGCAAACAACAGCCGCCCCGGCGCGGTGGTGGGCAGGCGGAAATTCTTCTGCCCACCGTAGGCCGCCATCAGCGACGTTTCGGTCCACGCGCTCGGGTATGAGCCGACGATCCAGTGGTGGCCGTCCACGCTCACCTCCGAGTCCGCGTAGAAATTGTCGGAGAATGCAAAGCGCCGCGCCAGCGCATGATGATTCGGCGTCACGCTGATGTTGCGGAACCCGAGGCGCTGCTGAAACTCGCCGCGCCGCGAGTTGAGCACACCGTACCGGCCCAAGCGCGCGAGTGACGGCAGGCCAATCACTTTGCCGTTCGCCGCTTCTTCAATATCGCCGAACACCTCATCGAACGTACGGTTCTCTTTGAGAATAATCGCCACATGCTCAATGCCCGCCGGTAAAAACTCCGCCTGCCCCTGTGGCACGAAGCCATTCGCCTGAAACACCGTGGCCGTGTGTTTAGGCAACTCCTCGGCGCCGGGCAGCGCAAAGCTCAGCAGCAATCCCTGGCGTATCTGGTCAGCAAAGTTCCCGCCCACCCGGCCCGCGCGAGAGCCGTTCGGACCGGTGCCGAGCCCCTTCGCGCAACCCACCCACACCGTGCCGTCTTTCACTGCCACGCGCGTAGGGAACCACGCCGTGGGCAGCATACCGATCGGCTTGTGGCCCGCCGCCGCCGTGTCGATCACGGCGATGGCGTTGATGCCCGCGCATGCCACGAGCAGCCACTTGGTCGCCGCATCGTAGTGCAGGCCCACGGGTAGAAAACCGCGATACCCATCGAGCCCCTGAAGCCGCAGCGGAATCTCATAGGTGACGTCGAGCGTCGCCGCGTCGATGATTGAAATCGAATCGTTGTGTCCGTTGGCGACATAAACCTGCGTCGCGGTCGCGAGCACTGCCGAAGGACTTGACCCACCCACCACGCCACCCGCGCCAAACGCCCGGCCCGTGCGAATGTACTTGAGAACGCGCGGCTCGGCCGGGTTGCTCACATCCACCGCCGCCACGGAATTGGACAGCTCACTATTCGGATCGCCCAGCGCCGGCACCGCCACCTCTGCGCCGCTTGCATTGCGCCGCGTCACGCCTCCGCGCGACTCTGGCGACGGAAAGCCGAATGCAGGAAACTCAAGGCCCGTCGCGCGCGCGTTCTTCGCATCGGCGCCCGGCACGGCTTGATATTCGAACATCCCGATATGGGCGACGTAGACGCGCTTGCCATCCGGCGCAAGCGAAATCGAAAACGGGAGCCGCCCCACTTTCAGCGTCGAGAGCACCCTGCGCGACGGCGCATCGAAAATCACGAGCCGGAAGTTCGCCTGATCGAGCACATAAAGACGGCGCGTGGCGGCATCGTAGGCGAGGTCACCCGAGTAGCTGTCACGAAAGCCGCCCTGGTTGAGTTCGTACACGCGGCGCAGCTTCGCGCTGCGTGTGTCCACCACGCGCACCCGGCCAGACTCGCCTTCGGACGCAAAGATACTGTTGTCGTCTTCAAACGCAAGGCCCATGAAGATGCTGCGCCAGTCTTTCTCATCCCCGTCGGCCTCTTCCTCTTTGTTCTTCGGCGCAATGAGATGGTCGGTGTTCCAACCTTCCTTGCTTTTCGAAACGACCGTGAGGCTATAGCGATTCGGCCCGCCGTTGGCCGTGACCACGATCGTGCTCTTGGCATTCACCGCGAGCCCAAACGTGCCCGGTCCGGTGCGATGATGGCGGCCCAGCGGCAACACCGCGCGCCCGCCCGGAAGAATCGCCATACTGCCGGGACGGATGGTCGCCGGACGTGTGCCTGCGGGAGGACGATACTCGGCCGCGGAGAGCGCGACAAAAGGAATCCACGCACCCAGGAAACGCATCGGCCGTGGCGGCGTCATTCTAACATTGTACGAATGCGCGAAGCCGCTCACTTTTTGCAGTGCTCGCGCATCGCCGTGCATCCAACGAAACAGCGCAGGCAAATGAGCATGTCGCGCTGATCACCCAACCAAGGAGTAGTTCAAAATGCGTTCACTCGAAGTATCTCAACTGGTGCGCCCATTCGCCCTCGCGTTGACTTTTTCGGTCGCGGCCCTCGCCGGACAGAAGGCTGATATCGTTGACACCGCCGTGGCGGCGGGTTCCTTTAAGACGTTGGTGGCCGCGGTGCAGGCCGCTGGCCTTGTGGACACGCTGAAGGGCAAAGGCCCATTCACCGTGTTTGCTCCTACAGACGAAGCGTTCGCCAAGCTGCCCGCAGGCACCGTGGAGAATCTGCTGAAGCCTGAGAATAAAGGCAAGCTCGAAAAGATTCTCACCTACCACGTGGTGTCCGGCAAAGTGCTGGCCAAGGACGTGGCGAAGCTGCACCAAGCGACGACCGTCGCTGGCCCGGCCGTGTCGATCATGGCGGGCGCGGACGGTGTGAAGCTGAATGAATCCACCAATGTGGCAAAGTCCGACATCATGACGACGAATGGCGTGATCCACGTCATAGATTCGGTGCTGATGCCGCCTGCCGGCCGTTAACAGTCTCGACGAGATCGAAGGCGGGCGGAGCGGTATGTCGTTCTTCCCGCCTTTTACTTCGAAGATCCGAAACTTTTCGCACAGCGTACCCCAACATTCGGCGACCGCTCAAGCGGCCTGGCCCACGAGCGGTAGGAATTGGTGAGGTACTTCGCTACGTCCGCCCAACCACCGCCGCGCATCACGCGATACTGCCCGGCCTCCGGCCCCTTGGGGTTCTCCGCAGGAGCAGGGGTGTAGTATTCGCGCCCGTACCAATCCGCGGTCCACTCCCACACGTTGCCGGCCATATCGAGCAGCCTAAACCCGGTGGCGGGAAATTTCCCCACTGCGCAGGGGCCATCTAACCTGTCGTAACAGGCCTCTTTCTTCGTCGCCTCACGATCGCCCCAAGGATACTTCGCACCCTCGGCCAAACCCCGCGCCGCCCGTTCCCATTCAGCTTCGCTGGGCAGCCGCTTGCCCGCCCATTCGCAGTAAGCCGAGGCGTCATGCCAGTCCACGGCCGCCACTGGATGCTTTTCCTTGCCCTCCGGCGGTGCGCCCTTCGGCCAGTTGTACGGAGCGCGATGCTTACGCGCCGTCACAAACCCCGCATATTGCGCGTTGGTCACTTCATGCGTATCGAGATAGAACGGCGAGATCCGGATACGCTTGGCAGGCAGCTCATCCTGCAGCAACACAGGGAACCACTTCAGACCGTCGTCAGGCAGCTTGTGTGAGCGCCCGCGCAGGAACTCGCCGCCGGGAATGAATGTCATGCCCGGTTCTGCAGCCGTGGCGAGTGCACAGGCCAGCCACGCCAACACGAACCTACCCATAGATGGAGACGATATCTTCGGTCGGGATGTAGCCCGCCGGACCCAGCGGATCGACGTAAGGATACGCGCGGCCCGATGGCGTGTTGCGCAACTCCTTCGTCCAATCGATCCCCAGCGCGGAATACATCGTGGCCACGATGTTCTCGATGCGCGGCTGCTCCTTACGGTGCCAGCCCGTATCGAGACACCGCGTGCCGTCGGCGTCCGTCTTGCCCACAATCAGCCCGGGCTTTACACCCGCTCCGGCAAATAGCACCGGGAAGCACTTGTTGTAGTGATCGCGCCCGGCCATGTTGTTGAGCTCGCCCGGCGTCCGTCCAAACTCGCTCATCACCACCACCAGCGTCTCGTCCAAAAGCGTCTTGCCCGGCTCAGCCTTGGAAGGCGTCGCCGCCAAATCCTCGATCAGGCTCGTCAGAGCCGGATCGAACTCCTGGCACAGCGTGTAGTGGTTCGACGCCGCCTTGCGATCCCAGATCTGCACATGATGATCCCAGCCCGGGTGGCAGATGTGAATGTAGTGTGTGCCCGCATCCTCGCGCAGCACGTTGCGCGCCAGCATGCAGGAAACGCCCACCGGCGTGTTGCCGTAGCGCTCTTTGTCCTGCGCGGAAATCTGAAAAGCCGCCGGCCAGCGCGTATCGGAAAGCAACTGGTGCGCGGTCTCGTAGAAATCTTCGTAGCCGGCCATCTCGCGGCCCATCTTGCCTACGCGTTCCCGGTCTGCCTTGCGCAGTTCCGACAACAGCCGCCAGCGTTCTTCGAGCAGCGCCACGGCCTTTTCATCGAGCGCCATACCCTTGGTCGCTGCATCCGGATTGATGTCCACCACCGAGTAGCGCGGATGCAGGAACCCGGTGGACAACGCGCCGGGAATTGCTTTGTCCAGGTTGAACGACATGTAGGCCGGGAACGTATCAGCCGCACGCCGGCGCGACTCCAGTTCCGAAGCAATCACCGAACCGATCGCCGGAATTTCGCGCGCAAACGCCAGGTTCAACTGCCGCCCGGTCTGCACATAATACTGCCCGCGGAAGTGCACCTCTTCGTGACTCAGCATCGACCGCTGAATCGCAAACCGCCCGATCTGTTTTTCCAGACGCGGAAACAGCAGATGCGGCAACATCAGGTCCGGCGCCACGCGGCGCGGATCGATGTCCTTCGGCATCCCCTTGCTTTCTTTGAAGTCAAACGACTCGATATGGCTGATCGCGCCCGAGACTTCGTAGTAGATTACGTTGCGCGCCGTGCCGCGCGGCTTGGCCTTGCGGTCGGTTGCATACGCATAGGCGGAAGGAACGATGCCCTCAGCCGCCGCCATGGCCAGCCCGAAGCCGCCAAAGCCGAGCAGATCCCGGCGTGACGGAGAGGCAAGATCGGCTACTCGTTTCATCGTGCCTCCTGACTAATAGTTGAAGAAGAACTCGGTAAGATTCACCAGCGCCCACTGCAGATTCTGCGCGCCTTCCACGCGATTGCGCTCCAATGCCGCGGTGGCGATGGACTGCTCCTCGCTCGTCGGCCGGCGCGATAACGTAGCGAGAAACAGTTCCTGCACCACGCGCCCGTTATCCGGATACGCGCCCAGGAGCCGTTCCACGCGGCTGTCCTTACGCGCCAGCACACGGTCGTTCACCACCGGCGATTGCATCAGCAACAGCGGCTGGAGCGGCGACCCCTGCAACGGCTTCGGCGGATTGTTGCGGTTGGACTGCCCGAATGTCTGCATGAAATAGTTCAAATCGCCACGGCCCGCCGGACCCGACATCTGCATCGCCATCTGCTTCGGTTGGTCTCCCAGCTTGAAGCTCCCCGGCCGCTCCGTCGCCACCGCAATTGCATCGTGGAGTTCCTCGGCCGACAACATCCGCACCAGCTTCCGCGCGAAATACTTCGTGTACTGGTCTTTCCATTCGCCCTCATAACGCGCCGAAAGCTGATAGGCATTCGAGCGGCAGATCCGGCGCAGCAGATGTTTGATGCTGTGGTTTGACTGGCGGAAGTCCGCGCCGAGCTCATCGAGCAGTTCCGGATGCGACGGCTGCGCGTCCCAGCCCGCCGGCACGGTCTTGGGATTCTGCCGCGCCAGATCGAATTCATCGTAGGGCTCCACGATGCCCATGCCCATCAGCTTCCACCAGAACATGTTCACCGTGGCGCGATCGAACTGCGGATGCGCCGTCAGCATGCGGCCCAGTTCCACGCGCGGCTCCACGCCCGCCCGCGGCTTTTCGCCGGTAAGGAAAAACGCCGGGTCCGACGCGCCGCCAAACCGCGGCACGCGAATCATCGACGCGCCCTTGGTGTTGTAGCCCGGGTTGCCGTCGTCAATCAAAAACTCGCCCGACTGCGGTTTGCCGTACTCCCAATACATCAGATACCGGCTGTTGCCGAGAAACGACGCGTTGCGATAGAAGTCCACACGCCGCCGCCGGCTCAGATCCACGTTCACCTTCTCCAGGTGTCCCTTGCCGTCGTGGCAGGAGATGCACGAGAGGTTGATGCCGAGAAACGTCTTGGCATACAGCACGTTCAGCTCATCATGCGTATCGAGCTGGTGGACCATCTCCAGATCCACGCCGTCGTCCGGCTGCGGCTTACCTTGCACGTGTTCGCGAGCAATCACGCTCGACGCTGCCACCACGTGATTCGACTTTGCTGCCGACGCGATGATGTCCCGCACCACGTCCGCATACGAGCGGTCCACGCCCAGGTTCTCTTTCATGTAGTAGTGAAACAGGTTCTGCCCGCGGCCCATCTTGCCGTTGGCGCGGAACAGATCCAGGAAGAAGTAAGCCCACTTGTCGACAAAGGCATCGGATTCCATCAGGCGGTCAATCGCCGCGTCGCGCTTGGCCGGATTCTTGTCCGCTTCAAACTCTCGCATTTCGGCCGCCGAGGGAATGCGGCCGGTGAGGTCGAGCGAGACGCGCCGCAGGAACTCGCCGTCGGTAGCGAGCGCAGCCGCCGTCACACCATCGCGCTGCATCTTGCCGAAGATGTGCCGGTCAATAAAGTTGCGCGGCGATGCAACCGGGCCCGCCGTTCCCTGCGGCAGCGCCCGGGCCACGCGGTCCGTTACGACGCCCACCGGCGCGTTCTTCGTCCCGCCCAACAGCGGCGCGTGGATCTCGCGGAAGCGCTCAGGCGAAAGCTCTTCTTCGCGAGCGCTGCCCGGTCGCCGTGTCTGTGCCAGGGTCACGGCGGAGAGGCCAAACAAAAGCAGGAAAGCGTAGCGGTACATCGTAGTGGTCTCAAACGAAGAAAATCGTTGAGCCATTATGATTGCTGCCGCTGTGAGTGTCAATGGGAAGTCTTGTCTCATACAAGGGCTCTGGTGCAAATCGGCAGGATGGACGAGGATAGAGGGATGGCCCGTCTTGCTCCGGTCGAGGAATGGTTCGGCGGCCGCCACTTCGATGCCGAGATCGTAGTGTTGTGCGTCCGCTGGTATTGAAGCTTCAAGTTGAGCTATCGGGATTTGGTGAGCA
>VFZP01000223.1 GCA_016871115.1 Acidobacteriota bacterium
GCTGTTGTGGCTAAACGCCGGGTACTACATCGCGAGGCTCGCCGCGGGGATGTGGGCGGGAGCGACGGGGCGGGGCGAAGTGGGCAGGTTCCCGGGGCTCACCGGCAAGCTCCGGTTGGCGCGCGCGATCTGGCGAGCGAACCTGGAAGCGCTATGGATGACGCCGCTGACGTTGCGCAAGCGGCGAGCGCTGCGGCCGCTGCGGAGGTTGAGCGCGAGCGAAACCACGGCTCTCCTGCGGAAGCATCAGGTGCCGCTGTGGACGATGATGGGTGGCGTCAAGCGCAGCAAGTAGACGAGCCTGACCTGGATCCCTTTCGCGAAGCGGTTCCCGCCCCCGGCACCGAAGCCGAGCGTTGCCCGGCTTGCGACTGCGCCGAAAATCGTATTTTGTTTGAAGGCTCCGATCGCCTCTATCACACCACCGAGCGAGTCTTTCGCGTGGTGGAGTGCCGCCAGTGCCGGCTGATTCGCTTGTCGCCATTCCCTTCGCCGCAAGAGCTGCGCCAGTACTATCCGGATACCTATTGGTTCGTGCCCGAACACGACGCCGTGTCGCGCCTGGAAGAAATCTACCGGCGCTTCGTGCTGGGAGACCACGCGCGCTTCGTGGCCAAGGCGCTCGACCACGTGTCGCACGGAGAGCATCCCGCGCCCGTTCTCGATGTCGGCTGCGGCGGTGGTCTCTTCCTGCGCATGATGGCCGAACGCGGCCACCCAGTTATCGGGCTCGACTTTTCTCTGCAAGCCGCCACCGCCGCCGGGCGCGTGAATGGGGTGCCGGCGATTTGTGGGAGCTTGACGCAAGCGCCGCTGCCCGCCGAATCCTGCGCCGCGGTGACAATGTTCCATGTGCTCGAACATCTCTACGACCCGGTCGTGTACCTGGAAGCCGCGTACCGACTGCTGCGCCCCGATGGCCGGCTGGTGATTCAGGTGCCGAACGCGGGCTGCTGGCAAATGACCTTGCTTGGTGAACACTGGGCGGGCATCGACATTCCGCGCCATCTGTTCAACTTCCGCCCGCGCGATCTCGAGCAACTGCTCGACGCCACCGGCTTTGAGATCGCACGTACAAAATTTTTCTCACTGCGCGACAACCCGGCGGGCCTGGCCACGAGTCTCGCACCCGGGCTCGACCCGATGGCGCGCCGCATCCGCCATACCCGCGAGTCTACCGGCGTCAAGCTCGCCAAGGATCTGGTCTACCTCGGCCTCGTCGCCGGCGCGCTGCCGTTCACGCTGCTCGAAGCGGCCTGCCGCGCGGGTTCCACCATCATGATCGAAGCGGCCAAGAAGCCCAAGACATGACCTACGACCGGCTCCGCGGATACATCCCGGAGTTTTTGCACGCGCACATCCTGCACTTTGAGGCGGCGATCACGCGCGCGGTGACGAGCTTTGCCCAATCGCTCCCGGACGGCTCGCGCGTGCTGGATGCGGGCGCCGGTGAATCGCAGTATGCGTACCTGTTCCCGCGCCACCGCTACCTCGCCATCGATCTCGGCATCGGTGACGCGGCCTGGAACTACGCGCACCTGGACTGCATCGCCAACCTCGAAGCGCTGCCACTGCGCGCGGCGAGTTGCGACGCGTGCATCAACATCGTCACGCTCGAACATGTGCGTGAACCGGCGCGCGTGATCGCTGAACTGGGACGTACGCTGCGCCCCGGTGGACGGATCTTGCTCGTGGTGCCGCATGAATGGGAAGTGCACCAGTCGCCGCATGATTTTTTCCGCTACACACGCCACGGCGTGCGCTACCTGCTGAAGCGCGGCGGCTTCGGCCACATCGAGATTGAACCCGTCGGCGGCTTCTTCCGGCTGCTCGCGCGGCGGTTGTGGAACGGCCTGCAGTTTGTGCCGCGCCCGTTGCTGCCTCTCGCACTCATCGCCACCGCTCCGCCCGCGCTACTCCTGCCGTTTTTCGATTCCTGGGATCGCGAACGCAATTTCACGTTGGGCTATATATGCACCGCTACCAAGTCTTGATGGTCTTGCTCTACGCCGCTGCGAGCGCGGCTGCCGCGGAGTTCTCCGGCGCGCGCGCACTCGAAGACACGCGCCGCGTGGTGGCCTTCGGCCCGCGCCCACCGGGCTCGCCGGAGTTGGCCAAAACGCGCGCCTACATCTTGCAGCAGTTGCGCCCCACCGGCTGCTTGCCGGTGAAGGACGCCTTCGTCGCCACGGTCCCGGGTGGCACGCTGGCCATGGAGAACGTAATCTGCCGGTTCCCCGGCAAGAGCGGCAAGGCCGTCGCATTCACCGGTCACTACGATTCGAAGTTCCTGCCAGGCGAGAATTTTGTGGCGGCCAATGACGGCGGTTCGTCCACCGGCTTTCTCATTGAACTCGCGCGCGCCTTGGCCCGCATGCCGCGCGTGCATGACGTCTACCTGGCCTGGTTCGACGGCGAAGAAGCGATCCGCCAATGGTCGGCCACCGATGGGTTGCACGGCAGCCGGCATCTCGCCGAAAAGTGGAAGGCAGACGGCACGCTGGCGCGACTGGTGGCGCTGGTGAACGTCGACATGATCGGCGACAAAGACCTCGGCCTGCTCAATGAACAGAACTCCGACGCTGGAGTCCGAAAGCTGCTGTGGAATGTAGCGGCGGATCTCGGCTTCGGCCGGCATTTCCTCACCACGCCTAACTGGATCGAAGACGACCACATGCCCTTCGTGCGGCTCGGCGCGCCCGCCGCCGATCTGATCGACTTTGACTACGGCCCCCAGAACAGCTACTGGCACACCGCCAGCGACACGCCCGATAAACTCGCCGCGTCGAGCTTTGACGTTGTCGGCAAAGTGCTGCTCGAATTCCTGCGCAACGCGGAGGCCGGCGCGCTGCCGCCGCGGGCGGCGAAACAGTAGCATGTAGAGTAATGACCAAACGCCGAGAACTGCTCCAGGCGGCGGCCTTCGCCGCTGCGTTCGTCCCGTCCGCTTCCGCCAAATCGCTGCCCAACAGCACGCTCGACGCTACCAAGGCGAAGCTGATGAAGGAACCGTTCGGTGATCTGCGCATCTACTTCGAAGGCCCCACGGATCAGTTGAAATCGATGACGGCGGGCAGTCTGTTGCTGAAGGCAGGCATGTCGCCGCATCCGCCGCATGAGCACCCGGAAGAGGAATTCATGGTCGTCACCGAGGGCACGGGCGAGATCAGCGTGGAAGGCAAGATCACCAAAGTGGGTCCGGGGACGATGATGTACTGCGGCGCCAACAAACTGCACGGCATCTTGAACACGGGCAAAACACCGCTGCTTTTTTATTTCCACAAGTGGCAGAAGTAGGCGATGAAGAACGTAATCACCGAAGCCGACATTCCGGTCACGGGCGGCGAACTGGCAGTCGCCGCGGGTAGCATCGTCACTCCGTCGGCGCGTGATCTGGCACGCGAGCGTGGCGTCACGTTACGCGAATTGCCGAAGGGCGAAAAGCCCGCTGGCGCGCCGCCGGCTCGCACCGTGGCCATTGGCTGCGATCACGGCGGTGTGGCAATGAAGCGCGCGCTGCTGGCCGTGCTGGCGGACCTGGGCCTCGCGGCCAAGGATGTGGGCATCCACGACGAAAAGCCCGCGGACTATCCCGACATCGCCCTGGCGGTCGCGCGCGCGATCACCGCGGGCGAAGCTACGCGCGGCATTATGATCGACGGTGTGGGCATTGGCAGTTGCATGGCTGCCAACAAGGTCGCCGGCATCCGCGCAGCGCTTTGTTATGACGTCGCCACGGCGCGCAACAGCCGGGAGCATAACGACGCCAACCTGCTGACGCTGGGCGGCCGGCTACTCACCGTTTCGCAGGCGGAAACCGTGGTGCGAACCTGGATCGCGACAAAGTTCGCAGGCGGGCGTCATCAGGCCCGTGTGAACAAGATCATGCAGATTGAGAGCACCCGTTCATGATCACCTCGGCGGAAATGGATCGCCTCGTCGCTGAGATTGGCGATGAGTTGTTGCGGCGGATGGGGAACGCCACACCGGCGCCCGCCCGCGGCGAAGGGCTCAATATTCCGGACAAGATCTGCCCGGACTGCACCCAGCGCTGCGTGCAGACCTGCGCCCGCAAAAGCGCCGCCATTATCGCCGCGGGCGCTGACCGCATCACGGCGAGCGCCACCACCACGCGCGTCGATCCGGCGATTGCCGCGCTGATCGATCACACCCTTCTGAAGCCCGAGGCCACCGAGGCCGAAATTGTCAAACTGTGTGGCGAGGCGCGCCAGTATGGCTTTGCCAGCGTCTGCGTGAATCCGTATTGGGTGACGCGCGCGACCGGACTATTGCGCGGGTCGCCAGTGAAGGTCTGCACGGTGATCGGCTTTCCGCTGGGCGCATCCACCACCGAGTCCAAGCGCGCCGAAACCGCCGCCGCGCTGCGCTGCGGTGCGCAGGAAATCGACATGGTGATGAACGTGGGCGCGCTACGCTCAGGTAACGAAGAAGCCGTGAAACTCGACATCGCCGCCGTCGTGGAGGTTGCGCACGCGCACCGCGTAATCGTGAAAGTGATTATCGAAACCGCGCTGCTGGACGACAACCAGAAGGCCATCGCCTGCACCCTCGCCAAACTCGCCAAGGCGGATTTCGTCAAAACGTCCACGGGCTTTGCAAAAGGCGGCGC
Organism: Acidobacteriota bacterium; assembly: GCA_016871115.1. GTDB lineage: Bacteria > Acidobacteriota > Terriglobia > Bryobacterales > Bryobacteraceae > VFZP01. Next base: position 4,631 of record VFZP01000223.1, read on the forward strand.
CACGGCGGCTGACATCAAGCTGATGCGCGACGTTGTTGGTCCTTCCGTGGGCGTGAAGGCGTCCGGAGGAATTCGCTCATTCGAAGATGTCGCGAACATGACGGCGGCCGGCGCCACGCGCATCGGCGCGAGCGCGAGCGTGAAGATCGTGGAAGGCGCGCCCGCCGGCGCCCGCACGGACGGATACTAATCCGTATGCCGCCCCCGCCGTCTTCGGACGGACGATTCAAAGATCGCTCAGAGCTCCTGGACTTCCTGCTGGAAGTATCCACTGTCGTTTCTTCGACGCTCGACCTCGACACGATGCTCGACCGCATCATTCAGATCGTGCGCAACGCCATCCACTTCGACATCGGTACCATTTTGCTGTACTCGGAAGCCTATGGCGGTTTGCGCGTGCGCCGTTCGGTGGGCCTCGATCCGGAACTCGTCAAAGAATTGACCATCCCACTCCGCGAAGGCATCACCGGCGTTTCGGCCGCCACGCGGCAACCGGTGAATTCGGGCGACGTGCGCAACGAACCGCGCTACTTGCCGATTGTCGACGCGGTGCGCTCGGAACTGGCCGTGCCGCTGTTTGTGCAAGACCGCATCGTGGGCGTGATCGATCTGCAGTCCACCGGGCTCAACGCCTTCACGAACGAAGACGTGCAGTTGATCCAACTCATTGCCTCGCGCGTGATCTACGCCATCACAAACGCCCGCAAGTACCGCCGGATGGACCGGCAGAACCGCACACTGCGCACACTCTCACAACTGTCGCAGGAATTCTCCTCGATCCTGAATCTCGACGCGCTGCTGACGCGCGTGGCACAAAAAGTCAAGGGGCTCATTCGCTACGACTCGTTCAGCGTGTACCTGTACGAGGAACAAAGCCAACTCCTCCGCAGCCGCTTTTCCTTGCGTTCAGACCAGCGCGTGAAGATCGAATCGGTACCGGTGGAAAATGGAATCACCGGCGCGGCCGTGCGCGAACGCAATGCCGTGCGCGTCGAAGATGTGCTGGCGGACCCCCGGTACGTCGAGTCCACGCCGGGCATCCGCAGTGAGATCGCCATCCCGCTGCTGATGCCAGACCGTCTCGTGGGCATCATGGATCTCGAGAGCAAACGCGTGGGATACTTCACCGAAGATCACCTGCAAACGCTCCTGCCGCTGGCGCCGCTGATTGCCAGCGCGGTGGAGAATGCGCGGCTCTATGAGGAACTCCGGCGCGGCAAACTCCGGATGGAGACAGACCTCGAAGCGGCGCGCAACCTGCAATCGTCGCTGCTACCGAAGGACGACCCCGGCATTCCGGGCCTGGAGATCGGCATCAATTTCCGCCCGGCGCACGAAATCTCAGGCGACGTCTTCGACTTCTTCGAACAAGGCAACGAGTACGCCATCATCTCCATCGGCGACGTGAGCGGCAAGAGCGCCGCCGCCGCGCTGTACGGCGCCATGGTCACAGGCCTGCTGCGCACGCTCGCGCCGCGCCGCCGCACGCCGGCCGAACTTGTCACGTCGCTCAACGATCTATTGATGGAACGCCGCGTGGGCAACAAGTACCTCACGCTGCTCGTGGCGCGCTGGAATCCGAAGGCAGGCACGCTGGTAATGTCCAACGCCGCCGGTATTCCGCCCATCATCGTCCGCGGCAAGACTCTGATTGAGCCGCATGTGGAAGGCTTTCCCCTCGGACTGTTCCCCGGCCGCGAGTACGACGAACATGTTCTGCAGACCGAGCCAGGCGACCTGGTCTTGCTCTATTCCGACGGCATTCAGGATCAACAGGATCCCGAAGGCAAAGACTATGGCACGGCACGTCTGCGCGCGTTTCTGCCCAGCGTGTCCGGCCTGCCGGCGCGGCAGATTGTCGAGGCCGTGCTGGCCGATCTCGATGTCTTCCGCCAGGGCGTCCGTATTCAAGACGACCAGACATTGATCGCTCTCCGTGTGAAAGGAATTGGATTCGACCTTGCGATCTGACGCCTATTATCAATACCGCGGCGGCCATCTCTACTGCGAGCAAGTGGCCCTGGCCGATATTGCGCGGCGCGCCGGTACGCCTTGTTATGTTTACTCCGCCGCCGCCATCGTAGACCGCTTCGCGGCCTACGACCGCGCGATGGCCGGCGTGCCGCACACCATCTGCTACGCCGTGAAGGCCAACAGCAATCTCTCCGTGCTGCGGCTGCTGGCAGAGGCGGGCGCGGGCTTTGACATTGTCTCCGCAGGTGAGTTGTTCCGCGTCGTGAAAGCCGGCGGCGATCCGGGCAAGACGGTTTTCTCCGGCGTGGGCAAGCGCGCCGACGAGATCGAGTACGCACTCGAACAAGGCGTACATGCGTTCAATTGCGAATCCGCCGACGAGATGCGGCTCATCGACGCAGTGGCCGCGCGGCTGCGCCGGCCCGCGCGCGTGGCCTTCCGCGTCAATCCGGACATTGACGCGCAGACGCACAAGTACATATCCACCGGGCTGCGCGAGAACAAGTTCGGCGTGAATATTGCCGACGCGCCTGCGCTCTACCGCGAAGCGCAGCGTTACGAAAACCTGCGCGTCACCGGCGTTTCCTGTCACATCGGGTCGAACCTGCTCAAGGTGGAGCCGATGCTCGAAGCCGTCGATAAGGTGCTGGCTCTGGTGGATGAACTGCGCTCGGGCGGCCTGGCGATTTCCGAACTCGATCTCGGCGGCGGCCTCGGCGTAGCGTATCGCGATGACGAGCGCGAACCGGAAATCGAAAGCACGATTGCCGCGTTGTGTGCGCGCGCGTCGGGCCGCGGGCTCACACTGCATGTCGAACCCGGCCGTTCCATCGTGGCTGCCGCCGGCGTGCTACTCACACGCGTGCTCTACCGAAAGAGCAATGGCGACAAGCAATTCGTTGTGGTGGATGCGGCTATGACCGAACTCATCCGCCCCGCACTCTACGAAGCCTGGCACGACATTGAGCCGCTCCGCCTCATTCCCGAGCGTGGCAATGTAGTGGCCGACGTCGTGGGTCCCGTCTGCGAAAGCGGCGACTTCCTCGCGAAAGACCGGTCGCTGGCCAACGTCGCCCCCGGCGACCATCTCGCCGTGCTCACCGCCGGCGCCTATGGCTTCGTACAGTCCTGCAACTACAACTCGCGCCCGCGCCCGGCGGAAGTGCTGGTCGAAGGGCACCGCTGGCGCGAAGTGCGCGCGAGAGAGACGTTCGAAGATCTTATCCGCGGCGAGTAGCTCTTACACAATCAACATGCAGTCGCCGTAGGAGTAGAAGCGATAGCGCGCTTCCACCGCATGGCGATACGCCGCAAGCGTCAACTCGCGCCCGGCCAGCGCGCACACCAGCATCAGCAGGCTCGATTGCGGCAGATGGAAATTAGTCAGCAGCGCGCCGGTGGCCTGAAAATCAAACCCGGGCGAGATGAAGATATCGGTGTCGCCGCTGAGTGCGCGGAATTCCCCGCCCGTCCGCGCCAGCACGGTTTCGAGCGTGCGCACGCTCGTTGTTCCCACCGCCACACGGCGCCGCGCCGCCGCCAGCTTCGCAGCTTCCTCCGCGCGCAGATCGAACCACTCGGCATGCAGCTTCACGTCTTCCACACGCTCGGCGCGCAGCGGCGCAAACGTCCCCAGCCCCACATGCAGCGTCAACCGCGCCGTCTCCGCTCCGCGCTCACGGCACGCCTCCAGCACCTCCGGCGTGAAATGCAAACCCGCGGTGGGAGCAGCCACGGAGCCACGCGCGTCGCCCGCATACACCGTCTGATACCGGTCGCGGTCTTCGGCGCGATCGCTCCGGCCGATATACGGCGGCAATGGGATGTGGCCCTCGGCATCGATCCTCGCCGCCAGTTCGCCGGGCTCGCAAACAAAGCGCAGCGTCCGTTCGCCGAAATCATTGCGCCCCAGCACCACCGCCTCCAGCGTTTCGCCGAACACCAAACGGTCACCCGTGCGAATCTTCCGACCCGGGCGAACGAGGCACAGCCAGTTCAAGCCGTCGCTGTCTGGCAGCGCGCGCACCAACAGCGCCTCCACTTCGCCGGTGAAGCCCGCGCGGTGGCCTAACAACCGCGCCGGAAACACACGGGTTTCATTCAACGCCAGACAATCGCCGGGGCCGAAATACGAAGGCAGATCGCGAAATGCGCGATCGACCCACGTGCCCCGCGCGCGGTCCACCACCAGCATCCGCGACGCCGCGCGATCGTCAAGCGGAGTCTGCGCAATCAGCTCTTCCGGCAGCGTGAAGTCAAAGTCGGAAACGTACAATATGATCTAGTGTCGCGAATTCTTGGCCTCGAAAGCTCGTGCGATGAGACCGCCGCCGCAGTAGTGGAAGACGCGCGCGTGATCCGTTCCAGCGTCGTGGCCTCACAGCTTGACGTGCACGCGCGCTACGGCGGCGTGGTGCCGGAACTCGCCTCGCGCGAACATCTCCGTGCCATCGTCCCGGTGGTGCGGGAAGCCATGCTGCGGGCGGGCGTCGAGTGGCGCGATCTCGATGCGGTGGCCGTCACGCAGGGACCTGGACTCCTCGGCTCGCTCCTCGTCGGCATCACCTACGCGAAAGCAATCGCGGCCGCGCGAGGCGCACCGATGATCGCCGTCAACCACATTGAAGGCCACATCCACGCCGTGCTGATGGAAGCCCGCGGCAAAGGTGGGGAAGTGCCGCTACCGGCGCTTGCGCTGGTCGCCAGCGGCGGCCACACGCACCTGTTTCATGTGAGCGACGATGCCATGCGCTATCGCCTGCTCGGCCGCACGCGCGACGACGCCGCCGGCGAAGCCTTCGACAAAGTGGCAAAACTCCTAGGGTTCGGCTATCCCGGCGGTCCAGTGATCGACGCTCTCGCCCCGCACGGCGACCCGCGCGCGATCCGCTTCACTGCCGCCAAGATGAAAGGCAACGATCTCGACTTCAGCTTCAGCGGCCTCAAAACCGCCGTGCTGCGCTGGAGCCAGGAGCGCGACCTCGCCGCCGAAATCGGCGCGCGCCGCGAACTCCTCGCGCGCAACGCGCGCCCTTCCGTGGACGAGTGGCTCACCGTCACGCCGCCTGCAACACGCAACCTGCTCGCGTCGTTCCAGCACACCGTCATCGCTGAACTCCTCCGCCGCATTCGCGACGCCGCCGAGCAGCACCCGGAAGTCCGCGCCGTGGTCGTGTCCGGAGGCGTCGCCTGCAACGCGGGTTTGCGCGCCTCGGCCGCCTCGCTGCGTCTCGGGATTCCGGTGCACTTCCCGCGCCCGGCGCTTTCCGCCGACAACGCCGCCATGATCGCCGCCGCTGCATTCCCCAAACTCGCCCGCGCCGAGTTTGCCGGATTCGATCTGCACCCGCAGGCAAACCTTGTGCTGGCGTCTTAACCCGCTCCTGGCGTTCCCGGCTCCACGTGCACCAGCACATCCACCACCACCGGCAGCACCTCGCGCAGGCGATGCCGCACGCGCCCGGCAACTTCGTGCGATGCCGCCACCGTCATCTCCGGATCCACATGCAGATGCAAATCCACGTGATACTGCAGCCCGGTCTTTCGCGCCCACAGCTTCTCTAGGGCCCGCACATCCGGCACGGCCAACGCCACGCGGCGGATCTCATCCAACACGTGCGGCGGCGGCATCGTGTCGATGAGTTCGAGCGAGGCGTCGCGCACCACCCGCAACCCCGTGTAGATCACCACAAGCCCCACCGCCGCG
>VFZP01000224.1 GCA_016871115.1 Acidobacteriota bacterium
TCCGGGCGCCAGACTGGTGGGTTCTTGCAGCTCAGCGAGGCCCTTACGAATCACGGGCCTGGAAATTCCGGTTGCTTTGGCAACGATCGAGATCCCGCCCTTGCCGATTGCTCTACTCTCTGCCGCCACCAGCAAACGCCTAGACCGCTCGTCCAGAACGGCCTTCAGAGCTTCGAAGCGAACGGTGATAGCAGCGACGTCAGGCACTGCAACCAGTATACGCCAAAACATTTCTATATGAAAATATTATTTCTAGACAATTTCTAAGCTTCGGCGCAGGCGTCAAGTGGCGCGTCGGCAATCGTGTGATGTTCCGCGCGGAAATCCGCGACTTCGTCACACAATTCCCCCAAGACGTCATCGCCTCCCACCGGGCAACAAGATCGGCGGGCTGCTCCACAACATCACGCCCCTGTTCGGCGTCAGCTATCTGTTCTAAATCAACAACAGTGCAACTGCTTGGCCTCCCGTGGTCTCACCCACCGGGAGGCCGATCTTTTTACATTTCGCTACCATCCTCTTCGCAACCAAGTCTCGCCATCCGCCGCGCATCCGCACATAATAGATGCATGGGTGCGTGTTGGCGCAGGGGTGTACAGCGTTCGCTCTCTTCCCTGCCATTCCTGATCTTGCTGCTGTCATGGCTGTCTCCGCTACGGGCGCAGGATGGCTACGTTGGCAGCAATGCCTGCAAGACGTGTCACGCCGATCTTTGGCAACCCTTCTTCCGCAATGCTCACTACAAGAGCATCGCCAGCGGCACGGAAGTTCCAGAACGCACTGGCTGCGAAGGCTGTCACGGTCCCGGCAAGGGTCACGTCGAGGCCAAGGGCGGACGCCGCACGATTCCTCGCGCGTTCTTGCTCATGAGCGCACGCCAGTCGCTTGACACCTGCCTTGCTTGCCACACCAAGGATTGGCCGCGCACCGAAATCCGCCGCTCCGTTCACACACAGGCCGACATCGCCTGCAATAGTTGCCACTCCATCCACAAATCGCAAACTCCCAAGAACCTGCTGGCCAAAAAGCAAACCGACCTCTGCTACGGCTGCCACACCAACATCCGCGCCCAATTCGCCATGCCCACCAAGCATCGCGTCAACGAAGGCTTCATGTCCTGCACGGACTGCCACAACCCGCACGGCGCGGCCTCACCCGCCTGGCGCATGAGTGCCCGCCCCCGCATGGTCCAAGCCGGCGCTGGCGGCGAACAGCCCTGCTTCAGGTGCCACGCCGACAAGCGCGGTCCCTTCGCCTTCGAACATGCCTCCACCCGCGTCGACGGCTGCGAGGCCTGCCATGCCCCGCACGGCTCAATGAATCCACGTCTGCTTCGCCGCCCGCTGGTCTTCACCGTATGCCTGGAATGTCACAACGGCTCCGGCAACTTCGGCCGGCAAGGCGACGGCATCGCGCTGCAGTCCGGCTCGCACAACATGACCGACCCGAAATACCAAAACTGCACCACTTGCCACGTCCGCCTGCACGGGTCCAATGCCGACCGGCTTTTCCTGAGGTAACGCACTCGTGAAGATCACCACCACCCTGCTCGTCCTCACCGCCGCCGCCGCACCGCTCGCCGCTCAGCCCACCGTTGCGCCCTCCCAGGAAACCACCGCCCGCCGCCGCGGCGAAGACGTCGGCGCCAACTACAACGCCGTCAACTCCTTTGAAGCCGGCTACCGCTTCCACTCCGCTGACGGCAATCGCGAGAAGTACCGCAGCGACGTCAACTTCGGCAACGGCTTGCGCCTCCTCGGCAGCCACCTCACCATCAACTCCAAAGATGGCCACGGCGGGCTCTTCGACGAACTCGTTCTCACCACCCAGGGCCTCGGCAACGACCCGTATCAATCCGCCAACCTGCGTCTCCAACACAACCGCTGGTATCGCTACGACATGCTCTGGCTTGTGAACGATTACTTCAACCCCGGACTCGCCTCCACCGCCGGCGGTCATCTCCTCGATACCCGCCGCCAGCTCCAGGATCACGACGTCACCTTTCTGCCCCAAAGCAAAATCCGCTTCTTCACCGGCTACAGCCGCAACTCGCAAACCGGCCCCGGCCTTTCCACGGGCAACTACTTCGATTCGCTCGGCGACCAGTTCCCCTTCTTCGCCGACATCGACCGCCGCCAAACCGAACTCCGCCTCGGAGCCGAAGCCCAGGCCGGCGGCTTCAAGTTCAACCTGCTCCGCGGCTGGCAGCAATTCGAAGAAGGCACCGCGCATCGCCTCCTCAGCCCTTCGGCCGGCGCCAATCCCAGCGATCGCCTCACCCTCAACTCACTCACCCGCACCGAGCCCTACTCCGGCAAAACGCCCTTCTGGCGGCTCGCTGTGCTCAACGAACGTCAAAGCTGGTACAGCGTCAACGCGCGTTTCTCCTACGTCGGTTCGCGCCGCGGCTTCACTTTCAACGAAGCCGTCGCCGGCACATCCCGCACCGGCTCAGCCGCCGTGCGCCAGGTACTCGTCGCTGGCAACGGCACGCGGCCCGTCACCACCGGCTCAGCCACTTTCAGCGTCTTCCCCTCGCGCCGCTGGACCGTCACCAACCACACCTCGTTCCACCAACTCGGCATGAACGGCGACGCCTCCTACCGCGAAACCGTCAACGGCAATACCGGCCTCAACGTTCTCTACTTCCAGAATCTCGCCATCCACACCTTCGCCAACAGCACCGAAGCCTCGCTCAAAGCCAACCGCTGGTTCGGGCTCTACGGCGCGTATCAGTTTTCCACCCGCCACGTGCAATCGGCCGAGTCTGAGCGCGTCGGCGACTTCGCAAGCGACCCCGTCCGCGCTTCCCAAACCAACCGCCTCCACGCCGGCTCCGCTGGCCTGCGCCTCCAGCCCACCCGCGCCGTCTCCATCACGCTCGATTCGGAAATCGGCCGCGCCGACCGCCCATTCTTCACCACCAGCGAGCGCCGCTATCACGTCCTCGGCGGCCGCTTCCAGTACAAAATCGGGCCAGCCACCATCCAGCTCTACTCGCGCGCCAACTACAACACCAACTCCGCCTCGCTGTTCCACCACAGCTCGCGCGCGCGCGTCCAAGGCGCCGATGTTTCACTCGCTCCCCGCCCCTGGATATCCTTCGACGCCGGCTACAACAAGCAGCACTGGGACACTCTCACCGGTCTCGCCTACTTCACCGACGACCTGGTGAACCGCGATTCCTCACTCTACATTTCTAACGTCCACGCCGCCTATATTTCCGCCCGTGCCGCCCTCGGCAAACGCGCCGACCTCACCTTCGGCCTCACCCGTGTCCAAGACACCGGCGACGGCCGTTCCTCCCCCAACTCCGGGGGCCTTGCCACCCAAGCGCCCGCCTTCCGCGCTGCACAGACCTTCCCGCTGTCCTACCAATCGCCCCTCGCGCGCTTCTCGGTACGCCTCCACGATAAGGTTCGCTGGAACTTCGGCTACCAGCACTACAACTACAGCGAAGATTTCGCGCCGCTTCTCGGCCTGCTGCAAGACTATCGCGCCCACACCGGCTTCACTAGCCTGATGTGGTCCTTCTAGCTCGCATATCTCATGGGGTTTCGTCGCGAGATGCGTGAGAAGGCCGTGGATTAGAGGCGCGTGCCGCTCAGCGCGCGGAGGCATACTTGAACAGTCTGTCGAGCACGGTGAGCAAGCGCAACGAAGTAGACGCGGCCTTATCGCGCGTCGCAGCAGAAAGCCTGTGAGATATGCGGGCTAGCCTCCGTCTAAGGTCTTCACCCCATCACGCGGCGCCCGCGCCTCCGCCGATAGTACTTGTGGAGTTGTAGGAGCGTCGTGTACTCACAGATCACCATCGTGAACGCCGTCCTGCTGATGATCTTCACTGGTCTGCTGATTGTGGCCAGATTGAAGATCGGCAACACGTCGAGCTGGCCCTTTGTCTACTACGCGCTTCTGGTGAGCTTTCATCAAACGATTCCGGGCCTATTTAGTCCGCTGCCGCTCTATTTCGCCGTGGTATCGGCTCTGTTTCTGCGTTTCGAGTACATGTCGAAGTCGTTTGCCGGCCTGTTTCGCTTCTCCGAGATGCTGAGCCTCGGTTATGTCGCCACAGCGCTGCTCGGCTTCATCGACTTCCGCTTCTACCGATCCGATTCACGCCGCGCCGCAGTCGTCTCAATTTGCACCAGTGGCGCCTCGGCCGTCTTGCCAGTCACACGCTTCGGCGGCGTCAACAGCCCGGGAAGCCACTTGGCAAAATACACTAGCCGTTCCACCGCCGGTAGCAACTTGCGCACGGTCGCGCCATGCAGTAGCAGGCTGCCCGTCACCAGCACCGGATGCGGAATCGTGGTGCAGCATTTCCCGCACACGTCAATCTCGCCGCCGCGTCCGCGCACATGCGCATCGCGCATCCGTTGCATCGGCGCGCCATTCCAGATCTGCTCCAGGCTCTCGCGTTCGATATTGCCCACCGGCTCGCCGCCCAGCATGTAGCTCTGGCAGCACGGATACAGATCGCCGTTCCACTTGGCGTACATCGTCCCGCGCCACAGATAGTGGCACGGATGCTTCCAATCGGCCGACGCGTGCCCGGCGTCGGGCCGCATCAGGTTGGTCTCGTCCTCTTTGATGCGCACCTGGTCCACGCCCGGCTGCGCGCTCCAGAAACGCACGAAATCATCCACCTCGCCCGCGTTACCTTCCATCCGCACCATCTGCACCACCAGTTGCGGACCGCGCCCGCCGCGCTCGTGCTTCATCCGCGTCAGGCGCAAAAAGTTGTCGCGCACGCGTTCGAACTTCGCACCCTTGCGGTGATACTCAAACGATTCCTTCGTCGCCCCGTCGAAACTGAGCGTCACATGCGCGAGCGAGGAGTCGAGAATCCGCCGGCACGTCGCTTCGTCGAGCAGCGTGCCGTTGGTGGAAATGAGCGAGTGGATACCGTGCGTTTCACACTTGCCGATGCGCTCAAAGATTTTCCCGTCGAGAAACGGCTCGCCGAGGCCAATCAGCATCATGTGCTCGGCCGACGCGCTGGCCTCACGCACCAGCCGGTCAAACACGCCGTCCGGCATGTCTTCCTTTGGTTGCTTATACGTCTCGCGCGGGCACATCGGGCAATAAAGATTGCACTTGGCCGTTGTTTCGACGATAAACTCCACCGGCAGGCCCGCGAGCTTCGTACGCCGGCCCCAGTAGCCGAGTAGGAGCTTGGCGCGGTTTAACCAACGCATGATGGCTACATTTATTGTAGCGGGCCGCTCCTGCGTGGAATCTTAGGAGCAGTGGAGAGTCCTCGTGTTCGTGCGCTAAACGATCGTCCGGTTCGTACCCGCGGCGCGCGCTATGTTCTCTACTGGGCGCAGATGAATCGCCGTGTCGAAGCAAACCATGCGCTCGAAACCGCCGCCGCCTACGCCAACCGGCTCAAGCTCCCGCTGCTGGTCTACGAGGGGCTCACCTGCTCGTACCCGTACGCGAGCGACCGCTTTCATACTTTCCTGCTCGAAGGCGTGCCGGAGACCGCGCGGCGTCTCGCGCGGCGCGGCGCGGGCTACGTGTTCCATCTCCGCCGCCGCCTTGCCGACCCGGACCGCGCTCTCTACTCGCTCGCCGAGCACGCTGCGCTCGTCGTCACCGACGATTACCCGACCTTCATCACGCGCCGCCACAACGCCCGGGTCCCTGCCAAAATCGGCATCCCGTACCTGGCGGTTGACTCCAGTTGCGTCGTCCCCATGCGCTTGTTTGAGAAGAAAGAGTACGGCGCCTACACGCTGCGCCCCAAGCTCCACCGCATCCTGGCGCAGCATCTGCATCCAGTGGAAACGGTGCCACTGCGCGTAGAGTGGACCGGTTCCACCTCGCCACTGCACACCGAAGTGACCGAGTCGAACCTTGCCACGCTCGTCGCCGAATGCGAGATCGATCATTCTGTGAAGCCATCCATCAGCTATCGCGGCGGGCGGCTCGCCGCCGAAGCGCAGCTCCGGCATTTCCTGGCCAATAAACTGCGCTGCTACGCCGAGGACCGCAACGAGCCCGCCGCGCACGCGACATCGAACCTGAGTCCGTGGCTCCATTTCGGCCACATCTCATCGCTCGAAGTCGCGCTCGCCGCGCAACTCGCGGCCGCCGAAAACGGCTTCGGCGCGGCGGAGTTTCTCGAAGAGCTGATCGTGCGGCGCGAACTCGCGTTCAATCACGCACTCCACGCCACCGATGCCGAAGCGCTTTCGAACATCCCCAACTGGGCGCAGGAAACGCTACGCAAGCACGACACGGATCGTCGCGACCCCGTCTACACGCGCGAAGAGTTCGAGCACGCCGAAACGCACGACGCGCTTTGGAACGTCTGCCAAAAAGAACTCCTGTTGCGCGGCAAGATTCACGGCTACTATCGTATGTACTGGGGCAAGAAAACGATCGAGTGGTCCGCGACGCATCAGGACGCGCTGAGCACGATGATCTACCTGCACGATCGCTATGCGCTCGACGGCCGCGACCCTAACACCTACACCAACATCCTCTGGTGCTTCGGCCTGCATGACCGCCCCTGGCAGGAGCGCCCCATCTTCGGCATGACGCGGTTCATGTCGCTGGAAGGCATGAAGCGCAAGACGGGCGTTGATGCGTATCTGCGAGAGATCGCGCACCTCGAAGTCGCCGGGAAAGACCCCTTTGCGTTATGAGCGCGTTGTGTCGCGTAGGTGTCCCTGCCCTCATCGCCGCGGGTCTGTTGTCGGCCCAAGGCTTGATGGCGGTGGTCGAGCAGCGCTATCACGAGACTCCCCGGCCTGTAGTTGCGCCCGAGCCGAAACGGCGTGTCGGCATGGATCCGCTCGCGCTCTTGCGATTGCTGCAGAGTCCGGTCGCATCGGACCGGGCCAAAGGGCTCGAGGGGCTCGGCCTCAGCGGCGAGTCACATACCATCCCCTGAGTGCAGTTTCGCTCCATAAACTTGGACGGTGACACTGCGCTCGAGGCGGTGTTGGTTATCGAAGAGACTGTAGGTACATCCGCGTATGTTCTGGATCGTCAGGCCGATGGCTGGTGGCAAGTTGGCGTTCTCGCCGCAGGAGGCGGCCGTTGGGACCCCGCCAAGCCGAGCGGCTGATTACGTTTTGACGAATCGTCGACTATCCGCAATGGGACATTGTCTTTCGCGTCAAACCGGCAGCGGCACTGGCGTGAGCACCATCAATATCGCCCTCTACCGGATGCACGGCGGATCGCTCTACCGCGTCTTTTCCTCGGTTGAATCGCACTACGAGTTCGGGTTTGGGGTGAGAGTGACGGAGCAAGCCGTGGAGATAGAGGCGAAAGATGACGGCAGTCGAAAGCCGCCGATGCTGGCGGTGCGCAGTGAAACGTCCAAGCCCGGCACCAATCGTAACCAGTCGCGGCGGTCGACCTGCGAGACATGGAGATGGAATCACCGACGATTCCAGTTTGTCATCGATCCCTCCGCTCGTGCCCAATGCAAGGAGCCGCTCATTCTCGGCGGTCGCCTTTGACGGGCTAACGCAACAGACGCTGCGCGTTGCCCATGAGGATCGCCGCCGCATCATCACCGGTGATGGCGGATTCCTTCATCTTCAACAACGCCCCATCGAAGTACTGAAAAGGCGAGTGCGACCCCAGCAGCAGCCGCTGCGGAGTGACTTGCTTCATCAATTCCCCCACGCCGCCCACGCCTTCGGTCATGGCGAAATCGAAGTAGATCCCGGTACGGGCCAGTGCGGCCAGAGCCTCACCCGCTGGCGCGCGCATGCGGTTGAGCAAAACCAGCTTCACGTCCGGAACAGTGGCCACCGCATGCCCCAGCGGCGACGGATCGAGCGGTGGAATGCGCATCAAGGGATGCTGCGTGCGCTCATCCTCGACGTTGAGCGCCAATTGCACAATGAGCTTGCGTTCACGCGCGGCGCGGAGGAGTTCGGTGAAAGCCGTGTCGGCCAAGGTGTAGCCGTGATAGTTCGGATGCAGGCGAATGCCCGGCATCCGATGCACTTCGTGACAGCGCCGCAAATCTTCCTTCCAGCCAGGCGCGGCTGGATTCACTGAACCGAACGGCAGCAGAAAACCCGCGCCCGCCGTTGCGCACGCCCTGGCGAGGCGCGCATTGGCGGCGCTGGTGTCGCGATGGAAGATGCCTTCGAAAGTTCCGGCCCAAGCTTGCTTCACGCCGCGGCGCTTGAGTCGCGCCACCAGATCGGCGGGCTTATCGCCCGGAAAACACCGGAACGGCCAGGGTCCCACCGAGACGCTGACGTCGATCACAGGCGGATCCCCTTGCGCTCGAGAATCGGCATCATCATTCGCCGGAGATTCTCGCCCAGAATCAGTTTGCGGTCGGCCTCGCTGATATCGGCGCCCATCACTTTTCCCAGTTGCGAAGCAAAGCTCCGGCCCGAAGCGTCGCTGCCGTAGATCACGCGCGCCGCGCCGAGTTCGCGTACCGCCATTTCAACGAATCCGTTGCAAGGGTCCGAACCCGCGAGGTCTGCCGATACGTTCGGCAGATGGCGTATGGCGCGGATGCCCGTCTCCCATTCGCCCCCCGTATGGCCGCAGATGATGGGCGCCTTGGGGTGGCGGGCGGCGAGTTCGGCCACGTCGGTGGGTTCCGATTCCCCCGGCAGGTTGCCTCCCGTCTTGTGCCAGGTGTGCTGAAAGACGATGGCTTTCATGGAGCCCGCGGCTTCGACGATGGGGTCGAGCTCACGGGCCGAGGCGCGCTTGGCCACCCAGAGTTTCACACCCACCATCGGTCCGTTCCTCACACAGCGGTCAAACTCCGCGAGGCTCGCCTCCACGTGCTGCGGGGACAGATAGACGAAGCCAAAAGCGCGATGGCTCCAGTGGCGCAGCGCTTGCAACACCTGGTCGTTCTGGTCGCGTAGTTGGGCTGGCGTGGGCTCGTTGAGAAACGGATGGCCCATGTAGATGCAAAGCCGTTCAATTCCCATGCGGTCGGCGAATCGCACCAGCTTTTCCATCTTCAGGTCGGGCGTGTTGCCGGCCAGCGCGCCGAAGTGACAATGCAGGTCCCAGATCATGCGGTCTCTCCGGGTCACCAACATACCAGTAACCTGTTGGTAGAGGATAGTTGCAATGAAGGACATGTGGCTGATCGCGTTCGCCGCTGCCGCCGTTCCAGCCTTCGCGCAGGTCCCCGGGTGTGGTGACGCCGAAGCCCGTCGTAAAACCGGAGCCTGCCAGGTGCGTTTCGGCGGACCCGCTGCGTATCTGCCAATTGCTCCTCAGTACGTCGACGCCGGATCGCCTGCGCGGCCATGGGCTTCTGGGCAAGCAGCTTGATCGCGATATGGGCTCACCGGAGGTCTTATACCGCTCCGTGAATCTCGATGCCGACGATGAATCCGAGTCGATCCTGGTGATCTCCGATGGGCGGACGTCCGCCGCTTATGTCTTTGATCGCCAGTCTGGCGCTTGGTGGATTGTCGGAGAGTTTGGCTACTCCTGGCACTGGCACGCAGAGCAAGCTGAACGCTTCATCACTCTGAAACCTCTGGTGAGCGATGGAATGGACATTCTCGTTCGCGTCCAGGAGGGCGGCACCAATGTCTAAAAGATGGACCTCAGCATCTATCACCTCTTGAACGGCCGTCTCTACCGCACGTTCCAAACGGCGGAGGCCCACTTCTACGACGCCTTCGACACCAAAGTCTCTGTGGACGAACGCGCCGAGATCGAATTCGAGTCGCAGTCAGACGCCGGCACCTTTCTCATCTTTCGCCGCCGCACCGGCACCAGGCCGAAAGAACCGCCCGACGCCAAGGCTACGGCGAAACGCTCCTGCGCCGCGTGGCGCTGGAACCCCGCCCAGTTCCGCTTCGTCACCGAACCCACCGCTAACGCCCGCAAGCTCTGCGCCTCGCAAAGCCTCACCCGCTCACGCCTGCAATAACGTGCCATCGCCCTGCTGCCGCTGCTGGCGCCCGCCATCGCGGCCATTTCCAAATAAAGTTCGACGGCTACACGGACGTTTGGTGCACGGGGTCTTCGGATTGGATGATGGGGCGCCGCGGCCCGCGTTCCGCTCTCCCGAAGCCCATTGGGCAAGTCCCGCCCTTTTCAGCGTTCGTGCACGGGCGGAAGGGGCGGACTGAAGCGCCAACGCGCGGGGCGCGTTTCTTGTCCCAGAAACTCTGCGAGCACCGGGCGCCCGGAATCGGGCATCCTGACAGGAGGAACAGGCACAGGCAAGCTATGATCGAAATGACCTTGGCGCCTTGTGCCCGTGCTGAAGCCTGATTTCGGTGGCGACGGTTGCTTGTTTGGTGGCGATTCTGCGTGCCAACGC
>VFZP01000225.1 GCA_016871115.1 Acidobacteriota bacterium
GCTATGGACAACAGTGGATCGACCGCGGCGCTGCCGAGTTTGAGGAAAAGCGCCGGCAACGCGAACTGGCTTCGCTGCAACGGAAAGCTGCCCAGCTTGGTTTCCGCATCCAGCCAGCCGCTTAATCGAATCAATCGGTTACGGGGAGTTTCTGGAGAGGACGTGCTGTTTCCTTCGTTCTTTCTGCTATTCAGTGCGCCCTGGACGCTGCAAGTAGATCAGATCACCCGCGGACCGCGCCATCACTTCTTCGGCTATATCGGCCACGTGCAGAATATTCCGTGGAACCAGTCGGGCCGCCACATCGCCGCGCTGGAAACCACTTTTCAAGAGCGAATGCCGGGCGCGGCCGACGCGGCCCAGGTGGTGCTGCTCGACACTCGCCGCCAATTTCGTGTGGTGCCGCTCGATACCTCACGCGGCTGGAACTTCCAGCAGGGCACGATGTTCTACTGGAACCCCGCCGCGCAGGAAACACAGCTCTTCTTCAATGATCGCGACCCGCAAACCGGGCACGTCTTCACGGTGCTCTATGACGTGGCCAAAAAACGCCGGCTGCGGGAGTACCGCTTCGCCGCGGCGCCCGTTGGCAACAGCGGCGTGGCGCAAACCGGCGGCATGTTTCCCGCGCTGAACTACGCGCGCATGGCGCGGTTGCGGCGCGTCACCGGGTACCCAGAAGCCTTCGACTGGAATCCTCCCACGGCTGACGCGCCAGATAACGGCGGGGTTTTTCTGGTTGACGTTGCCACGGGCCAGCAGCGCCTGCTGATTTCGTTCGCGCAAATGGTGGAGCGATTGAAAGCCGAGCGTTCGGAGATTGCCGGCGCGCCCCTGTTCATCAATCACACGTTCTGGAGCCGCGACGGCCAACGGCTGTTCTTCTTCATCCGCGCGCATTTCGACAATCGCGCGCAACGCGTGAAAATCCCCTGCACCATTCGTCCGGACGGCACGGACTTGCAGGTGGAGCGCTTGATTGGCAGGCATTCGGAATGGGACCGCGGCGCACGGATGCTCGGCAACGCAGACAAGCGGCAGGCGATTTACGACGTGGACCACAACGAAGTGGTCGGGGCGCTCGGTACGCCCGAGATTTTTCCCGAGCCCGAGGGCGACATCGCGCTCTCGCCTGATTTCAACTGGCTGGTAAACGGCTACCGCCGCGGGCAACAGAACTTCTACAGCGTCTTCCACCGGCCCACGGGCGACTGGCAGCGCGCCGAGGGTCCGCCGCAAGCAGGCTTCACCGCGGGCGACCTGCGCGTGGACGGGTCGCCCAACTGGAACCGCCGCGGCGATGAGATTCTGTTTCCGGCCATCGCCGCGGACGGTACGCGGCAGTTGTTCCGCATCCGCATCGTGCGCTAATACGACAGCAGCGTGCCGCCGATATAGCGCAGCCCGTCATTGTGCTGCATATAGTACGTCACAAGAATCCGGCGGTTCGGCAACACCACCGCCCATGGATAACCAAGGTCCGAGCCGCCGCCATCGTCGCACAGGACGGCTTCGGGCGCGGCGGCAAAGTTCGTACACTCGGCGTCGAGCACGCGTGCGCGGATGCCGTGCGGTTTGTGACGGTAGCCGTAGACGAGGAACACGCGGCCATCGGCGAGGCGCGCGGCGTGGTGCGGGTGGCCTTGCCAGCCCGCATCCTGGTAGGCCTCAAAACTCTTGCCGCGGTCGCGCGAACGGGCGATCACGGTGTGATCGTTCATCGCTGCCGTCCGCACAAACGCCACCAGATCGCCCTGCGCGGTTTCGTAGAGCGACGTTTCGTTGAACGACACCTTGCTGTCGGTGGCGATCGGGCACGAATAGGTCCATGTCTCACCGCGGTCCGCTGAGATCATCAGATGGATGTCGGTGTGATCGTCCGCGGCGTTGGCTTTCGGATACGCCACCGCCCAGTAGAGCCGGCCGTCGCGGCGCTGGCATATCGCGCCGCGATTGTACGCCGGCAGCGGGCGGCCGAGGCTGTCCTTCACCCCGCCGCGGTCCGGCACCGGCGGCGGAGTGAACGGACCTTTCCAGGTGCGCGCGCCGTCGTCTGAACGCATCACGTAGCCGCCTTGAAACGCAAACCGCCGCCGCTCGCCGCCCACCACGTGCATCCACAGGTAGGATGCGCACACGATGGAGCCGTCGCGGAGTTGCACGATGCACGGATCCTGCGAGCCGCCCCAAGGGTGCGCGTAGATCAGTTCCGGTTCTTTCGTCCACGTCTCGCCGTTGTCGCGCGAGCGCACCAGCACGCAGTAGCTGTTGGAATCGGTGTGGCTGTAGCCCATCTCGCCGATCAGCCGGCGGTTGGGCGCGCGGCGAAACGCCACGATCAACTCGCCGTTCGGACGCCGCACGATGGAGGGAAACGCACAGTAGTGCTGGTCGCTCGAGTAAATGGTGACGTCTTTGATCTTCGTGAGCTCACTGCCGGCGGCCGATGAAGCCGAAGCAGCGGCCAGGGAGGAAAACGCAAATTGGCGGCGATTCATGTACCCGGCATTTTATCTTGTTGCCTTGGGCAGAGGCTGGAAGCGAAACACCTCGTAGACCGGCACCCGCTGCCGGTCGCGAATGGGCGGCGTCACCATCACACGCTCGAATCCGGGGACGCGTTTCCACGGCGCGTTTGCATTGGGGAACTGCTGCTGCCCGTCCGTGTGGCCGACGAAGATCCAACCGGACCGCGCGGCCAGTTGCGCGTGCGGCAGCGCGGGGCGCGCTGAAAACTCCATGCGCAGCGTGCCGCGCGAGGCCAGCAGGAGCGGCTCTACGATGCCCCAGTCGTTGACGAATACGCCGGCGGGCTTTTGCGCCAGCACCTGATTCGTCATCTCGTAAACAGCTTCGGACCACGGCGTATCGGCTCCCTTTTTTTCGAGCAGCGCGTAGTGCCGCGCAATCACGCCCGCATTCAGCGCCGCGCCAATTGCCAGCGCCACGGTGAACCGGCGCGGCCAGTGCGCCGCGGCCAGCGCTAGCAGGCACTGCGGCCAGGGCCAGATCAACACCACATGATGCGCCGAGCCGCCCGCGCCCCGCGTCAGCGCCATGCAGAGCCACGACGCGCCGAGCAACGTGACGAAGAACAACCCCAACCGGTCTCGTGAAGCGAGTGCCCAGGCCACGGCCATGCCGAGCAGCCACGGTAGAATACCGGCGCGCGGCCAAGGGCGTCCATCGCCGTCGCGCACCAGGTAGCCGTAGAGCGTGGTGCCCTCGAGCGAACTGTGCAGCAGCAGCAGTTTGCCCTTCAAATCGCTCGCGTCGAAGTGTGCCGTTTCCGCCGCCGTGCCGCCGCCGGTGCGCACGTTGTAGCGGATCCACGGATAGGCGCCCAGCGCGAAGCAGATCATCGCCACGCCGGCAGTGCGCAACGGAATACGCGCACGGGCTTCGCGGTGATACGCCGCCGCCACGGCCGCGGCCAGACCGATGAGCGTCCACAAAAACGTGGTTTTGTTCCACAGCGCGAGGCCGAACAGAAACGCCCCGGAGTGGATACGCCGCCGCTCGAAACACCACAGACCCGCCACGGCGAGAAAGCGCTCGATCGCCACCGGCCCCCAATCACAGCGCGTGGTAAACACAAAGGCCGGATCCAGGGCAAGCAGCGCGCCGCCCATCCACGCCGCGCGCTCACCGGCCATGTGCCACAGCA
This sequence comes from Acidobacteriota bacterium, assembly GCA_016871115.1. Classification (GTDB taxonomy): domain Bacteria; phylum Acidobacteriota; class Terriglobia; order Bryobacterales; family Bryobacteraceae; genus VFZP01. The sequence goes on from VFZP01000225.1 coordinate 3,668, forward strand.
GCAGAAACGTGAGCGCCACGGTGGCCGCGGCCACAGCCACCATCGGCAACCGTACGGCGGCGGCAGAGACGCCAAAGGCCGCGAAGACCGGTTGGTACAGGATCGACTTCAGCGAGCCAAGATAGGGCAACTGCATCAGCGGCACGCGGTGGCCGAACACACGCGTTTCGAGAACCACAGTGCCGCGTTCCCACACTCCTTGCGCAAACAGGAGTTCATCGGCCTGCAACCCGGGCCGGTCAATCTGGTAGGCCGCCACCGCAAAAAACAACGCAGCCAGCACCAGCGCGCCCAGGGCGCGGCGTTGCAGGGCTGAGGTCACTGCACCGCCGCCCGGATGCGCTTAAGGGCCTCGGCCGCCGCTTCATACCGCGGCTCGATGCTCAGGGCTTGTTCGAAACACTCGCACGCACGGGTGAACATTTCTAGGCCGGCATAGGCGCGGCCGAGATTGAACCACGGATAATGGTAGGCGTCGTAGCGCTGGCTCACCGTTGCTTTTTCGAGCCACGGGATCGACTCCTGGTGTTTCCCCTGGTTGATCAGATACGCGCCGATGTCGTTGTATGGGTTGCCGAGCGTCGGGTCAATCAGTGTCGCGTTCTTGCACTGCACAATCGCCGCCTCGGCGTTGCCCTGCAGGTTGTATGCCCAGCCCAGAAACGTGAAGGCCTCGGCGGTGGGGAACAGCTCAATGGAGCGCTTGTACAAGTCCACGGCCGAGTCGAGTTCACCCTGGCGCTGCAGCATGTAGGCCTGTTGAAACAGTTCGAGAGCGAGTTCGTGGCGGGGATCGTCCGTCGTCATCGCGTGTGTTCCTCGATTGTATCTGCCTTCTTCGTACAATAAAGACAACATGGTTTCGAAAGTCCGAAAAGCGGTTTTCCCCGCGGCGGGTCTTGGCACTCGTTTTTTGCCGGCCACCAAGGCGATGCCGAAAGAAATGTTGCCGCTGGTGGACAAGCCGCTGATCCAGTACGGCGTGGAAGAAGCCATGGACTCGGGCCTCTCCAACATTCTCATCATCACCGGCCGCGGCAAAACAGCGATTGAAGACCATTTCGACGTTAGCTTTGAGCTGAAAGATCTGCTGGAGCGCAAGGGCAAAACCGATCTGCTCCGCCAGGTGCGCAACGTCTCCGACATGATCGACGTCAGTTATGTGCGCCAGAAAGAGGCGCTGGGGCTGGGCCATGCCGTGCTGCGCGCCAAGGAACTGGTGGGGCATGAAGCCTTCGCCGTGGTGCTGTCAGACGACGTGATCGACGCTGAGACGCCGTGCCTGCGCCAGTTGCTCGACATCCATGAGTTCTTCGGAGCAACCGTGGTGGCGCTGATGGAAGTGCCGAAAGAGCAGATCTCGGCATATGGCGTGGTGGACGGCGAGCCGGTGGACCACCACGGCGCCAAGAACCGGCTGTACCGGATTCGCAGCATGGTGGAAAAGCCGAAGGTGGAAGACGCGCCCTCGAACCTTGCCATCATCGGCCGCTACGTTCTGGTGCCGGAGATTTTCCAGTCGCTCGAATCGATCGAGCCGGGTGCGGGCGGCGAGATCCAGTTGACCGACGGACTCAAGCACCTGTTGCGGAACCGGCCGGTGTACGGGTACCGGTTTGAGGGCAAACGATTCGACGCAGGAGACAAGCTGGGTTTTTTGCAGGCCACCGTGGAGTTCGCGCTGCGGCGCCCGGACCTCGGGGGTCCGTTTCGCGACTACCTGCGCGGCCTGAAGCAGCCGTAATCCATGACCCCACCGGTCTTTGAACTGCCCGTCAAGGCGAGTGAAGCGGCTGCGCTGGCCGACATCGTTTTCCGGGCGCTGGAGAGCCGCCGGTTGCAGGAGGACGTTCGCAACCGGCTGGCCACGCGCGCGGGCACGCTGGGGCTGACTTCGATTCGCCCCTGATGGGGTTCGCTTGCCGCTGACCCGGTGCATGCTTCAGTCTACTATCTTGCCGCCGACGCACTGGGCGTGCGTGGCGACACCGTGAAGCCGCTGCTGCTGCGCCTGGCCCTGGCGTCCGCGCCGGCCAGCGCGCTTTATCCGAAATCGCTGCTGATCGGACGCATGCGGCCCGACGGCGGGCGCGAGGTGGTGGTGAATGCCGTGGAATTCAGTCCGGGCGATGCGGCCGCGCTCGACACGTACGCACAGAAGATTGACCGCACGTTTCTGCCGCGCCCACAGGCGAACGCGCCGGCCCTCACCGTCGTATCCGCCGATCCGGAAAGAGAGTTTGGCCCAGCGTTCAAAGCCTTCCGGGCGCTGCAGCGTACGCTCGGCGCCAACGTCGCCTCCTTTGCCGCGCGGCCCGGCCTCAGTGCCCGCACCATGTCGTCGGCGATGTGGGCGGCGATCCGCGCTGGATGGCGCGAGGCCTACAGTGTGGAGGCAGAGGCGCTGGCGCTCGATCAGCCGGATCTGCTCGCCGCCGCGCGTTTGCGGGCGGGCTCCTCGCGCTTCCGGGTGGCGCTCACCGGTGTGGCCGGCGCTCCGGAAGACGCCGAGCTTCGCGCGTGGGCGAGCGAGGAGTTTGGCCGCCGGTTTGCCGTCGGCCCCAAGGTGTATCAGTTTGACGAGGAGAAGTGCGCGGCGCTGATCGAGCGTTACGGGCGCGCGCTCGGGGCCTTGGAGCGTCTGGTGGATCTGCTGCGCAACGAGCGCGTGGCACAGGGCCTGGCGCGCTCCTTCGATCTCGAAATCGCGGTACCGTCCGGCGATGCCGGGACGCTTCTGTTTTGCCTGCATTGGCTGAAGTCCCGCGGCCGCGCCGCCACGCATGCCGCCCCGTCAATCGGTTCCGCGGAAGAGGTCGCGGAGGCCGCCGCGATTGCGCGGCACTGCGGAGTGACGTTGAGCTTCGATGCGGAGTTGCTGGATACGGCGCCGCACGCGCAGCAGTGGACGGGCGGGCGCTGGAACTGCCGGTTGGCGAGCGGCGGCGAGATCACTGCGGCGCGGCTGCAGGCGATTGGCGCGCGGCTTCGCTTGTAGGCGCCGCGCCCCGGCGCCGCAGCTCCGGCGCGTTATACTGGCCGCACGATGAGTCTTGCGCGCCGGGGATTTCTTTCCACGCCACTTGCTGCTGCCGCTGCCGCAGCAGCCGCTCCCGCCACCGAGGCCGCGCCGCCTCGCGTGTACGCCACCGGAGACGGTGTCCCCTACACGCCTGAAGAGTACGCGCAACTGTTGGGCCGGCTGGCTGCGCAAGGCAAAGCGCGGACCGACAACTATTCGCTCGGCGGGTCGGTAGAAGATCTCGAAAAACGCATGGCTGCGGTGTTGGGCAAAGAGGCGGCCATCTGGATGGCCACCGGCACGCTGGCCAACCAGATCGCGGTGCGCGCGCTCGCCGGCACACGCCGCCGCGTGCTGGTGCAGGCCGAGAGCCACCTCTACAAAGACTGCGGCGATTGCTGCCAGACGCTGAGCGGGCTCACGATGATTCCGCTCGCGCCCGGCGCGGCCACTTTCACGCTGGAAGACGTGCAGCGCGCCGCGTCGGATGCCGAGACGGGCCGCGTGCTCACCCCGATCGGCGCGATTCAGATCGAGAGCCCGGTGAGGCGCAGGAGCGGTGAGCGGTTTGACTTCGCGCAGATGCAACAGATCTCAGCCTGGGCGCGCGCACACAAAGTGGGCATGCATATGGATGGCGCGCGGCTGTTTCTAGAGTGCGGCTACACGCGCAGCCCGATCACCGAATACACGGCGCTGTTCGACACGGTGTACGTCTCCTCGTACAAGTACTTCAACTCGCCGAGCGGCGCCATTCTCGCCGGCCCCAAAACGCTGATCGGCGGGCTATATCACACGCGCCGCATGTTCGGCGGCGGCTTGCCCCATGGCTGGCCGTTTGCCGCCGTCACGATGCATCATCTCGAAGGATTTGCCGAACGCTACCGGCGCGCGGTGGACACGGCCGAAGAGGTGATTGCTACGCTGCGCCGGGATGCGAACTTCGAGATTGAACGCGTGCAGAACGGCACCAACATCTTCCGCCTGCGCTCCACCAATGCCAATGGGTCGGTCTACGCGCACCGCCTGGAGCAGGCCGGCGTCACCGCCGCCACGCCTTCCGGTCAGTGGCTCACGCTGCAGGTGAACGAAACGTGGGCGCGCGTGCCCGCGGCTGAAATCGTCGAGCGCTTCCGGAAGGGGCTCAGCTAGGCGCCCGCTGCGCTGGGGCTACAATTTCGATATGACCATCACAAGACGCGGGTTCAACGCCGCCGCGTCGGGAGCCGCTCTCATGCCCCAACTTGCCGCCGCCGCCACGCCGGCCAACGTCCGTTTCGGGATCGATCTGTTTAGCGTACGGTCGTCCGGTTGGACCGCGTTTCAGCATCTGGACTATTGTGCCAAGTGGAAAGCCAAGGTAGTGCACTTCTCCGAGATTCGCTTCATGGGGAGCCTGGAGCCGGATCATTTGAAGAAAGTGCGCGCACACGCCGCCGCGCTGGGGATTGAGATTGAGTTGGGCATGCGCTCGATTTGCCCCACATCGAAAGCTTTCGATCCGGCGCAGGGCACGGCGGAACAGCAACTGACGAAGATGATCGACTCGGCCAAACTGGTAGGCTCACCCATTGTGCGCTGCTTCCTGGGCTCGATGGCCGACCGCGGCAACGGCAAGCCCGGCTCGCCCACCATCGAGCAGAATATGGAGAACACGGTGACGGTGCTCAAAGCCGTCCGTTCTCGCGCGCTGGAAGCGGGCATCAAGATCGCCGTCGAAAATCACGCGGGCGACATGCAGGGCCGTGAACTCCGCATGCTGATCGAAGCCGCCGGGCCGGGTTATGTAGGCGCCGTCATTGACTCGGGTAACCCGCTCTGGGCGATCGAAGATCCGCATGTTACGTTGGACGCACTGGCGCCGTACGTACTCACCAGCCATATTCGCGACTCCGTGGTGTGGCGCGTGCCCGACGGCGCGGCGATGCGGTGGGTGCGCATGGGCGAGGGCAACGTGGATATCGACGGCTTCGTCAGGAAGTTTGCCGAGAAGTGCCCGGGCAAGGCGCTGTCCATGGAGATCATTGTGATTCCGCCGCGGGTGTTTGCCTTCCACAAGCCCGAATTTTGGGAGGGCTATCGCAACGTCCCGGCGTGGAACTTTTCGCGCTTTGTGGCGATTGCCGACAGCGGCGTGGCCTCGGCAGCGCCGCCCAAGCCGGCCGACCAGGCCGCGCAGGAACGAACGGATCTTGAGGCGAGTATTCACTACACGCACCGATTACTGGGGATTGCCTGATGATGACGAAACTTGCTGCTCTGCTGTTTGCCGCTGCCACCGCGGCGGTGCTCCGCGCTGATCTGGTGGCCGATGTTCGCGGGGCCATCGCGCAAGGGCGTTTCACCGAAGGCGAGGCAATGATCACGGCGGCCGAGAGGGCGCAGGGCGGCGCGCCGTCACCCGAGTCGATCCTGGCACTGTCATGGCTCGGCCGCGGCGCACAGGCCGCCAAGCGGTGGGATGACGCCGAGCGGTATGCCACGGCGACGCGCGCCCTTGTCGAAGCGCAGTTGAAGAAGCGCCCGCTCGACGCCGAGCCGCAGTTGCCCCTGGCGCTCGGCGCATCGATTGAAGTGATAGGCCACACGTTTGCCGGACGTGGCCAGCGCAGCGAAGGCGTGGCATATCTGCAGGGCGAGTTAAAGAAGTGGCACGCAACCTCGATCCGGACGCGTACGCAGAAGAACCTGCATTTGCTGAGTCTGGTTGGCCAACCCGCGCCCGCGCTCGAAACGCCGCTCCTCGCCAAGGCCAAGGGCAAGCCGGTGTTGCTGTTCTTCTGGGCCCACTGGTGCGAGGACTGCAAAGGGCAGTTTTCGATCTTGACGCGCCTGCAACAGGAGTACGGACCGAAGAGCCTGGTGCTGATCGGGCCGACGCAACGTTACGGCTATGTTGCCGGTGGGGAGGAAGCGCCGCCGGACCGTGAGGCCAAGTACATCGCCGAAGTGCGCAAGAGCTTCTATGGCGACTTGAAGATGGACACGCCGTTAAGCGAAGAAAACTTCAAGCGGTATGGCTGTTCCACCACGCCGACGCTGGTCCTGGTGGACCGCGCCGGCAAGGTGCAACTCTACCATCCCGGCCGGATGACGTACGAGCAACTCCAGCCGGCTGTGGCTACGTTGGTGAACTAGGCTAGAAGCCGGTGATCGACGTGATGAATCCGTCGATTGAGCCCGCGTAGTTGGCCTGGAACGGCGACTGGCGGGGGAAGTTGGGCGAGGCCGTAACGCCGCCGATAATGGTGGCTCCACCCGGAGTAACCGCGATGCCGAATGCCTGGTCGCTGGCGGTACCGCCGAGGAAGCTCCCGTACGTGAGCGGAAGTCCGGGCACGTCATAGCGCGTCAAGAACGCATCGAAGTTCCCGCCGATGGTGGATTGCATGGCTCCGAACAACGGCAGATTCGCCGAGCTGGTATCGCCAGTCACATAGGCGCGGCGCGCGGCGTCGACCTTGATCGACGTGGCGACATCCGAGCCCGTGCCGCCGATGTAGGTGGAATGAAGAAGGAGCCCGCCGGAGTCAATCTTGGCGTAGAAGCCGTCGAGTGTACCGCCACC
>VFZP01000226.1 GCA_016871115.1 Acidobacteriota bacterium
ATCAAAGCATTCGTCGCAAAGACCAATGAACACCCCAAGCCTTTTCACTGGCGCAAACGTGAGGTCAAGGGAAGCCAGCTGCGAAATACTCTTATTACTTTATGCAACTAAGCACTAGACGGTTTTGCGGCGATCCTGCGCACACGCTTTCTGGCCTTGGACACCTTTCCTGCCCCCGCGCACCTCGCGCTGCTCGACATGATCTTCAACCTCGGCCCCACCGGACTCACGAAGGCTTTTCCCAAGTTGTGCCGCGCGGCGGATCGCGGCGATTGGAAAGTGTGCGCAGCCGAATGCAATCGCCTGGGCGTTCACGCCAGCCGCAACGACGAAACTCGCGACCTGTTCCTCGCTGCCGCCACCATGCCAGCGCCTCGCAAGGCAGCCGCCGCGCGCCGGTAAGAAACGGTGAACGTCTCAAGCCTGCCCTACACGGACGCCGAATGCGCGGAGTTAATTTAAGGCGTTCTACTGATCTCCCTTTGGGGTGAATTCGTGACCATTGCTCCATAGATTCCCCGCGCCTCCTGGCCGATGATTATCGAAGGGAGAGAGTGGAAGCCTATGGCAGTGCGGGAGTTTGCGGGCGAGCGGCGCAAGAGGGTGCGCAATTACAAGGAAACCCCAGGCGCCGGCGGCACCAAGCTCACCTATCTCTCGGCCAACGGGATCACGGTGGTGGTGCCCGGCCGGTTGGTGGAGTTGAGCGAAGACGGTTGCTGTCTGGAGCCGGACCAACCCATTGAAACCGGCATCCTGGCCACGCTCACCGGCCAGGTGGGGCCGATGGGTTCGCATCGTGTGCGTGGGCGGATCACATGGTGCCGGTTGCGGAGCCTCAGGGCGCACCGCGCGGGCGTGCAATTTCTGGAGCCCGTGCAGGCGATGGCCAGCGAATCGCGGCAGCAGCATGGCAAGGCTGGCGGCGCAAAGGCATCGTCCGACGCCGGCGCACTTCCGGATTACTACGAAACTCTGCAACTGGCCGACACAATGCGGATCTTGACACAGTCCATCGCGTCTCTCGCATGCTGGCCCAGCGCTATCACCCCGACAATACAGACTCCGGCAACGCGGAGCGCTTCCGCCAGGTGCTAGAGGCTTATCGCGTACTGAGTGACCCTGAGCAGCGGGCGGCCTACGACGCCACGCACCTGGACGTGCAGCGTGTGCTGTGGCGCATCTTCGACCAAAACACGGCTATTGACGAGTTCGACGCTGAACCCGCCAAGCGTTCGGGTGTGCTGGCGCTGCTTTACCGCAAGCGTGTGACCAGCCCGCGAGACCCCGGCATGGCGATGCAGGAACTGGAGGATCTGCTGGCCGTACCGCGCGAACACCTGGAGTTCACCTTCTGGTATCTGAAGGAGAACAACTGGGTGGCGCGGTCCGACAGTAACCGCTATTCCATTACCATTGCCGGCGTGGACCAGCTCGAAAAGAGCGGCGTACTGCGGATGAACCCGAACAAGCTGATTACGGGGAAGACCGAGGTGGCAGCGTAGCTTTCGCCGCCACCCCAGAGGCGCTACGCCATGGCGGTGGACTGCTGCAAGTACTCGACGGTGACGCCTTCGTGAGATTCCGAGGAGGTCACCACGCCACGCCGGAGGACGATCACTTGCGGCGAGGCGTGCTCAATGCCGGTCCAGTCAGCGATACGCCGTGAAAGTTCACGCTGCTGCTGAACAACCAGTTTAAAGACCGGAACTTCCGGATGGAGGCGCGAAAACTGCTGTACCTCCGCGTCGGCCCGCCAGCTTACCGGACAGGAGCGGCTGTGCTTGAACACAACCACGCGCTCCTGCAACGCCAGCCGTTCCAACTCGGCGTCTGGCGCCTCACGTCCGGCGGGAGTAGCAGAGGGCTGCGCTTCCGGCTTGGCCTCTGGCTGCTTGCGCCAGTGATCGAACCAACCCATTGCGCTACGCCGACCGCTGCGCGACTTGGATCAGCGCCTTGATGTAGCCGTACGCCCACGCAAAGGCCTCGCGCGTACCCGGGTCGCCTTCATGCCGCGGCATGTGGTCCGGCATCATCATGTACGGGTAGCCCACTTCCCTGTAGACCATCATGGCCTTGAAGAAATCAACATCGCCTTCGTCCGGATAGGTCTCCACGAACTTGTCGCGCTTGCCGCGGATGTTGCGGAAATGTACGTTGAAGATCTTCTGCCTCTTGCCGAAATAGCGGATCACGTCGTGGATCTCTTTGTTCGGATCCTGCAGCATCTCGCTCACCGTGCCCTGGCAGAAGTTCAGACCATGATAGGGGCTCTCTTCGATGGAGACGAACTTCTTCAGCCCATCCACCGTACCGAGCACGCGGTCCACGCCGCGGAAGCCAGACTTTGGCACGCCCGGATCGTGCGGATGGCAAGCCAGACGCACCTTGTATTCATTGGCCACCGGCACCACACGCTTGAGGAAATACGTAATGCGTTCCCACATCACTTCGGCGGGCGCCGCGCCGGCTTCGGTGAGCGGCGGATCCTGCTTCGCTTTGGCGAGGTCCCACGCGCGCTGCTTGATGCCGCCGCGCCCGAGCGTGGGCTCGGTGGACAGCACGCCTAGGATCGTCATGTTGTACTTCAGCGCCGGAATGCCCGCCGCGGCTGCGTTGCGAACGATCTGGCAGCAGGTGTCGATATCGCGGTCACGCTCAGGCTTGCCCATCATGATGCTGGGCATCTGCGCCTTGGCGATGTAGGACGAGGGCAGCGGGAACTGGATCATGTCCAGCGTCAGCCCGTGCTTGCCGCACATCTCCACCAGCCGCTTCATCGACTCGAGATTGAAGCCGCCGCCGGGGAGTTGTTCCGGATAGCCGTTGATGTGGTCCACGCCGTGGCGCTTGAAGTAGTTCAAGCGCTCATCGGTCATCGGGCCGCTCTGGCAGCCCAGGCGCATCACGGCCTTGCCGGGCTTGTAGTCGCGCCCCGGGTGATTCTTCGGAAGAGCGGCTGTGCTTGGCTGGGCGGCGGCCGCCAAGGCGGCGGAAGAGGCCGTGGCCGCGCCGGCAACGAACTGTCTGCGCTTCATGGTAGACGTCAAGAATATCAAAACGCCTGCGGGCAGCGCGAATTCCGGCTCGTGCGCTCTACTGCGTCACCACCGCCGTGCCGCTCGCCGACACCATCAGCATGCCGTTGCCCGCACCCAGTACTTCGTAGTCAAGATCAATACCCACGACGGCGTTGGCGCCGAGCAGCGCCGCGCGCTCCTGAATCTCCTGCATGGCGATGCCGCGCGCCTTCTGCAGCTCCCTTTCATGCGTCGCCGAGCGTCCGCCAATGATGTTGCGCACGCCGGCAAACAGGTCTTTAAACACGTTGGCGCCCAGAATGGCTTCGCCGGTGACAATACCGCAGTACTTCACAATCCGCTTGCCTTCGATGTTGGGCGTGGTCGTCATAGCCATGAGAAACTCCTCCTCTGCAAGACGAGAAATGGGGACAGGCCGTAGCCTGTCCCCATGGTAGACGAAGGACGCCGTTCGTTTGTTTAGAAAATCAGCTTGATGCTGTATTGGAACTCTCGTCCGCGGGTCTCCCGGTTCTGAATGAAGCTGCGGCCGAACTGCGAGGTGCCGAGCGCCGCCGCCGACATCGTCGGGTCGCCCCACCAGAAGCTGTTGGTCAAGTTGTAGGACTCCATTTTCAACTCGAGCTTCTTCGATTCGGTGAGCTTGAATTCCTTGGCCAGCGTGGAGTCCAGCAGCCAGTAGCCAGGGCCAGTGATGCCCTCATACTGCAACGGATTCGGGCGCGCCGTGAAGGCGGGCAGCGGCTTGAACGCGGCCTGATTCAGCCACGCGCCGGGTCCGGGATTGGAGATCTTCGGATCGCCTTCCACCAGCGCCGCGGGGAAGCGCAGGAACGCACCCGAACGGAGGTAGAAGATATTGCTCGAAGACCAACCGCCGACGACGGCGTTCAGTACGGGGTGAATGTCCGAGCCGAACTTACGTCCTTTGCCGAACGGCAGGTCGTAGGTGCCGGAGATCGTGAGCCGGTGGCGCGGGTTGTCTGAATTGAGCCAGGTGAACCTGTCGTTGAACTGGTCGATTTCGTTAAAGAAAAACGTGTTCCGTTCACGGTTATAGTTGTAGGCCAACAGCACACTGATGCCATTGCTATAGGCGCGTTGGAGCCGCATCTGCAGTGCCTGGTAGCGATTCTTGATGCCGGGCGTCCACTCCTGCAGGATCGAGGTGTATTGCGGATATGGCCGCAGCAGACTGACGCGCGAAACGTTCGCCTGGCTGCGCAACTGGCCAGGGAACGTGCTCGGCGTACCGTAGTTGAAGAACGGATTGCGGACCGCCGGGCTCAACGCGGCAGCCTGCGCGCCAAAACGGTACTGCGGGTCGATCTGGTTCAGATCGCGCAGGTACTCGAAGTTACGGCCGATGTTGATGAAGTAGGTGATGTCGCTCTTGAAGTTGCCCGGCAATTGGCGTTGCAGCGAGAAATTGATGCGGTCGTTGATGCCGGGTTGGTAGTCCTGATAAGCAAACCGCGTATTGCCGCCCAGGTTCGTGTTGACGCCGAAGCCCCGGCCCACTACTGGTATCAGCGGATTGCGGCCCGCCGGGAAGGGGGCATTGAACTGGGTTTGCGGAATGCCGTTCACCTGCGGTTGTCCCGTAGTGGTCTGGCTGAAACCGTCGTAGTTGTTGATGCGGCTGATGGTGCCCACCGTGGTCTGCGGCGGCACCATGTAGCGGCCCCAGCCGATGTTGACGGCAGTGCGGTCGTTCACGCGGATGGCTGTGCCGAGACGCGGGAGAAGCACAAATTTGTTGGGCGTAAACCAGTTGCGGTTTTTCTCGTCGGCGAAAACCCACTGTCCGTTGAAGTTCGGCCGAGCGAGGCCAGACACTTCGGCGGGAAACTGCGGCGGGTTGGCCTGCAGCACCGGATTGGGTTTGCTGAGATCGAGGAACCGCGAGAGGCGATCCTCGCTGTCCACCGGGCCGCTTTCGTACTCCCAACGGATGCCGGCGTTGATCACGATGTTGCGGGTGAGCCGGATGTCATCGTGCAGGAAGAGCGAGTAGTAGTTGAGGAACAGATGCTGCACGGGCTGGCTGGACACTGACGAGTCCTGATCCAGTACGCCCAACAGGAAGGTGGCGTGGCCGTCGCCGCTCAGCGGGTCGTTCACCAGGTGAGTGCTGGACGTCGGCTGCTGGCTAAAGCGGAAGTTCATGAAGTTGAATCCGTTGCCATGGGCCTGGTGCCGGCGGTGGTCTGTGCCCGCCTTCAGGTAGTGCTTGCCTTGAAAGCGCGAGATCTTGCCGGAAAAATTCAACGACGACGGTTCCTGGAACCAGTAGCCGGCCCGGCCATATTGCGAGGTGCCGCCCAACGTGCTGATGAACACGCCGGGGTAGTAGATGGCCGGCTGCGCGCCTGCGTAGTTGGCATACCACGGATTGTTGGGCCAGAACGTTTCGAGGCCCTTCAGGCCCACGGCCTGTTCCGGCGCACGGTAGTTGTCTTGAAACTCGACGAAGCTGCCGCGGAAGTTCACCACGGTGGCGGGGCTGAGCGTGTACACAGCCTCACCGGCGATGCTGCGCGAGTTCATCACGCCGCCGTTGTCGTTGGGCATGGCGGCTGAGTTGTTAGGTGTGTAGTTGATCTGATCGAGCGTGGTTTTGAACTGCGAGTATCGCCCGAAGATCTTCAGCTTGTCGGAGATGTTGTAGTCCGTGCGGTTGGAGTAGTTCCAGTTGTTGACGAACCAGAAGTAACCGAGCCGGAAGTTGTTCACACCGGTGATGTCATCGCCCGGATTGTTGGGCTGCCACACGTCCTGCATGATCCGCGCCGCCGTACGGTCAATACGGGCCGTGGGAATGATGTTGTTCGGGAACGGCATGCGCTGCGCGGCCGCGCCGTTGTTGATGAGCTGCGTGGTTTGGGGATCGAAGATGGTGCGCAGCCCGCCGCGGTTGTTGCGCGACTGCGAGAAGTTGCCCGCACGCTCCAGGTCCGTGGGCATCGTGCGCACGGCGTTCAGCGGCTCTTTCGTGCGCCAACCTTCGAACGTATTAAACGTGAACAGCTTGTTCTTCTTGATGGGCATGCCCACCGTGCCGCCGTAGATGTGGTTGCGGATGAGGTTGGGGCGGCGGGCCGTGGGATTTGACACCGCGTTGAAGATCGGGTTGCGCCCGAAGTAGGAAGCGGTGCCGTGAATCTCGTTGGTGCCGGACTTCATCGACACGCTCATGATGCCGCCGGCGGAGTGGCCGAACTCGGCGTCCACCGAGTTCTGCTGCACGCTGAACTCTTGCACGGCGTCCATCGGCGGAGCGTAGGAGCCTTTGGGGCCTACTTGCACGGGCGCGCCGTCCAGCAGCAGGTCGTTCTTGCGCGAGGTGTTGCCGCCCACGTCAATGGAAGACGATGACCACATGAAGTAGGGATTGCGGTCAAACCCGATGTAGCGGTTAACGACCGCGGGATCGAGCAGCGCCAGCGTAAACGGGTTGCGGGCCTTCACCGGCAGATCGGTGAGTTGCTTGCGGTCGATCGTTAATTCGCGGGTTGAGGTGTTGAACTGCAGTTGCACGGCAGTGGTGGTGACGTCGATCGACTCCACCACGGCGCCGGGCTTCAAGCTGAAGTCCACCGTCACGTCCGCGCGCGTCTGCACGAGGATGTTCTCCTTGGCAGACTGGGCAAAACCCGCAAACTCGGTGGTGACGGTGTACGTCCCCGGCTCTACCGAATCGAAAATGTAGTGGCCGTTGGGCATGGACTCGCGCGTCACTTCAATGCCCGTGCCTTGATTGCGGAGCGTCACCTTCGCGCCGGCGACGGCGGCTTGCGATGCATCGGTGACCGTTCCCTGTAAACGGGCGCGGTAGTCCTGGGCCCACATCAGGCCCGTGATCGATAGCATCGCCAGAGCGACGCGAGAAAAGAACTGCATAGCCAGACCTCCTGAAATCGAGAGACCGCCGCCATTCCTAGGGCGACGCGAAGCAAAGCCGACTTGGGTAAGATCCATAGAGATATCATGTTCGGTTCCGGCTTGCAATGGGGGGCCGGTGGGTTGGCCAAAGGCGGACGGTGCGATAAGCTGGAGCGGTGAACCGACGTCTGTTCCTCAGTGCTGCTTCGGCGGTTGCGGCGGCTGCCCCCGCACAGGAGTTTCGCTTTTCCGGCAATCGGCCGATGATCGTGCATAACGACTTCCCGGAAGACCTCGAGTCACTCCCCGAATACCTGTCCACCTGGATCACACCGAACGATGCGTTTTTTGTGCGACAGCATTTGCCGCGCCCGCGCACCAGCGCCGAAACACACAAGGTGGAAGTGGGCGGGCTCGCCGCCAACAAGCTATCGCTCTCGATTGCCGACCTGCGCAAGCTGCCGCAAGTGAGCGTCCCTGCCGTGCTGGAATGCGCTGGTAACGGCCGTAGCTATTTCCGCCCCAAAATGCCGGGCCTGCAGTGGACCAAGGGCGCGATCGGCAACGCGGAGTGGCGCGGGCCGCGCCTCGCCGACATTCTCGCGAAGGCGCGTGCTTCGACGAAAGCGCAGTTCGCCGACTTTGACGGCCTTGACGTGGGCGTGGGCAAGACGCCGGACTTCATCCGCTCCATCCCCATGCGCAAACTCCAGCACCCGTCCACCATCCTCGCGCTCGACATGAACGGCGTGCCGCTCCCGGATCTCCACGGCGGCCCGGTGCGCCTGGTGGTGCCGGGCTGGGACGGCGCGAGTTGGGTGAAGTGGGTTTCGCGCATTGAACTCGCCGACAAGATGCACACGGGCTTCTACATGAATCCTGCCTACCGGTATCCGAAGAATCCCGTTGCGCCCGGCTCCGCCGCCAAGCCTGAGGATCTAGACGTGCTGGAAGGCATGGCTGTGAAGAGCTTTTTTGCGCGACCGGCCGATCAAACCAAGGTGCAGCTCGGCACGCCCGTCACGCTCACCGGTCCGGCATGGGCCGGCGAACACAACGTGGCGCGCGTGGATGTGTCCACCGATGGCGGCGCCACCTGGAAAACCGCCTCGCTGTCGGCGCAAGGCCGCGAGTTCTCCTGGCGCATCTGGAAGTCGGAGTGGCGGCCCGCCAAACCGGGCTACTACACGCTCTGCTGCCGCGCGACGGACACCGCAGGCCGCACACAACCCATCGAACCAGCCTGGAATCCGAGCGGCTATCTGTGGAACGCCGTCGACCGTGTCGGCGTGCTGGTGGAGGGATAACTCATGCGACGTTTGATTGTGCTCGCCGCTGCTGTCGCCTCGGCCTCGAGTCTGCTTGGCGCCGCCGACGCAGCTCTCATTGAGCGCGGCAAGGCGGAGGAAAAACGCTGTGTAGGCTGCCACAGCTTGACCATCATCGGTTCCCAGCGGCTTTCGAAAACCGGCTGGGAGCGCGAACTCGACAAGATGGTGCGCTGGGGGTCTGACATCAAAGACCGCGAAGCGCTGATGGCCTACCTGGTGGCAACCTACGGCGATGGCAAGCCCATGCCCAAACCCACGCTCTCCGCCGATGCCTCCGCATCCAAATAGCGGGGCGCCAGCCATGAGACACTGTGAGTGGCGATGAAGTGGGTAGCGACAATCCTGATGGCAGCCGCCTCCTCCGGGCTTTACGCGCAGAGCGCTACCGGCACCGCTTTGGCGCCGGGCGTCACGCCTGGGTGGGAGTTGCGCAAGCAACTGGATGCGCTGGTGGCGCAAACAAGCCGCCTTGCGCCCATCCTCGATCAGGTGAAGCCCCAGGATTGGGGCATTGAAGGGTACCGTCAGCAGCATCAGGAAACTAAGTCTCAGGTGGAATATCTGGCGCGTTCGGCCGGGGCGTTGGCTAAGGAACCTGAGAAGATGACGCTCGCCCTCGAAGCGTACCTGCGGTTGGAAGCGCTGGAGCAACAGCTCGAGTCGCTCAGCCAAGGCACGCGGCGGTACCAGAATCCGGCGCTGGCCGATCTGATCCAGGCCGCCATCTCCGATAACTCGGTCCACCGGTCTCGTCTCCGCAACTATCTGGTGGAGTTGGTGGCCACCAAGCAGGAAGAACTGCGTGCGTCAAGCGATGAGGCTCAGAACTGCCGCGCCGCCGCCCTCAACGCATCGCCCACGCCCGTCCGCAAGGCTCCGCCCCCGCCCGCCGCGGTATCCGCTCCCCAAGGCCCCAAGAAGTAGCATGAACCCTTCCGTTCCTCCCCTGCCGCAGCCCCCAGCCGGCGGCAGCCAGGCAGCCACCAACCCGTTGCGGTTCCGCTGCAGCATCTGCGAAGATCCATCCGCCGACATCTGCCATACCTGTACCAAGGATTCCTGCCCGAATCACTTGTGTAGCCGCTGCCTGTGCTGTAGCGATTGCTGCCGCTGCGAAGTGTCGCTGACACACTCCTTCGTTCCGCATACCGGGCCCTTGACGTTGGGCGAATAGGTAAGTAGGAGGCATAATGCCAACCAAGTACGTGGTTGCTGGAGTAAATGGCACCGGTTCCCGCGAGTGGCGGCGCACCGATGGCCGGAATAGCCATGTCTTTCGCTTCATTGCGGACGTGGTGGCCGGCGGCTCGGGCGACATCTCCAGGGGCGTGAGCTCGACGGATGACGCCAAGCGCTATTGGCACGGACCGGGCACGTTCGCGACGGATCTGAGCGGGATCATCGACGAGGTCTTCGAGTTTGTTGTGAGTCAGACGGACCGGTTGGTGAGGGAAACCGGGTGTGCCCAGTCGGACGTCAAGATTTGCCTGGTGGGCCACAGCCGGGGCTGCGTTGCGGCGATCAAAGTGGCCAACAGGCTGAACGACCCCGGCATCGTATCGCTCCGGGACGCAGTCCGCGTGTCGCTGAGCCGTCTGCGCGCGCCGGTGGCCGTGCCTTTCATTGGCCTCTATGACACCGTCAATCGCTCGCTGGTTGACATCGACGTGGCAATGCCGAATGTGGCCGCCGGAATCCACACCCGCCGAAAGAACCGCTCCTGGTCTGGTTCGCGCTTTTCGTTCGATACTGTGGAAATTCCCCGCTTCCCCCCCCTGTTGACCTCGATACAGCACACGGGGGCATGGGCGGTGATCCGGGCTATTTCACCCCACTGGGCGGGACGGTTTCCGATTACTATCGCAACGCCCCTCAACTGGTTCTCACTCAGGCGGAGTCAAACGCGCAGTACGGCGTGGTCGCCAGCCGCGGCGGTTCGGCCCCTCGCTACCGGGTGCTG
>VFZP01000227.1 GCA_016871115.1 Acidobacteriota bacterium
CGAACTGGCGGAGAAGATCAAGAAGGGGCAATTCAAATTTGGCAAACTAGGCGGGGCAGGGGCGACGATGCCGGAGATCTGGCGAGCCGCGTTGGCTGCGTGATCGGAGTCGGGTTCGATCGACACGTCGGCAGCGACCGAACTTGGCCCGACTCGGAATTTGCACCAGAGCCGTCTAGCACGCATTGCCCAAAATTGCTCAAGAATGGTGCCGTTTCCGGCTATCTTCTTGAAAACAATATGGCGGTGAGGGTGGGATTCGAACCCACGGAACCCGCAAAGGTTCAACGGTTTTCGAGACCGCCCGATTCAACCACTCTCGCACCTCACCGCGGGAGTTACTCGACGTCAAGCGTCGCGTGGTGGCCTTTTCACTATATCACCTTGCCCGCCTGGAAAACACCTCAAAGCGCGCGCAGCAAATCGATGATCACCGCGCTTCCAGAACCCTTCCGCACCACCCGGTGAACCAGCTTCGACTCGGGCTTCCCCGCCAACTCCTCCGGCAGTCCCGCAAGCACCACAATCGGCGCCTCCGGATGACGTTCGTTGAGATCGCGGATCAGGCCGAGTCCGTCCTGCAGCTTTGGCATGCGCAGATCCATCACCACCGCGCCACAGTCTGCGCTACGCGCCAGAGCTTCGCGGGTGCAGGATGCCGTCCATACGCAGAACCCCGCCATTTCGAGGATCGTCTGACGCAGTTCCAACTGTTCGGCGTTGTCGTCCACCACGAGCACAGGCCTCAAAACACAATCCCCGCGATCACCATCTGGGGCACGCGCTGATCCCAGTTCTGGCCAAGGTTGTCAAACGGCAGCCGGAACCCTTTGGTGGCGCCGGGCGCAAGGCCTCCGGCACTGGGACGCACAATCGCCACGCGCTCGCGCGTCAGCACCTGACCGGCCATGTCATAGAACACGCACATCAGGTCCACCTGCTTCACCGGCGCCGGTCCATTGTTGGTGATCTTGCCGGTGATCTCCACCAGCGCATTGCCCACGTATGCCTCGGTGGCCTTCATCTCCACGCCGCCCAGTTGCAGATTGCGCGTGTAGGCCTTGGCTTCAGGAGTCAACTCCACCAGTTGCTTGGGACCGCCGGTGAGCAGCGCCAAAGCCGCCACGCCGCCGCCGAAGAGCAGCGCCGCCGCCACGCTGGCCATCAGCGCCATGGGCAACCCTTTCTTCTCCGCCTTCGGTTGTTCGAGCATTGCGCGCGTCCCCCTCAGTGAAGGTGTACCACACCTGCCGAGCCAGCAGCCAGAGGTGGTACAAAATAAGGAATGCGCGTTTGCAAACTTTGGATTGTGGCGCTGGTGGCTATCGAGCTGTTGACGGGGACCCTCGCCGGTTGCAAGGCCAAGCGCCGCACGCGCGTGGAGACGGTGGAAGAAGAAGCCGGGCCGTTGGCAAGCGTCGTTAAGATGAGTGATCCGCGCACCGCCGTGCAACTGGTTCGCGGGTTCTACGGACTTGAGCAAGGCGCGTGGCGCTGGACCAAGAGCGAGTTTTCCGTCACGCTGCGCCCGCCGAACGGCAGCGCGCAGGCGGGCGCTCGCCTCGAGATCCACCTCACCGTGCCCGAGGCTGTGCTGGCGAAAGTAGGCGGATCGACTGCGCTCTCCTGCACCGTCGGCGGCCAGGCGCTTGAGCCAAAGACCTACTCGAAAGCCGGCGACTTCGCGTACGCCCGCGACGTTTCTCCCTCTGTCCTCACTGCCGACGCAGCGTCGTTCGACTGCAAAGTGAGCAAGTTCCTTGCGGCCGGCCAGGTGGAAGAGCGTGAACTCGCGTTGATTGTCCTTGAAGCCGGGCTTGTCAAAAAGTAGATGAGCGAGCCCCGCCGCCGCTGGCTGCGGCATCTTGGGTGGCTGATGGCCGCGCTCGTGTGCACCATCGTCTTCTGGCCGGGCGTGCTCGCCTGGTTCCAGCGCGACGACTTTGCCTGGCTGGGGCTGCGCCTGGAAGTCTGGAACGCGCACGATCTCTGGCGCGCGATGTTTGAGCCGAAGGCCCAGGGCACGATCCGCCCGTGGAGCGAGCGCGGCTTCTTCATGCTCTATTCGAAGCTGTTCGGCCTGGAAGCGCTCCCCTACCGGCTCACCGTATTTGCCACGCAGTTTCTTGCGCTGTGGCTGCTGCACCGGGTGGCGTGGCGCCTCAGCGGCGGCAATGCGCGCGTGGCGTTTCTGGCGCCACTGCTTTGGGGCGTGAACGCCTCACTCGCCACACCGCTCTCCTGGACGTCCGCCTACAACCAGGTGATGTGCTCGGCGTTCCTGCTGGGGGCGTTTCTGCTGTGGCTACGCTGCGCCGAATCGGGCCGCGGGCGCGATTACGCCGCGCAGCTCGCCGTCTTTGTCCTCGGTTTCGGGGCGCTGGAGATCAACATCGTATATCCCGGAATTGTCGCCGCCTGGTGCGTGCTCGCCGGAGAAACACGGCGGCTGTGGTGGCGCGTGGCGCCGCTGGCCGCCATCTCGGTGGGTTACTTTCTCTTCCACAACGCCGTGGCGCCCAAGGTCCGCACCGGGCCCTATGCGCTCCATGCGGACGCGTCGATGCTTAATACCCTCGCCACCTATTGGGCCAACGCCTTCGGCGGGCAGCTTCTCGGCAGCTTTGAAGTGCCTGTCTGGTTCATCGCCATCGGGCGTTACGGCTTCTGGCCGCTCACGGCGGGTTTGCTGGGCTTCGTAGTGTGGATGACCGTGCGGCGCGGCCGTCCGTTGGTGCTGTTCGGTCTCGCCTGGTTTGCCGCCGCCGTTGCGCCCGTGTTGCCTCTGCGCGACCATATCTCCGACTACTACCTCACGATTCCCAGCATCGGTCTTGCGCTGGCCGGAGGTCACGCGGCAGCCGCCGGCGGCCCAGCAGCGCCCGCCCTCGTGGCCGTGGCATACGCCGCGCCCTCGGCCTTCGTCGGACACGGCTCGGCCGAATACTACCGCGAGCGCAGCCAGGAGGCCGAACTCCTGGTGTTTGGCACCCAGCGCGCCCGCGAGCTTCACCCGGGCAAAGTGATCCTGCTCACCGACGTCTCCACGGACCTCTACTGGTCTGCCGTGAACGACAAGCCGTTCCGGCTGCTCGGCCTCGACGACGTCTTCCTGGCACCCGGAGCTGAGGAGGCCATCGTCGCCAACCCGGAACTCGGCGACGTGGGTTCGTTTTTGTTTCCCGCCGGCCAGGTGCTGCGCCAGCTCGACGCGGGCAAGGCCGTGGTTTACTCAGCTCAGGGCGGAAGGCTACGGGCGGTCACACGCAACTACCACGCCGTGGCCCGCACCCGCTTCGCCCCGGCGCTGGCGCATCGAATCAACGCAGGTAACCCGCTGTTTGCCGATCACCTCGGCTCCGGGTGGTACAAGATCGACGACGGAAACCGCTGGATGGCTCGCCGCGCCGAACTGTGGCTGCAGGGGCCGCTCAAGCTCGGCGCCAAGCTGTCGCTTACCGGCTATGTCGCCAAGGAGAACCTGGTGCGCGGCCCGTTGACGCTTACCGTCACCGTGGCCGGGCACACTCTGCCCGCCGTTCAGGTGACCCAGCCGGACGCCGAGTTTCACTTTGAATTTCCGCTGCCGCCTGACCTAGTGGGGCAGCCGAAACTGGCCATTGTGTTTGAACTCGACAAAGCCGTCATTCCCCCGGGTGAGGATCGGGAGCTGGGGCTACTATTCGGTACGATTGGTATTCAATGACTGTCCTTCGGTGACATTTGTGTGCTCCCTTTCGACATAGACGCATAGGACTGTTGACCCCTTCGATTCAATTTTCGCGCGTTTGTGAAGGTAGAGCGGCAAACGGCTAAAGTTCGACTCGGTCGCGCCGATATTCCGTCCAGTCAGCAATTTGTAGGCGTTAAGACGGACTGGGAAAAATTCCCGTAGTCAATTGGCACGAGAATTGCTATACTGTGTCCCATCTTCAGGGAGCGGCCAGCAACGCCGATTGCTTGGCCGGACTCTCGTCTCACAGAAGACTTTAAATTGTCTTAGTGCTGGACGCTAAGATACTTGAAACCTTTCTTTCTGCCCTCCGTCATATTTGCAAGGGCGCGCGGAGAAAGGAAACTGAGGAAAGGAGCAGAGGGCGGCCGTAGGCGAAACGATTTCGCCCGTAGGCTCACTGGACACATTAGGAGGAACACAAAATGACGAAGACGGATTTCAACAGGTTTTGGCAGGTTCTCGAAGGCAAGCAGACCGAGCTCGGGCGCTTTCTTCGGAACCGGGAAGGCATTGCCATCGAGAAAAACGCGGACGCGCTCGATGAAGTTCAGCAGGCTGCTGAGCGCGAGTTGGCAATTCGCAATCTCGACCGTGAGTCGGAACTCCTTCGCCATGTGAAGAATGCGCTGGGGCGTCTCGAAGACGGCTCCTACGGCGTGTGCCTCCACTGTGAGGAAGAGATCAACCCCAAGCGGTTGGCGGCGGTGCCGTGGGCGCAGTACTGCATCTCCTGCCAGGAGATCGCGGACATGCGTAAGGCGCAGCACGCCGACGACGAGGAGTTGGATCAGGAACTGGTGACAGCGGCGTAACGCTCGCTCGGCAAAGCTGGAAAATACAAAGGGCGCGGCGCTCGGTCAAGAGCCCGCGCCCTTGGTGTTTTCAGCTGGGCGCGGAACGGATTCGCGCGGCCGTCACCATACGTCCGGCGGCGGCGCCATCGCGGCGGTAGGAATGGAATCTCGCCTCATCGCAGCGCGTGCAGGCGGACGCTAAGTGTACGTTGCGCGGCGGGAGTCCGGCCGACTCGAGTTGCCGCTGGATGGTGGCTGCGAGGTCTAGGTACACTCGTCCACCCAAATCGCTCCGCTCGGGCCACCAGGGTGCAAAGTGTGGTGTCACTTCGGGTCCCAATTCCAGACAGCAGTGTCCGATCGCGGGACCGACGGCTGCCACCAAATCCTGCGGACGGGAACCGGCCTGCGCGGCCAGACGCTCCACGGCGCGCATCGCAATGCCGTTGACCGTGCCGCGCCACCCGGCATGGACAACGGCCACGGCGCGCCGGACGGGGTCAGCCAGGATCAGTGGCGCGCAATCGGCGGTGCGGATGCCGATCCAAACGCCCGGGGCGGTGGTGATGAGCGCGTCACCTTCCCCCAGCACGCCCGTAGCGCCGCCTGGCGCGGTCACTACGACGTCAGAATGAGTCTGGCGGAGCTGCGCGTAGTCCGCGGGGGCAGGAGAGCAGTAGCGCGTGCCGAAGCCATGTTCCAGCCATGGAAGGCTGGCCAGATTGGCAGCCTGCAAGACGGTCACTTCTTGTGCGGAGCGAGCTTGAGGTTGATGACGGCCTGTTTGCGCGAATCGAACACGCTCAAGGTGCGCTTTTCGCTGGCGAGATCCTTGAGGCCGGCACGGATTTCGTAGTCGGCATTGATGCTCAGCCCGAAAAACTTATAAACTCCGTCGGCCTTGGTGATGTAGGAGCGCACTTTGAGGGACTTGGTATCTTTCAACTGCACCACCGCGCCTTCCACTGGTTGATCCGCTTCATTGCGCACCGTGCCCGCGAGCGCCCGGGTGCTTTCTTCCTCTTCGCGCTCTTTCTTGTCTTTCTTGGGCTGCCCGACGCCGCCGAAGAAGCCTGGGTCGCGGCGGCTGCCCGTGGGCGGCGGCGCAGGATTCGATTGCTGGGCGAACGCGGTGGCAACGCCTGATACCGCGAGCGCGGCGTGGACGGCGACGATCGATTTCCAGTTCACTTGCCTGCTGCCTCCCGCGCGGGATCCAGAAGAAAATTCTGATCCTGCCGTTCATCGGCAGCAAAGGTCAGTTGTTTTTCCTGCGGCTGATGGCCACTCGCCCGCACCATTACAGTATAGCGGGCCGGGCCGGCCGGCAGGCGCAGCAGAAATTCCCCTCGGGCATCGGAAACCGCTTCCCAGCGGGCGGGCTTCTTCGGTTTGGCATCCGCCGGGGCACCCTCGGCAGGCAGAGCCGTGGCCACAATCGTGGCGCCGCGCAAGGCAAATCCCACCCCAGTGAAGACCGTACCTGCCAGCACCGCAGGCGCGGTTTCGGGCTTTTTGGCCTTGTCTTTTTTCGCCGCCGATAATGGCGAGAGCAAAAGAAGCACGGTCAACGCCGCGGCGGCGATGAAGTTTCTACCAGTCTTCATCCTCAGACTCTTCTTCTTCCTCGTCCTCGTCTCCGTCCTCGTCCTCTTCATCCATGAAGTCTTCGTCCTCTTCGTCGTCGTCGCTGTCGTCGGCGTCGGATTCCAGTTCAAGGGGGTCGAGGCTAAGCACTTTCAGCGTGGCGCCACATTCGTCGCAATTGAAGGTATCGCCTTCGTCGAGTTCGTCTTCTTCGACGTCGATATCAGAATCGCATTCAAGGCAAGTAACCATGACCGTTGAGCCTCCTGGCGCGGAGTGCGCGCCGTGCCAAAACTTCTTTTATACAAGACTATGCGGCAATTGCAAGTGGGCGGCAAAGAAACAGTCTATTTCGCCGCCAACCGGCGGCGCGTTGTGGGAGGAACCACTCCCTTCAATCGCAGGTACATGAACATTTGTGAGCGGTGGGTTAACTCATGTTCCTTGGCGTATTGCAGCATTTCCAGCCGCGTGACCGGCGTGCCGTCGAACCGTTTCATCATCGCCGCCCAGAACTCAGACGAGAGCTCCGGCGCGGCCAGGCGAGCGTTGTCTTCGGCCAGCGACGTTTCCAGCCGTTCGGCCAACGCCGCGTGGTCCAGTGCGTCAAGCCCATCGAGAAAGTGCTCGCGCATGCGTTCGCGAAACGTGGGCGCGGAGAAATCAGATTCGCCAGCGGCCAGCATCGCGGTCATGCCGCGGCTCGCGTTGATGATGTGGATGGCCAACTGGCGGAACGGCATGAGCTCTGCCGTGGGCCGGAACTCAAGTTCGCTGACGGGCATGTCGCGCAGCGCCTGCGCGGTGTCACGCCGGATCTGCGTCCATGAGTCGAGTATGCCTTCTAATCGCACCATGCTTTTCATTCTTAGCACGAGTGCGAGGGGAATGGGAGACTACTTCTGGCCGAACTCGATGGGCACGGATCCAGAGCCAGGCTCGGCCGCCAGATTCGACGCGTTCTGATAGGCCCCCGTGTAGCCGTAGGATCCGTAATAGCTGCGCACCGTGCTCAACGGCAGGAGCTTGTAGTAGCCGAGGCCCAGGGTATTCACCCGCGGGGCGATTTCGCCCGCCTGGCCGCGGCCGGAGAGTCCGGTGTTGGCCTCCACATAGTAGGTGAGCGTCGTGGGGTTGCTCACCACGGGAGTGAAGTAGAGTTGGCCCGCCACCTCGTTGGTAATCTCAAAAGACAGTTCGGCGGCCGGGACGACCCTGGCCAGCGTGGCGCCAATCGCCTCGCCCATCGGGACGCCCGTCACCGGGTGCGTGGGCCGTACGAGTTTCCATTCCACCAGGGCTTCGCCCGCGCCGGCGCCGCGCGGAATCTGCTGCTCCACGGTCTGGCCCGCGCGCACGCTCAACACCGAGCGCTCGTCAACGAAAATCGCCACGGGATAAGCCAAGCGGTTGGCGATGCGCAGATTGTAAGTGCGCGTACGGCTATCGGTGGCGCGATGAACGGTATCCGTGTAACTCCACTCCCCGCGGATGCGGGAATACAGGTGCGCATAGACCGTCTGGCTGTTGCCGGGGAGATTTTCCACCAGCGCGGCGGTCGAGCGGCCCGCAGCCCGCTTGGCGAACTCGATGCCGCCGAGGGTGGTTCCCACGCGTAGCAGGTACTCGGACACGTTGCTGCCTGCGTCCCACTGGAATTGTACCCGGGACAACTCAAACTGTGCATTCACGGCCGGAGCCAGCAGGTGCGCCGACCGGGGCGCCGGACCGGAAGAGGCAAGGAACTGATAGTCGAGGTCTTCCCACTTGCCGTTGACAAACGAACGGAGGCGCGCAAAGATCTGGCTGCCGTCTTCCGGCAACCCGTCGACGGTGGCGCCCGCGGCAGACTCGTCCAGTTTCAGATCGGCATACTCGCTGCTGCCAGCGGACTTGCCCACCAGCAGGCGAAACTCATTCACACCCGTGCCCGGGCTCCACCGGAACCGTACGCTGCGGCCGGCCAGCTTATCCCCGGCCCGCGGCACCGCGAGGCGCCCGGGCCGCAGATCGTTGACGAAGGGCTCCAGGTCGGGCCACATCTTCGAAACGCGCCCGTACTGAAAGACCAGCTCAGAGGTCTGGCACAGCAACACTTCCTGTCCGGAGGGGTTCGGTGACACCACCGGCCCGGAGGAGAGCGTGCCGATCACCTGCTGTTTGTCATTGAGGAGCGGCGAGCCGGAAGAGCCGCCTTCCAGGCGTCCTCGCTGCCTGTCGATCTGGTAGTAGCGGTCTGCTGGCGAGACGACCATGCCGCCCTGAGCCGTCACACCGATGGTTTCGTCTTCCACGCGCGGGCCGAAACTGATGCGTTTGTAGCTGCCGGTCGGGTGATGGATTCCGGCCGTCTGCGCCCCGATCTTCGGTTCCTCGGTGGTGAGCCCCAGGAAATGAACCGGCGACGTCGGCAGGCCGAGCAGCAGGACCAGGCTCATATCGCCGCCAGTGAACGACTCGCTCACCAGGTAGTTGCCGCCCAACGCCGTTTCCACATTCGACAACGGGCCGCCACAGCCACTCGACTTGTAGAAGAAGTTGGCCTGAATACTGCGGGCCGAGGCCTCGTTGTTAATGCAATGCGCGGCCGTCAAGAACAGCGGATCGTTGTTGCCGCTCTTGGTATTCAGCAGGGCTCCGGAACACAGCCACAGCCCGCCGGAAAACTCAAAGACGATCCGGGCCACGGCCGAGGCCGCGTTCCGGTATTCCGGGAAACAGGCCACATCGAGGTGGCAGCCGGCGATTTCCGGCTGTTTCAGCGCCGAAAGCGCCGTTGGCGCAGCCGACGGTTTGGGGGCCGGAGAGAGGGCGGTGACAAGGTCTGGTTGGCTGGCCGGCGCCGACGAGGCCTCACACAGATGGCCCATCGCCGCGATCTGGAACGGCACGCGTGCCTCCTCGCGCAGTCCGCTCGCCGGGAGATACTCGATCACCGCGCGCTCAGATGAAACGGTGGCGGTCCAAAAGTCGCCGTCGCCGTAGAGGCCTTTGCCGGTGAACTGTTGCACCGGTTCGTTCTCGTTGTCTGTGTAAATCCAAACACGCCCGGCGCCTACGGCAAAGTCGGTAAAGTGATTGCGCAACTCGGCCGCCTCAGGCGACCGTACGGCCAACCGTCAAACCTGGCGGCCATCGGGCAGCGTAGCCCACTCGCCGCGGCTCACGGCGTCAGGCGTCAAGTCTCGCACGCGGCCCACTCGGTGCGCCGGTTGGCTGGTTACGGATTGGGTGGAGGGCAAAGTGTCCAGCGCGGCGAGCGTGACCTCCGGGGCGCGTTTGGCGAGGCGCGCCGCCACGGCCGCGGGACTTACCGCATCGTCTTTGACGGTCTGTTTGCCCGTCACACCGGAGCCCTCGTACAGGCGGCCTGGAATCGAGACCTCCTGTGCCATGGCGGCTCCCAGGAAGACGGCAAAGCCGAGCGGAAGCAGCGGCAGGATGGTGGTAAACACAGGTCGACGCATATCGCTACCATCAGCTTAGGAAGCGGCGCGGCGGCGAGGAATCAGGGCATCGCCTGAGTACTTTAGTTGATTTCCTCCTAAGGGGCTGGAAAGAAATAGAACAACAGATTAGGGCGTAGCTCTGGCAGCGGACTGCTGGGCGTGAGCCTCGGTTTCCACGAGCCCAAGGCGGACCACGGCCAATATCAACATCGCGTCGGGCGGGAGGCGGCGAACCAACAGCCCCGTCCGATTGTGTTATACTTCTTCCTGTACAGTGGACTTACAAGGAGACATATAATAAGACGAGGACCCAATCCTTCCGCGCCGCGGACCTGGCAACCACCCTTCGGCGCAGTCAGATCGCGACCATGCCGGCGGAGCAATAATAGACCACGAAACGCCGCTTGAGCGGTGGATTGTGGCGGTCGAAAAGTAGACCACCACGCTTGGAAATCCGCGGGTGCAGCGGGAGAGCTGTGCTTGTGGAACACCTAAGGAGGTGTACAAAGTGGAGCTATATGCGCGCGTGAGACGCGCCGTGCAGGTGGACGGCATGAGCATCCGGAATGCAGCCAGGGAGTTTG
>VFZP01000228.1 GCA_016871115.1 Acidobacteriota bacterium
CGCTGCGCGCTGGTGGGAGAGTGAGCACGGCGGCGCAGCGTGGATCGCTCTTCTGGAGTGAGCTCGATGGTCGAGACAGGGCGTGCCATGGCTAAGCATGGCACGGTTCCGCCGTTATTTAAATGCAATTAAATTACAGTACACTAGCATCACCAAGGGAGGACTGAACGCCGTCACCCGCGGTCTCGCCCTCGAACCGGCGCCCCATGCCATCCGTGTGAATGCCATCGCGCCCGGTATCATCGATGCGCCGATGCATCGGCCCGAGAGTCACGAAGCCTTGAAACAGCTTCATCCCATTCGCCGCCTGAGCACCGTGGCGGAGATTGCCGACGCTGCTTTGTTCCTCGTTCGTGCGCCTTTCATCACGGGCGAGGTGTTGCACGTCGACGGGGGCGCTCACGCGGGGAAGTGGTGACCGCCATGGCTTACGAACTCATAGCGGCTCTGCACATCACGGACGCGGAGCGCTCCACGCGGTGCCGCGATGAGATCCGGCCCCTGCTCGCGCAGGCCGCGGCGGAGTTTCGACTGGACGCCGAATTGTCGCGCGTCATGCGGCCGGTTGACCAGCCGCGCCTCAATCGCTTGTTCGTGCTCGCTTTTCCCAACCAGGCGGCCAAGCAGGCTTTCTTTTCTAATCTAACCCGCTGTACGCCGAAGCCCGCGCGCGGTATTTCCCCCAGTGTGTCGCCGCCTTCGTGATCCTTGCTGAATACGGCACGAATGGAGCAGCGGATGAAGACTAACACTGAGTTGGCGCGAAGGCTGGGCTTGGAGACGACGATCGTGCAAGGGCCATTCGGCGGCGGCTACTCCACGGCGCGATTGGCGGCAGTTGTTTCTGCGTCCGGGGGGGGGCTCGGCTCATTCGGCGCTCATCACCTGGCGCCCACGGCGATCATTGACACAGCGCGTTCGATCCGCTCGCTGACGGGCAAACCGTTCGGGTTGAATCTCTGGGTGTCCAACCGCGACTACGAAGGCGCGCTTCCGCAGGAAGACATCCGGCGCATGATCACACGGCTTGCCCCTTGCTTTCGCGAACTTGGGCTCGAACCGCCAGCCACTTCGCCCCTGGGAAACCGGATTGAGAGCTTCGAAGGTCAGGCACAGGCTGTGATCGAAGCGAG
The DNA here is from genome assembly GCA_016871115.1 of Acidobacteriota bacterium. Classification (GTDB taxonomy): domain Bacteria; phylum Acidobacteriota; class Terriglobia; order Bryobacterales; family Bryobacteraceae; genus VFZP01. The sequence goes on from VFZP01000228.1 coordinate 1,134, forward strand.
GCCGGCCGTTTTCAGCTTTGTCTTCGGCGTGCCGCCGGCGGAAGTCCTTCGCGCATGCCGCCCGCGCGGCATTCTGACCATCGGCGCAGCCACGACTTTAGATGAGGCGAAGGCCTTGGCCGAGGCTGACGTGGATGCCATTGTCGCTTCCGGATTGGAGGCGGAAGGCCACCGGCCTTCTTTCCTGGCCAGGGCGGAGGACTCGCTCATGGGCGTCATGTCGTTGACGCCCCAGATTGTGAATGCGGTCCGCGTTCCTGTGATAGCCGCAGGAGGAATCGCCGACCGCCGAGGTGTCGTGGCCGCCATGCAACTGGGGGCGCAAGCGGTGCAAGTGGGCACAGCATTCCTGGCGTGTGAGGAGTCTGGCGCGCCTGAGCTCCATCGCAATCTGCTCTTCGGGCCATCGGCCCAGCGAACGCTACTGTCGCGCGCATCCAGCGGGCGGCTGGCGCGGGGAATCCGGAATCGGCTCCATGACGAACTGAGCGGCGGAAATCTCTTGCCGTACCCGCTGCAGGGATGGGTGACCGCTTTGCTCAGGCAGGCTGCGCTGGAGCGGGGCCGGGAAGACCTTATCGCTCTTTGGTGCGGCCAGTCCGCGAGCCTGCTGCGGTTTCGCCGGGCTGGTGAACTGTTGGCTGCGCTCGCAAGTTGACTAGACGTGCGCGCTGGCCGCGCCTACTCCTCCTCGATCTCGTCTGCCCGCTCGGAAAACCGCCGCAGCACGCGCACCGTCACCGCAGAACTGAAGCCCGCGTAGCGCAGCTTGCGATAGGTGGACGCAAGGTTCTTCGGCTCGGCCAGATACTCACGCATGTTCTTGCCGCGGTACTTGCGTGCGAGGAAGTCCTCGATCAGCGCGGCCTCATCGGTCCCTTCGTACACCTTCGCCACGGCCTGCTCGGCGGTTTCGCCCGCCACGCGCCGCGTGCGCAGGTCTCGCAGCACCCGCTGCTTGCCCAACCCTTGATTCGACTGCCGCGCCGAGGCGTAGCTCTCTGCAAACCGCTCGTCGCTCAGGTAGCCATACTCGCGCAGCTTCTCCATCAGCAGCTCGATATCGGCCTGATTCTCCGCCTTGCCGCGCAGCTTCTGACGTAACTCGCCTTCCGACAACGCCCGCCGCCCAAGTGCATTCAGTGCGTAGTCCCACAGCTTCGCGGCGTCCTTCTTCGGTGGCGGCGTGCGAACTCGTGGAGCGGACTGCTGATGATAGGCCATGGGCACTTCTGTGTGACTTCCTCCAGGATACTGAAGTACACTCAAAGCAGCAGTAGTTAAAGGAGCAATCATGGACGACGATAAGCGGCTTTCGTATTTCTTTCTCGGTCTCGGCCTCGGTGTAGCCGTGGGAATGCTGTTTGCTCCCAAGTCGGGTGAAGAGACTCGCGAGATCCTCAAGCAGAAGGCCGATGAAGGCGCCGATTTTCTGAAGCGCCGCGGCGAAGAGCTGCGGGAAACGGCTTCGGAGTATGTGGATCGCGGACGCACGGTGCTGAGCCGCCAGCGCGACAACATTTCGGCCGCCATGGACGCAGGTAAAGCTGCCTACCGCGAAGCCGTCACCTCGCCGGATACGGCGCGTTCGGCCTCGGCGGGCGGCGCCGAAGGCATCTAACCGATTCTACTTCTGAAGGAGCGACCCTGTACGCAATGGTTACAGTGATGACCGTAGCCGTGGTGATCTCGGCGATTGCCATGGTGGCGATGGCGATCATGGTGTTAGGCATGTTTCGCGCGATCACGTCCTTGCGCGAGCAGGTGACGGTGTTCCTGCCGAAAGCCGAGGCGCTGGTGTCCACCGCGCATCAAATCTTGAACGACAACCAGGGACACATCAAAGACATCACGGCCCGCGCGGCGGATGTGCTCGATACGACGCAGCGGAATCTGGTGCGCGTGGATCTGGTGGTGGAAGAAGCCACGCAGCGCGCCAAGGTGCAGATGGAGCGTCTGGAATTAATTGTGGGTGACACCGCCGGACGCGTGCACAACACGGTGGTGGCGGTGAACGATACGTTGCTGCGCCCGGTGCGAGAGGTGAATGGCGTGGCCAGCGGCATTAAGGCCGCCGTGCAGCATCTGATGCGCGCGAACCGCCCGACTCCCGCGCAAGCAACATCCGACGAGGAAATGTTCATCTGATCGATATCCAGTCGCACATCCTGCATGCATTGGACGACGGGGCCAGGACGTTTGAATAAAGTCTGGCGATGGTTCGAATGGCGGCCGGAGCCGGCACCACCGATATCGTAGCGACCCCGCATGCGGATCTCGAATACAAGTTTCAGCCCGCGGTGATTGCGCAGCGCATCGCCGCGCTCGAAGCCCAACTGGCGGGGCGTCGATTCGTGTGCATCGTGGGTGCGACTTCCATCTGGCTTTCGACAACATCCAGGACGCGTTTGCGCATCCCACCAAATACACTATCAATCACAAGAACTACCTATTAGTGGAGTTCTCGGAACTGACGATTTTCCCACCTCCACCGAGATGTTCGAACGGCTCCTCGGTGCCGGTATGGTGCCCGTCATCACGCACCCGGAGCGCAATTCTCTGCTGCGCCAGCGTGTGCCCGATCTGACGCGCTGGGTGGAGATGGGTTGCTTGTTGCAGATTACCGGTGGGTCTTTCCTCGGCAACTTTGGTGAACGCGCGCGCGCCTTCTCTGAATCGATGGTGGAGCGCGGCATCGTGCACGTGGTGGCGAGCGACGCGCACGACCTCGAACATCGCCCGCCGGTGCTGGACGAAGTGCGCGACCATCTCGCCCAGCGTTACACCGCCGAACTGGCCCAGCGCGTCACTCTCACACATCCCCGTGCGATCGTCAACGGAGCGCCGCTCCCGGAGCTCGAAGAAGGCGTGCCGGCGGCGGCGCCCCGGCGCCGGTGGTACGAGTTCTGGAAGCGGTCGTAGATTAGAGAGATGGCTTTCGCCGCCATCGCGCTCCTGCTGCAGGTCCACACCACTCCCATGGCGGGGCGCTGCTTCCCCGCTGACCCGGCTATGCTCGACGCGCAAGTCACCCGCGCGTGGAGCGAGGCGGCGCGCAACGCCGCGAATGTGCCTCCGCGTTCCGGGTTGCTCGCGCTGATCGCCCCGCACGCCGGGCTCGACTACTCAGGCGTGACGGCTGCGGCGGCCTACCGGCTGATCGGCGCTGCGCCGCGGGCCGTGATCGTGTTAGGCTTTCGCCATCGCGTGCCGCTCGAAGGCATCGCTGCGGTGGACGTGGAGCGCTACACGCTGCCGGGCGGCGCGGCCGTTCCCGTGGATCGCGCGGCTGCGCGGGCGCTTGGTTTTCCCCTGCGCTCAGAACACACCCTGTGTGACCATTCGCTTGAAAACCAACTGCCGTCTCTTCGCTGCGCACTGCCGGGCACGCCCGTGATTCCGCTGTACGTGGGACATCTCGATGCGCCAGCGATTGCCGCCGCGGCGCGACTCCTGGCGGACCGCGTGCGGGGAGGCGATCTTCTGATTGGTTCTTCGGACTTCACGCATCACGGTCCGGCGTACGGCTACGCGCCGTTTCGCGAAGCCGGTGAGTCGCTGCGCGCGCGTCTGGCGCAACGGGCCGAGGAAGCGTTTGAGACGATCGGGTCCCTGAATGCGGCGGCGCTCGATCGCTATCTGGCGGAGACGGGTGACACGATTTGCGGGCGAGATCCCATTCGCCTGTTGATGGCCACCCTGGCGCAGCTTCACGGCGGGCGGATCTACATGACGAACGCCGGCTATGCGACCGGCGCCGACAGCCGGAACAACGTGGGTTACGGAGCGCTGGCATTCTCTCCGGCGTCGGCCTTTCAGGTGGACGCGCCAGCGCGGCGGACGTTGCTGCGTCACGCGCGCGCCACGCTGGAAGCCGACGTGGACGGTGCGCCACGCCCTTTGCTGACCGGCGGCGCGCCCGGTTGGGAGCCGCAACGCATGGGCGCGTTCGTCACGATTCGCAAAGGCAGGGAACTGCGCGGTTGCGTTGTTGTGCTGACGCCGCGCGAGAGTCTCGGCGCCACCGTCGCAAGCCGCGCCATCGCTGCCGCGAAGAGCGATCCGCGCTTTCCCAGGCTGACACGCGCTGAGTTTCCAGTGAGCCTGGAAGTGAGTCTGCTCACGCCGCTCAAGCGCCTCATGAACTGGCGCGATTGGCGGCCTGGTCTTGGCGCGGTACTCACGCTGGGCGAAGCGGGCGGACTGCTGCTGCCGCAGGTGGCTCAAGAGATGCGCTGGGGGCGCGAGGAGTTTCTGGCAGGGCTCGCACAGAAGGCCGGACTTCCACCGGCGGCCTACAGGGACCGCCGCGCGAAGCTCTATGTTTCTGAGGCGCAGGTATTCGGCGAATGAACCAGTCTCCGCTACTGGCCGCGCTCGCGCACGGCGCCACGCTGGTCACCGCCAACGCTCGCCTCGCGCGCGAATGGCGTCAACGCTACAGTACATCGCAGATGGAAGCGGGCCGGGCGGGATGGCGCACGCCCGCCATCCTGCCGTGGGGCGCTTTCACCGCCGCGCTCGCCGAGTCCGAGACAGGGGCGACGCCGCTTGAACCCGCACTGACCGCGGCGCAGGAAGCGGCGCTGTGGGAAGCCATCGTGGAAGCCGGCCCTGACTCCTCGCCGCTACTGGATCCATCGGCCGCCGCTCGCCTTGCTGCTGACGCCTGGACGATCATTCACGAATGGCGCGTGCCCCTCACATGCAAAGCCGCCAAGCCCGCGTGGGAAGCCACGGCTGAAACCAGCGCATTCTACGGTTGGGCGCAGCAGTTTCAGTTCCACGCCCAGTGGGCCAAGCGCACGAGTTCGGCGCGGCGGGCCGACGGATTGGCCGGGCGCACCCTCAAGCCGGCGGGCTCGGGCGAAGTGTGGTTGGCGGGTTTCGACGAATACACGCCGAGGCAGCGCGAAATTATTGCGGCGCTGGAGCGCGGTGGCACGCGTGTGCTCCATCTCGCCGACGAAGATCCCGCGTGGCCGGGGCAAGCTTCGCTCGCGGCGTTCGCCAGTGCTCGCGATGAGGCCGAAGCGGCGGCGGCCTGGTGCCGCGAACGGCTTGCGTCGAATCCCGATGCGCGCACCGGCGTGATCGTGCCGGGCCTCGAAAGCCGGCGCGCCGTGTTTGACTCGGCTTTCACGCGCGCCGTGCCCGGCGCGTTCCACATCTCGCTCGGTGTTCCGCTCACAGAGCGGGCGGCGATCGCGGCGGCGCTGCGGATGCTGGAGTTTGGCGATGAGCGCGTGGCTTGGTCCACCGTGTCCGCGGTGCTGCTCTCGCCGTGGTCGCGCGGGTTTGCCGAGGAGCGTGGACAGCGCGCGTCATTCGAAGTAGACCTGCGGCGCTGGCGCGCGGCGGAGTTGACGGCGGCTGGATTGGCCCACGCCAAGACTTGCCCGCCGGCGCTTTCGCGCGCGATGTGGCAAGTGGTCTCGCTCGTCCGCTCGTGGCCGGCGTCGCAGAAGCCCAGCGAGTGGAGCGCGGCATTCGCGGCCTTGCTCGAAGCCTTCGGCTGGCCGGGAGACCAGACGTTGACAAGCGCCGAGTATCAAGTGGTGAGCGCTTGGCGCGGCGTGCTTTCCGAACTTGCATCTACCGATCTGGCGTGGCCCTCGATTACGCGCGGGCGTGCGTCGGCGCTGCTGCGGCGCTTGGCCGACGGCAATCGGTTTGAAGTGGAGAGCCGTGGCGAGCCCGTGCAGATTCTCGGCTTGTTTGAAGCGGCCGGCAGCCGCTTCGATCATCTCTGGATCGCAGGCATGGATGACGAAACGCTGCCCGAACGGCCGTCGCCGAATCCGTTTGTGCCGCTGGCGCTACAACGCCGGCATGCGCTGCCGCATTCCTCGCCCGCGCGCGAACTGGCGTTTGCGACCAACGTGGCGGGCCGGTTGCGCCGCGGCGCGCCGGAGATTGTGGTGAGTTATGTCCGCGGTGACGGAGAGCGTGAGTTGCAGCCGAGCCCTCTGTTTACTGACTTGCCGGCCTGGCCTGATTTGGCAGCGGCGGCCGTAGATGTCGCGCCGGTTGGCTGGGACGCCTTTGACGACGGCGCGGCGCCGCCTGCCGATTCCTCGGGTACGCAGCGTGGCGGCACGCGCGCGCTGGAGTTGCAGGCCAAGTGCCCATTCCGTGCGTTTGCCGAGTTGCGCCTCCACGCCCGTGAGCTCGAAGAGCCCGAACTGGGTTTCAGTCCACTGGAACGCGGCGGCTTTCTGCACAAGGCGCTCGAACTGCTGGCGCGCCGCTTCCCTTCGAGCGCATCCCTGATGGATGCGAGTGAGGATGCCGTGGCCGAGTGCATCAATGCGGCGCTCACCGGGCGAGGCGCCGAAGGGGACCGCTTCACCGCCAAACTGTATGAACTCGAGCGTCTCCGTTTGCGCGAGTCGCTGGCAGACTGGCTGGCGCTGGAACGTAAGCGGGCGGTTCCGTTCACGCTGGCCGAACCTGAAGAGGAGCGCCTGGTGACCATCGGCGGCCTCACGGTACAGGTGCGTTTGGACCGCCTTGACCGTCTCGCCGATGGCCAGTATGCGCTCATCGATTACAAGACCGGCCAGCCGAAGCTGAAGAGTTGGGACGGCGAGCGGCCAGAGAGTCCGCAAGTACCGCTCTATGCGGTGACGGCCAGCGAGCCGCTGGCGGCGATCGCCTTTGCTCAGGTGCGCCGCGGCGACTGCCGTTTCCGCGGTTACGAGTTGCAGGAAGATGCGTTGCCTGGCGCCAAGCTCGCCAAGCCGGAAGAGTTCGCCGAACGCGTGGAAACGTGGCGCAAGACTCTCACCTCGCTCGCCGCGGGCTTCATGGCGGGCCTCGCTCCGGTGGATCCGAAAGAGCGTTACTCCACATGCGCCTATTGTCATTTGCCCGCGCTGTGCCGCATCGAAGAAAGGAAGGGCGCCTAGATGATGCCTCGCCTCCAGCCCGTTCCTCTGCCGCCCGAGGATGCGGCGGACCGCGCGCGTGCATTGGACCCCGCGGCGAGTTTCATCGTGCAGGCGCCGGCCGGCTCCGGCAAAACGACGTTGCTCGTGCAGCGCTTCCTCGTCTTGCTCAGCCGCGTGGCCGAGCCCGAGTCGATTGTGGCGATCACATTCACGCGCAAGGCAGCCGCGGAGATGCGCGCGCGTATCGTGGCCGCACTTGCCCCGGACGGTGACGCCGCGCCGTCGCCCGCTGCCGAAGCGGCGCTGCGGTGGGACCGCGAGCGGGGCTGGGATCTGCGCCGCAATCCTTCGCGGCTGCGCATTCAAACCATCGACTCGCTGTGCGCTTCGATTGTGCAACGAATGCCGATGCTGGCACGCACTGGCGGCATGCCGGGGATTGCCGAAGATGCTTGGGAGCTGTATCGCGAGGCGGCCACGCATCTGCTGCGCCACGTCGCTGGTGACGACGCCAAGGCTGCGGAGGCGGTGACGCGGCTGCTGCTGCATCTCGACAACGACTTCCGCGTGCTGCGCGCGATGTTTGAGGGGCTCCTGGCGCGCCGCGATCAGTGGCTTCGGCATCTCGGTGTGAATCAGGATGGCGTGGCGTTGCGCGCGGCGCTTGAGCGCGCGCTCGCGAGTGTGGTGGGGGAAGGTGTAAGCCGCGCGGCGCGCCATGTGCCGCCGCTGCTGCTGGCGCGGCTGATGGATCTCTACGATGGCGCGGCCTTGCGGTGCGACCCGCCGCGCGCCGTGATGAATCGGGCCGACGAACTAAGCGTGTGGCGCGCGCTGACGGGCTTCCTGCTATCGGATAAAGGCGAGTGGCGACGCTCGGCCGATGCACGCCACGGTTTTCCGCCCAACTACAAGTTCGAGAAGCAGGAGTATCTCGGGCTCCTCGCCACGCTCTCCTCGGACGGCGAACTGCGCGAGGCGCTGGCCGAAGTAGGCAAGCTGCCTGATCCGCGGTTCGCCGGCGACCAATGGGAAATTCTCGAGGCGCTCATCGATCTGCTGCCGCTGGCCGCCGCCGAACTCAAGGTCACCTTTCGCGAGCGCGGCCTGATGGACTTCGTCGAACTCGGCGAAACGGCCCGCCGCGCGCTGGGCAGCGCGGAGCATCCCACAGACCTCGCGCTCACGCTCGGCGAACGCGTTCAGCATTTGCTCATCGACGAATTCCAGGACACCTCGGTGAGCCAGTTCGAACTCATAGAGCGCCTCGTGGCTACGTGGGGTCACGGGCAGGAGGAGCACTCGCTGTTTCTGGTGGGCGATCCGATGCAATCCATCTATCGCTTTCGCGAAGCGCAGGTCGGCCTGTTTCTTCGCGCGCGCACCGAAGGCGTCGGTGATGTCGCCTGCGAGCCGCTGCGATTGCGCGCCAACTTCCGCTCGCGCCCGGGCGTGGTGGACTGGGTGAACGCGGCGTTTGCGCAGATTTTCCCGGCGGTAGAGAATCCGGCCCTGGGCGCTGTTACGTATGCTAGTTCGTCGGCCAGCCGCGCGCCGGTTTCCTCGCCTGCGGTCGTTGTCCATCCGTTCGGCTCCGCCGCGGAAGACGTGGAAGCGTCGGCGGTAGCGCGCATCGTGCGCGAGGCGCTCGCCCTCGGCAGCACGGCCGTCCTGCTGCGTGCCCGTTCGCATGGCCGTGCGATTGTGGCGGAACTCGCGCGTCATCGCATTCCGTATCGCGCGGTGGACTTCGACGCGTTGCCCGAACGCCCCGCCATTCAAGACCTCATGGCGCTGACGCGCGCACTGCTGCATCCGGGCGACCGCGCGGCGTGGCTGGCTGTGTTGCGTGCACCGTGGTGTGGCCTCACGCTCGAAGACCTGCATGAGTTGGCCGCATCCGAACCGCGCGCGATTCTCTATGAGCAGATCGCCAACTCCGGCCACCCGCGGCTGCAGCTGTTGGCGCCGGCGCTGGCCGCGCCGGTACGGCTGGCGCGCCGCGTTCCTCTACGCGTGGCTGTTGAACAGGCATGGCGCGCGCTCGGCGGCCCGCAGTGCCTGGCGAATTCCGCCGAAGCGGTGGACTGTGAACGCTACCTCGAATTACTCGGCCA
>VFZP01000229.1 GCA_016871115.1 Acidobacteriota bacterium
CAAAAAGAAGTCTACCGTCTTGCCCGCTTTGTCGACCGCTCGGTAAAGGTACATCCATTCACCGCGTACCTTCACGTAGGTCTCATCCATCCGCCACGAGTCCCCCCCCCGAGCGGGCGTACCGCTTCCAGCGCTTCTCGAACTCCGGCGCGTAACGCTGTACCCACCTCATGATGGTGGTGTGCGCCATCGCAATGCTGCGCTCACTCATCATGCTCACCAAATCCCGATAGCTCAACTTGAAGCTTAAATACCAGCGGACGCACAACACTAAGATCTCGGCGTCGAAGTGGCGGCCGCCGAACCATTCCTCGACCGGAGCAAGACGGGCCATTCCTCTATCCTCGTCCAGCCTGCCGATTTGCACCAGAGCCCTGAGCGCCATGGCCCGCAAACTCAAGGACCAGAGCCGCGAGTACGACGTACTGGCGCGCACCGAAGCCGACGAATTTGTGCTCGCCATGCCCGAGTTCCCGGTGAAGTTCCTCGAAGGCCGAATCGTCCAGCTCGAACAAAGCTCGGCTGCTGCCGCCGCCGAAGTAATCGGCGACGCGCAGGTAGAGAAACTGACCTTCGCCACCGTCTATGCCAACTGCCCGGAAGACGGCGAAGACACCGAGTCGCTCCTGGCGCTGCTCAATGCGCGCCTTCACGACTTGCGCGTGGAACGCGCCGCCGAGACCGCCTCTTCGTAGGACGCGGCGCATCACGCAATAACCCGGCCACGCAGCATGCAGCCGTTGGCCGGGTCCGGCGCCCCTGGGCCGTCTCGCCTCCAACTCAAACCCCGTTCACACATTTCTCGGGCGGGTGAGCATTTTCCTCCCATCGCCAACGAAACAAACCCAGATCCAGTTCGCCGAAAGGGCCCATTGGCGCCCGGATTCGTGCGGTCTTCGGCTGCGCCCATTCCCACAATCGAGGCGTCATGGAAACCAACACCCATCAAGACGCGCGCGCCGAGGCGAACCGCCGCAACGCGCAATTTTCCACCGGCCCGCGCACCGTCGAAGGCAAAGTCCGTTCGTCGCAAAACGCCCGCGCCGCTGGCTGGTTCGCGCGTGAGTTGCGCCTGGAAGGCGATGAAGCGGCCGAAGCCTTCTCGGCGTTCCTGGAGGCTTGGCGCACTGAACTCCAGCCGCAGGGACTTGTCGAACTCGAAGCCTTCGACGATTTCGTCCGCGCCGCCTGGCACAAGCGCGAAATCGTCGCCGCGCAAAACGAAGCCACGGCTTCTTCGCCCGCGGCCTTCCTCGATGACACGCTCGCCAAAACCCTCGACCGCCTCCATCGCTACGAGCGCGACTTCGAGCGCCGCGCCGCACGCCACCTCGCCACGCTCCGCTGCTTGCAATCGCAGCGCTGCCCGCCGGAGCCGCCGCCGCAAAAACAAACCCAAGCCGACGCCGCCCTCACCGGCCTGCCAGCGCCCGTCCTCCAGCAGCTCCGCATCCTCGCCATCGAAGCAAGCCACTGGCGCGCCCAACTCCGCGCCCAACGAGCTAGACTACCGCATCACTCGCGGTCAACAATTTCTGCTATGCTCTCACCCACAGAGCCATGAAACGCTTCTTTTTTGTTATCCTCTCGGCGCTCAGTTGTGTCCTCGCTCAAGACTTTCGCTCCACCGTTCAGGGATCGATCACCGACCAGACCCAGGCCGCCGTCGCAGGCGCGCAGATCACGCTGGTCCAAACCGAAACCAACGTCGAGCGCTCCGCCACCACCGACTCGCAAGGCTTCTACGCCTTCCAGTTCCTGCCGCCCGGTACCTATGACCTCACCGTCAGGGCGCCCGGCTTCCGCACCAACGTTCGCAAAGGCATTATGCTCGCGCTCACCCAGACTGTGCGCGAAGACATCGCCCTGCAACTCGGCGACACTGCCGAAACGGTCTCGGTGGTCGCAGACGTCTCCGTCGTTGAGCCTGATTCGACCGCGCTCGGCACCGCGCTCCATCAGGAGATCCGCGACAATCTGCCGCTCAAGGGCCGCTCCAGCTTGTTCATGTTCACGCTCACGCCGGGCGTGGTCAACAACCGCTACGGCGAAGACACGCGCCCAAACGACACCATCACCAACGTACTGTTCTCGGCGAACGGCGCGCCGGTGGCCGCGACGGACGTCTTTGTCGACGGCTCATCTACCACGGTGAATGTCAACCGCGGCGTCAACATCTCGCAGTGGGTCCCCGCGGTCGACTCGATCGCTGAGTTCAAGCTCGAAGTAGGCACCGTGCCCGCGCAATTCGGCCGCTCCGGCGGCAGCACCACCAACATGGTGATTAAGTCCGGCACCAACAAGGTTACCGGCACCATGTATAACTTCCTCCGTAACTCCGCGCTCGATGCCAACCTGTTCTTTGCCCGCGGCCAGGGCCGCCCGCTCGCCGCGTTCTCGGCCAACACCTTCGGCATCGCCATCGGCGGACCGCTTTATCTGCCCAGGCTCTATGATGGCCGCAACAAGACTTTCTTGTTCGGTAGCTTTGAAGGCTCGCGCGAAGGCAACGGGCTCGACCGTACGGACTCCGTACCAACGGCCAAAATGCGCACCGGCGATTTCTCGGAAGTGCCCGTCGCCATCTACGACCCGTTCTCCGTCTCCTCGGCCACCGGCACGCCGCTCCGTACGCCGTTTCCCCGCAATATCATTCCGCAGAACCGGCAGGATCCGGTCGCTCGTAACGCCATGCCGTTCTGGCCCACCGCGAACCTCGCCACCACGGGGCCGCCCTACGTGCGCAACTTCCAGTTCTCCGACAAGTGGCCGAGAAACTACAACATGTTCGTCGGCAAGCTCGATCAGGTCTTCTCTCAGAAATGGAACATGTTCTTCCGCCTCAACTACGGCACCGCGCTCCTCGTCTTCCCGCATCAGTTTGACGGCATCGCCACGCCCGGCCGCAACGTCGTCAACCGCCCGCACTTCGGCGTCTCCTGGGGCAACACGCTGCTCCTGAACTCGCGCACCACGCTCGACATTCGCCTGGGCTTCTCGCGCGCGAAGGAAGACAACCAGCCGTGGTCGGCGGGCTTCGATTTGGGCGCGCTCGGTTTTGCGCCTGGCTACTCGAATCTCGTTCAGGGCCGCGCGTTTCCCACCATTGTCGTGGCAGGCTTTCAAGGTCTGGCGGGCAGCCCGCTGATCTTCGATCCCGGCCATACTTACAGCCTCCAAGCCAACCTCGCCCAGCAGCGCGGCAAGCACATTCTCAAATACGGCATTGACTTCCGCTTGCTCTACGGCAACTTCTTCCGCAATAACAACCCCAGTGGGACTTACTCGTTCAACAATGCTTGGAGCAACGGCCCCAACGCCGCGACGCCCACGGCCAACACGGGCTTCCCCATGGCGTCTTTCCTGATGGGCCTCGGCGGTGGATCGCTCGACTTCAATACCGGTGTGTCGATCCTGAACAAGTACTACGGCTTCTTCATCCAGGACGACTATCGCGTCACGCCGAAACTGACCCTGAACATCGGCCTGCGTTACGAGTACGAAACGCCGCGCACCGAGCGGTACAACCGCACCACGCGCGGGTTTGACCGCAACGTGCAAAGCCCGCTGCAGGTCGCCGGACTCAACCTCCGCGGCGGTCTTGTCTACGCGGGCCAAGGCGGCCAGCCTCGCGGACTCTATCAACCGGACCGCAACAACTTCGCTCCACGCTTCGGCTTTGCCTACTCGCTGTCGCCCAAGTCGATTCTGCGCGGCGGCTACGCGCTGCACTATGTGCCCGTCATCGGCTCGGTAGACCCGGTGGGCTTTTCCACCACCACCACCATGGTCACCAGCGAAGACGGCATCACGCCCAAGGACCGGCTGAGCAATCCCTTTCCGCAGGGCCTCGTGCCCGCCATCGGCAACGCGCAAGGACTGCGCACGCTGCTCGGCCAGAACATCTCGTTCTTCGACCCGAGCGATATCACGCCGAAACTGCATACCTGGAACTTCAATATCCAGCGTGAGGTCTTCTCCAAGTCGCTCCTGCAGATTGGCTACATCGGTAGCCGCGGAATCAACCTGACGAGCGAAGTATCCATCGGCAACAACATCAGCGAGAACATCAACCAGGTGCCGGCCGAAGCGCTCTCGCAAGGCCGCGCGCTGCTCGATGTGGTCAGCAATCCGCTCTTCGGGTCCATCGCGATCGGTCCTCTCGCCGGGCGGACGGTGCAGCGCCAACAACTGCTGCGCCCCTATCCGCAGTTCCAGAATGTTACGCGCAACTTGCCCACCTACGGCAACAGCGTCTACCATTCGCTGCAAGCGAAATTCGAACAGCGCCTGTGGCGCCGGTTGACGACGCTCGTTTCCTACACATGGTCAAAGAACATGGGCGACCTGGGGCCGTACCAGAACAACTACAACCGCGCGGCGGAACGCGCACCGATGGCATTCGACGTACCGCAGCGCCTCACCACCACCGTCTCTTGGGACCTGCCCGTCGGCAAGGGCCGCGCGCTGTTGACCAATGCGTCGCGTGCCGCGGAACTGGTACTCGGTGGATGGAACCTCGCCATGTTCAACACCTTTCAATCAGGCTTCCCGCTCAGCTTCGGCCTGGCGCAAAACACGCTGTTCCTCGGAGGAGCGGGCGGGCAGCGAGCCAACCTCGTGAGCAACCCGCAGGAAGGCGTATCCGGCTCGGTCAACTCGCGCCTGAACCGTTACTTCAACCCGCGCGCGTTCGCCCAGCCGCCGGACTTCAACTTCGGCACCACCGGTCCTCGCGTCGGCTGGCTCCGTAATCCGGGCATGAACAACTTCAACCTGACCCTCACCAAGCAGTTCGCCATCACTGAGCGCTTCAAGTTGAACCTGCGCGGGTCGTCGTTCAACCTGATGAATCACCCTATCTTCAGCGGACCGGCCACGACGGTGGGTGTGGCCAACTTCGGGCAAATTCTCAGCCAGGCCAACACCAGCCGGCAGACGGAAGTGGTGCTGCGCCTGCTCTTCTAGTGCGTCTGGAAAAACACTGGCTGGGCACGGCGGCGTGGTGGCAACGCCTCGCCGCCGCCTACGCAGAGCCGCACCGCCGCTCTCACAGGCTCACGCACCTGGAGCACCTATTCGCGGAAGCAGCGCCCTTCGAGCCGGTCTCCCCCGCCCTCTCCTGGGCCCTCTAGTTCCACGACTTCGTGTACGATCCACACTCTGCCCGCAACGAGGAGGCCAGTGCCGAGATCGCGGCCGAAGCGTTGGCAGAGATGGGCGTGGCCGCGGCCGTGATCGCGCGGACCGGGCAACTCATCCTATCCACCCGGCACCTGGAGCCAGCCGAACCGGACGAAGAGACCGCGCTGCTCATCTCGTTGGACCTGTCGATCCTCGGTGCGGACCCAGCCCGCTACGATGCCTACACCGCCGCGATTCGCGCCGAGTATGCGCACGTATCGGATCGGGACTTCCGGCGCGGGCGGGACGCGCTCCTTCGCTCGTTCCTCTAGCGCTAACCCTTGTTTCCGCATCCGGCGTTAGCCTCGTGCGAAGCCGCCGCCCGCGCCAACCTCACGCGCGAACTCGCGGCCTTGACGTAACCAAACCGGGCCGGTGTCCGTATCATTGAGGTATGGGTCCTTCCCGGCTAGCCACGCTCGCTTTGTGCGCCAGTGCGCTGGCGATGGCCCAGCCCGGCGTTCCACGCGGCGGTCCGCCTCGCCACAACGCCGCGCCTGTAACCTACCACCCCGAGGAACTCTGCAAGTTGTCAGGCACCGTGCTGAACGCCGCCACCGGCGCGCCGCTCAACAAAGCTTCCGTGACATTGATGCGTACCTCCGGCCCGAACACGGGCGGCTTTGACATGAACCGCACGCAAGGCGTCAGCACCGATGCCATGGGCCGTTTCCAATTCGATACGATTGAGCCTGGCCAGTATCGGATCAGCGTCCGCCGCAACGGCTACGTCAACAGCGATCAGTCTCGCCGCCGCATCACACCGAGCGCTACGCTCACGCTCAGCAAGGGTCAGGAGGTCCGCGGCATCGAAGCGCGCCTGTTGCCGCACGCCGTCGTCACCGGACGAGTAGTGGATGCCGACGGCGAACCGGTGATGCATGGCAACATCCAACTTCTGCGTGACCGGTTCAACCAACAAGGCCAGCGCGAATTAGTGCCGATGGAGGCCGCGCAAAGCAACGATCTCGGCGAATTCCGGCTCTTTGGCGTGCCTGCGGGCAAATACTTCGTAGCGGCCTCGCAGTCGATGCGCGGCCCAATCGGCTTTCAGTCGGGGCAGGGTGAGGTAGCTTTGTCGACTTACTATCCCTCTGCCTCCGAAGCTGCGCAGGCCACGGCGATCGACGTCCCCACCGGCGCCATGCTGCAGGGCATCGATATCCGCATGTTGCGCTCCCGTGCCTACCGGTTATCAGGCAAGGTGACGGGGATCTCCGCTGGCGCTCGCAACGGAGGAATGGTATTTCTGCATCCACACTCAGCGGGGACGCTGGTTCGCATGGATCAGGGTTTCAGCGGCCCGTGGCGGCCCGATGGATCGTTCGTCGTCGGTGCCGTGCCGCCTGGTTCGTACACAATCATCGCTGACTCATTTGACGGCAACAACCGCCTGCGCGGCCTGGCCGAAGTGCAAGTGGGCGACGGGCCGGTTGAAAACGTGCAGGTGGCCTTGCAATCGGCGTTTGAGCTGGCCGCCACGGTGACCGCCGAAGGCGAGACCAAGCCTGACTTCAAGACCATGGCGGTGTATGTCGCCGGACGAGAGCGCACGGGCCGGATGGGAGGGGGCGGTGGCGGGCGCGTAGAGGAAGACGGCAAGGTGCCGCTCAAGAACATTCCGGCGGGCCACTACGATGTCAATTTCAATGGCTTGCCCTCCGGCTACTACGTCAAGTCGATTCGCGCGGCGCAGACTGAGATCGGCGCCGGTGGAATTCGCGCCGTGCCGGGATTGCCGATTGAGATCCTGCTGAGTCCGCGCGGCGCGCGTGTCACAGGTACGGTGGCCAACGAGAAGAATGAGCCGGCTACCAACGGCTTCATCGTGCTGTATGCGCGCGGCGACAACCTGCCGCCGTTCAGGCGCTTCAAAACGACCTCTGTCGATCAGCAGGGCCGGTTCGAACTTTCCGGCATCGCGCCGGGCGACTACGCGCTGGCGGCTGTCGATGAGATTGAGTCTGGCGCGGTCTGGGATCCGGCGTTCCTCACGCAGAACGAATCGAAGATGGAGAGGTTCCTGCTACGCGAGGATGCCACCGAGCAAAAGACGCTGAAGCTGATCGCGACGGGACAATAGGAAGGATCGAGGCCATGCGTTTTCTGCTCGCCGCCGCGTTGCTCGCTCAATCGAAGCCCACTGCCGATGAAGCGGCTAAACTCGTCGCGCTGATCGGCAGTTCGCCGCGCCTGGCGATCACGGCTCACCCGATCGCGATTCAGGCGCCGTCGCCGGACTGGAACACGGATTACATCTCGTCCGTCGCCGCCGGGCCGGACGGGCTCGTGTATCTGCTGCACCGCAAAGCGAAGTACGATCCCGTGGTGGCCGTGGACTCGCAAGGCCGCATCGTGCGTTCGTGGGGAAAAGGGCTCTACACGAATCCCCACAGCATTCGCATCGATCCGCAAGGGAACGTCTGGACGGTGGATTCCGGGAGTTCGGTGATTTTGAAGTTCACACGCGAAGGCCAGTAGTTGCTGCGATTCGAAATCGGCGAATTGCCGCAAGGCACACGCGGCTTTCGTGGCGCGGCCGATATCGCGTTCGGGCCCAAAGGGAGCGTGTTCATCGCCGATGGTTACGGCAACGCGCGAGTGCTCGAGTACAACGCCAAGGGTGAGCGCGTGCACGCCTGGGGCAAGGCCGGCACCGGACCGGGCGAGTTTCATTTGCCGCACGGTATCGCGCAGCATCGCGGCGTGCTCTATGTGGCAGACCGGCAGAATGGCCGGATTCAACGCTTCACACTCAGCGGCAAGTATTTGGGCGAGTGGAACCACCTGGGTAAGACATTTTCGATTTCAGCAACGCGCGATGGCAAACTGTGGATTGGAACGCATCCACGCAACGTCGTGAACGAAGCACCGGGCTGGCTGGTGCAGGTGGACGGCAAGACGGGGAAGGTGCTGGGCTACGTCGATTCGCCGGGGCTGCACTCCGTGGATGCGTCAAAGAAGAACGCTGTGCTGGCCGACCCGGGTCGCGGCAATCTGAATCGCGTGGTGTGGTTCCGGCGATAGGGTGAGGCTTTCCGAGAAAAATCGGAGAGCCATGATCAATCCCACGGCTCCTCGGGCCAGGCCGGGCTTCGGCTCGTACTCGACGCCAACGCGGTGGGGCCGTTGGGGGCCGCATTGGAAAGTGAACGTAAGGCTGGAAGAGTCTTTGAGGAGAACGCCGCCGGGCTTCTCTACCCAGAGCTGGATGGGCGCGCCGCCCGTTGATGGACGGATTTGGACGCGCGCAGCGTCGCCGTGGCAATCGATTTGTTCGAGGGTTCCCTCGACAGGGGCAGAAGCTTCGCGGGGCTTCCAGGAGTCCGGCACGTAAACCGCGGGTTTCGGCGCTGCCGGTGGAGCCGGGCCCGAGGATGTACCGATGAGCTTGAGCGCCGCTTGCGCCATTTCGAGTTGGGCGGCCGTGGTGGCTGATCCCGCGGCACGGCGGGCGGCGAGCCGCGCCATTTCGACTTGACCGAGCGCATGATGCGACAGCGCGCGGGCGTGCCAGAAGTGGGACTGACGCGGCAGTGCGCCGGTGGCTTGCTCGAACAAGGCGAGCGCGTCGCGATGGCGATTGTCCTTCTGCGCCATGAGGCCGAGGATGAAGTGCGCTTCGGCGAGATACGGGTTGCGGCCGGTGGCTTCAGCGAGATAATTGCGGACTTCATCCGGCGCAGCGCCGCTTTCGCGCAAAAGCATCGCGTACTCGAAGGCAGGCATCGATGACGTTGCGCCGAGTTCCATGGCGTGGAGGAAGCGGCTGCACGCGGCGGCGCGATCGGACTTGCCAAGAGCCACGAGTCCGCGGGCAGTTTCGATCTCGGGCGAGGGCGGAAGCGAGGCGGCCGCACGTTCGAGCATCGCGTCGGCCAACTGCCTGGCGCCCATGGTGTTGAGCAGTTCCACCTGCGCAACGAGCGCAGCGGCCGGGGCGAGGGCGGTGGCGGTGATGGCTGACTGTTCCGGAGAGCGCGGCGGCATGGGCACGGCGGCGGTGCCGAAGCGCGCGTCGCGCACGTAGCTGGGGAGCGCCGCGAGGGCCTTGGCGGCGGGCATGGAGAAGGCTGATTCGAAGGAGAGGGCCGCGGGCAGGCCTTGATCGAGGAGTTCGGCAAAGCGCGGAAGATGCGGCCACCACACGGGGCTGAAGTTCAGCATGTGGACGAAGGCCCAGGCTTCGGCGTAGAAGAGCCCGGCGTGCGTGGCGTCGTCATAAATGGGCGTCTGGCGGTTGGCATTGAGGAACAGCGCGACGGGCGGCCATTCGAGGCGCTGCAGCGCGCGGACGTGCTGCGAGATGGGCGCGCCGAGGATCGCGTTGGCGCCGCGGAGTTCGAGTGTGGAGTAGAGTTCGGCGGTGCCTTCTTCGAGCCACATCGGCAGCGTGGCCGAACTGTGCGCGAGCAGGACGTGCATGTACTCATGGCGCGCGGCGCGGAGCGTTTCTTCGCCGGGCGAGTGGAGCACGATGTAGTCGCGCTCGGGTCCGCCTTGGTGGAAGCCGCGCACGTTGCGATTGGGCTCAAGCGGGCGGAAGTCGCGCTCGGAGTGAAAGAGGAAGACTCGCACCGGGACCGTCGGCGCCTTGCCGCCGATCGATTCGAGAAAGACGTGTCGGACGGTTTCCAGGCGATCGAGCACGCGCGCGCCCTCGGCTTCGCCCGCGTCGGTGAGTATCTCAAAGTGCGGCGAAGCGAGACGCCGCCACTGATTGGCGGCCGATAGCAGCAACGGCGCGGCAAACAACAGCAGCAGGGGGCGAGCCATCGACACTATTCTAGCGCTTAGTTGCATTAAACCATTAGTAAGTATAATAGAATGTTTGGGAGATGCCCAGACACGCGGCCCCCCCCCAAGTGTTCGGCGGAAGTTCGCGCAGAGTTGATGGCGATGAGCAGAAGCCGTAAAGAAGAAGCACGGATGGTGGAGCGCG
>VFZP01000230.1 GCA_016871115.1 Acidobacteriota bacterium
TGCGGATGCCGCGGCGGCGCAGTTCCCCTACTATGATGTGCGCCTCTTCCTGCGTGGAGTGGTGGTCTGTATGGAAGGCTTCGAAGAACGACTCGGGGAAGCCCTGCTTGGTGGCGAACTGCACGGCCAGGTCGCTTTCTTAGAACGAAAAGACGCCGGGAGCGCCGCTCACCAGTGCCTTGGGCACGTAACCATCACGCACAAGGCCGGCGCCGCGCAACACGCGGAGGCCGGAGAAGTCACCTGCGAGCACCACCGCAATCTCCGCCTTCACCGGTGGCTGCCCGTCCACCAGCCAAGTACCGAACCAGGGGAGCCACGAAGGGAACGTGAAATAGACGAGGCCAGACAGAGCAGCCAGGGCCAGGAAGAAGCGGGGAAGAAACCGGCCGCGCGGGCGTTTACTCATCAGTGCCGGGCGGCTTCGGGTCCAGGTGCCCCACGGTCTTCAGGCGTTGATACAGCCGTTCCGCGTCGGCTTCATCGGCCTCGCTCAGCAGCGGATAGCGGGGGCCGGGCAGGAGCTTACGTTCCGGAGCGGCATTGAGCATCGTGGGCGGCGAGTCGCCCCAGTCTTACTCGTGCGGCAGACCGTCAATCAACGACTCCCGAGCCCCCGCGGCGAAGTTGCAAAAGCAATTGGCGGCACTCGGCGGGTTCCTCGGGATAGATCAACAAAAAGCGCCCCCCAGAAGCGAGCGCGAGCACGGCGACCAGAGGAACGGGGAGACACCGGACGCAATCGAGGCTCTGAATCTCCACCCAATCGATGCTACGGCTACCCACGCTCAGATGGCGCGGGTGAATCTCAATCGCCGGGCGCCGGGCAAGGGCCAGCACCACCCCGGCCATCAGGGCCGCCAGAATCGCCAGCGCCCAGGCTCCGGGCCAATAGGAGGCGAACCAAAGACACTGCAAGGCCGCCGCCATCAGGCCGAAGGCGGCGACGAGATAGTACCGGGAAGGGGTGTACCGCGTCACGTGCAATGTGTCCCTGTCGATATAGAGGGTATTCCTCTCCACTGTCCGCGTCAAACGGGTCGATAGGGTAGGGGCACTAGCGGGTGCCGCTCGAAACCACATGGGTGGGCGTGCCGGCCAGGAAATTCCACACATTGTCGATGGCAAGCTGCAGCCCGGCTTCCACGGTTTCCGGAGTCACACCGGCTGAGTGCGGTGTCAGCACCACATTGGGGAGCGTGGCAATCAGCGCGCCAGGCGGCAGCGGCTCGACGGTGAACACGTCCAGACCCGCGCCGGCGAGGCGGCGGGCGCCAAGAGCATCGATCAGCGCCAACTCGTCGACAATCGGGCCGCGCGCGGTGTTCAGCAGGATCGCCGACGGCTTCATCATGGCGAGTTGCGGGGCGCCCACCATGCTGGTGGATTCATCGGACAACCGCAAGTGGACGCTCACGACGTCGGATTCGCGGTAGAGCGTTTCGAGCGGCACATGCCGGAAGCCGAGTTCCGGTTTTGGTGTACGCGTCCAGGAGATGACGTTCATGCCGATGGCCTGGCCGAGTTGTGCAAAGCGGCGGCCGATGGCGCCGAGGCCAACAACGCCCAGCGTCTTGCCCGCCATCTGCGAAACCTGTGCGCGAGCCCACCCGCCGCGTCGGACGCTGGCGTCCACCTCCACGATGCGGCGCGCCACGGCCAGCATCAGCATCAGGCAATGTTCGGCGATCGAAGCGGCGGCTACGCCAGGAGTGTTGGTGACGGTGACGCCGTGGCCGCGGGCGGCGTCAAGATCGACGTTGTCGGTGCCGGTGCCCCAGATGGACAGGATCTTCAGGCGCGGACAGGCCGCGAATACTTTTTCCGTGAAGTGCGACGACGAACGGATGTTGACCACCACTTCGGCGTCGCGCACACGGTCAACCAACTCACCGCCGGGCAGGCTGTCCCAGTACCGCACTTCGGCGCGCAATTGTAGCGCAGCGTAGGCGGCACTGGGGGCCATTACAGCGGGAAAGTCATCAGGAATGTGAACAACCGGGCGCAAGGCTTAGTTGGTGACGTCCTGCGTGTTGCTGGCATCGCGCAGCGGCAGATAGACCTTTTCCCACGCCTTGTGAGCTGGGTGCGGACCATAGGCGTCAAAAGCGGCCTGGTCTTTGAACTCCATGACCATGATGTCGGTCATGCCTTCCACCTGCACTTTGACCTTCTTGAACCACAAGCGGGTGATGCCAGGGAGCTGCTTGGCCATGGAAACGGTGGCCGCCTTGACCTCTTCTTTTTGCGCGTCGGTAGTACCGGGTTTGTAGCGGAGAGTGATAATGTGCAGCACGCTCTTGGGCCTTTCGGCGGCCGCAGCAGCGAGGCCCAAGACGATCGTTGCGACAGCAAGTTTAAGGGAACGCATAGATTCAGAGTACGCAGAACGCTACAATGATGTCCAGTTTGATTCGCAACCGTTACATTCTGTTGCTTGCTTTGTGTTCAGCGCCGGCTTGGGGCGCGCCGCCCGCCGACCTGGACCGCGACGGGCTGCCAGACCGGCTGGAACAAAAGCTCCTGGAGCGCTTTGCGCCGCAACTGATCCTGAGCGTGGACGAGTGCGACGCCGTGCCCGCCGAGTTTGCGCCCAACCAGCGCGACCCGCGCGTGGCTTCCCGCACCGGCGTGCTTTACGGGCAGGCATTCCGCAACGGCGCTCGGATTGAACTGCACTACTACCATTTGTGGTCGCGCGATTGCGGGCGCGTGGCCCATGCGCTCGACGCCGAGCATGTGTCGGCGCTGCTGGAAGGCGCGGGCGAGAAGTGGCAGGCGAAGTATTGGTATGCGGCGGGGCACGAGTCCACCGTGTGTGACCGCAGCACCGCCGCGCGGGCGGTGGACCTTGAGGCCGTGAAGCGCGGCCCCCGCGTGTGGGTCTCGGCGGGCAAACATGCTTCGTATCTCGATCCCCAGTGGTGCTCGGGCGTTTGTGGCGCGGACCGCTGCACGCCGGCAGGGCTGCTGTGGCGCGCGCCGCGGATCATCAACCTTGGCGAGCGGGGCGTGCCGCTGAACGGGGCAACGTGGGTGGCATCCGGCATGTGGAAGCTGCAGGCGAAGCTGATGAGCGACTTTACGCCGGCAGTGCTGGCAGCGGCCGAACCGGGCGAAGGCCCGCGTCTGGTGTGGCCCGCCTTGCGGCCCGCGCAGGCAGTGCTGATGGGCGGCGCGGAAGTGGCAGTGGCGCTGACGGGCAGCGGACGGCATACGAGCAACGCCCTGGAAAAGGCGGATCAGGTGACGACGGATGCGCTGGCGGCGAGCGCGGTGAAGACGGGGCGCGCGTTGCGCCAGTCGGCGCGAAGCGTGGCACGGCTCCTGGGGCAGTTGAAGAACCAGGCGCCCGAGTGAACCCGCCACAGCTCAGCCCTTGGTTTTGATTTTGGAGATGGTCAGCCCCGCGGCACGGGTGGGTTTGTCCATGTCCGCCTTGGCGAAGTCGATCGCGGCGCGAACCAGGTCTCTGACCTTGTTGTTCCGGTAGTCTGCCGGCGCGGCGACATCGATGTGACGGATGAGGCTCCCGGTGCCCGTCAACAAATGGTGCGGATCGCGCAAATGCGTGCCCTTGTTTAATCCCAGGCTGAGGTGGTTGGTGTAGATGGGAAGCATGCAATAAGCGTCACTGAGCCGCTCGGAAAGCGAAAACACAGCGGTGAGCGCATGCGTGTGATAGAGCAGTTCGTTTGCGTCAGGATGCAGATCGAGCAGGAACTGCCGCGCATCCTGAAATAGCGCAACCAGCGCGGGCTCTTTCCGCCGCAGCAATGCGAGAAAATCGGGATGGATCGGGCGGCCTATAAGTGGAGGATACGTCATCGGCTTGCTAAATCGAGGTTGTGCTTTCACCAGCATCATCAGCGACCGTTACCACGGCCGGACGCTGCTTGCTCATCTGGCCAGCCTCTACCCGCACTCCACAGCGCAGGGCTGGCAACAGAAGGTGGACAACGGCGAAGTCACGCTCGACGGCGTCACCGCCACCGGGCGCGAAGCGGTCAGGCTGGGCCAGATATTGGTGTGGAATCGCCCGCCATGGACAGAGCCCGAGGCGCCGCGGCACTTCGGCGTGCTGTATGAAGACGCGCATCTGTTGGCCATCCACAAACGCAGCGGGCTGCCCACGCTGCCCGGTGGCGGCTTCATGGAAAACACACTGCTGCGCCTGGTGCAGCAGCGCACGCCGGAAGCGAACCCGGTGCACCGGCTGGGTCGCGCCACCAGCGGCATCGTGCTTTTCGCCAAGACGGCGCAGGCGGCCTCGATTCTGTTCTCGCAGTGGAACACACCCCGGATTCAGAAGATCTACCGGGCACTGGCGCAGAACGTGGCGCAGCGCGACAGCTACGAAATTCTCACGCCCATCGGCCGGGTGCCGCACCCGCTCATCGGCTCCGTGTGGGCCGCCAGCCCCGGCGGCAAGCCGTCCAAGTCCTTGGCCACGGTGATTGAACGCAGCGCGAGCACCACGATGTTTGCGGTAAGTCTCTATTCGGGCCGCCCTCATCAGATTCGAATTCATCTGGCGTCGGTCGGCCATCCGCTGGTGGGCGATCCGTTGTACGGTGCAACCGGCCAGCCGCTGGAGAATCTGCCCGGACTGCCCGGCGATGGAGGATACTTATTGCACGCGCACTATTTGACGTTCCATCACCCCATCACTGGCGAGCGCGTCCATCTGGAGGCGGCGTTGCCCTCCGGATTTGGCGAAGAAATTGAGTAGCTATGTTTAAAGGCTCCACGCGCAAACCAAAGGCGGACAACTCCCCGCCGGGTAAGAACTACATCACGCCCGGCGGACTGCAGCGCTTGCAGGAGGAACTCCGGTTTTTGCTGACACGGGAACGCCCGGCCGTCACGGAAGTAGTAGCGTGGGCGGCCAGCAATGGCGACCGCAGCGAGAATGCCGACTATCAATACGGTAAGCGCCGCCTGCGGCAAATCGACGGGCGGATTCGCTTTCTCACCAAGCGAATCGAAGCCGCCGAAGTGGTGGACCCGGAAGCGCCGCGGGCGGGCCGGGGGGCGGCGGCGCGGGCTTTCTTTGGCGCGACCGTGCGTTATGAAAACGCCGCGGGAGCCGAGCGCGTGGTGTGCATCGTGGGTACCGACGAAGTGGATCTTGCGCGCAACCACGTCAGCTACGTATCGCCACTGGGGCGCGCTCTGCTGAAGTCCGCCGCGGGAGACACCGTCGTTCTGCAGGCGCCAGGCCGCGCCGAGGAGTTGACGGTGGTGGAGGTCTGGTACGAGCGAATCGCCGTGGAGCCGTTCCGGGAGCCGCCAGGTTCCCAGGCTTCGGCGACGGGGAGGGTTTTCGGCGGGCAGCGGGTTGACGGCAAAGAGTGAGTGGCGCCGTCTACCGCTTTTTCTTCGCTCGAACCGGCTTTTTCTTCCTCTCCAGGCGCAACTGCCACGCGGCGCGCAGCGCCCCCGCGAGCGTATCCTCCTGGGCGGTGGCGAGCCGGGTGTGGGTGAAGCCCATGCGGCCCCAGCCGCCGTGAATGGGCAGGAATAACTCCAGCGCGTCAGCGATGAACTGTTGCTGCAGTTCCGGCGTCAGCATCAGGTTGCCGTAGCCTTGCTTTTCGCTCGTCAGCGTTGCGAAGATGCGGCCCCCTACTCGAAAATCCGCCGCGCCCATGTGGGACGATTCCTCGGCGCCGGGGAGCGCGAGGGCAAGGCGGCGGAAATCCGCGGGAGTCATGCCGCTAGTATTTTGGCACGCTGGGGTCGACCTTATCGCTCCAGGCGAGAATGCCGCCCTTCACGTTCAGCACGCGCTTGAATCCGGACTGGCGGAGGAAGTCCGCTGCCTTGCCGCTGCGCATGCCGCTCTTGCAATGCACCACCACTTCGTGAGCCGGGTCAAGTTCGTTCACGCGCTTCGGTAAGTCGCCGAGCGGGATTAGCGTCGAGCCCGGGATGCGGCAGATCTGGAACTCGTGCACTTCGCGCACGTCCACCAGGTTCACCTTTTCGCCGCGATCGAATCGCGCCTTCAGCGCCGTTGCCTCGATCTCGTTTTCCGTCACACCCGTCTCCGGTTCCGGCGCGGCGTGTTGCAGAGCGCCACAAAACTGGTGGTAGTCAATCAGCTTGTCGATCGTGCGGTTCGGACCGCAGATCAGGCACTCGGCGCTCTTGCGGAGCTTGAGCTCGCGGAACTTCATGCTCAGCGCGTCGTACAGCACAAGGCGCCCCACCAGCGTTTCGCCCTTGCCCAGAATCAGCTTCACCACTTCGGTGGCCTGGATCAACCCCACCACGCCCGGCAGAATGCCCAGCACGCCGCCTTCGGCGCACGAGGGCACCAGGCCCGGCGGTGGCGGTTCCGGATAGAGACAGCGATAGCACGGGCCGTTTTCCGCGGCGAAAATCGTCGACTGGCCCTCAAAGCGGAAGATCGAGCCGTAGACGTTGGGCTTGCCGAGCAACACGCACACGTCATTTACCAGATACCGCGTCGGGAAGTTGTCCGTGCCGTCGGCCACCAGATCGTAATCCTTCACGATGTCCATCGCGTTCTCACTGGTGAGCGCGACCTCGTGGCGGATGACGTTAACGAAGGGATTGATGTCCTTCATCGACTCAATCGCCGAGTCGATCTTCGGCTTGCCCACGTCTTTGGTGCCGTGAATCACCTGGCGCTGCAGATTTGTGTAGTCCACCACGTCGAAGTCGACGAGGCCGATCGTGCCCACGCCCGCCGCGGTGAGATACAACGCCATCGGCGCGCCGAGACCACCCGTGCCCACCAGCAGAACCTTGGCGTTCTTCAGCTTGAGCTGACCCTCCATGCCCACTTCGGGCAGAATGAGATGGCGCGAATAGCGGAGGATTTCGTCTTTCGACAGTTCCATCGCGCTAGCGGCCTCCGCCGGCGATGCTGGGCACGATGGAGATGGTGTCAGAGTCCTTCACCTCGGTCTTCTCCTTGGAGAGGTACCGGATGTCTTCATCGTTTACGTAGATGTTGACGAAGCTGCGGAGTTTGCCCTCGTCGTTGTAGAGGTTCTTGCGCAGGTCCGGGTGTTGCGTGACGAGCGCGCCGAGCGCCTCGCCCACCGTGGCCACGCCGGCCACGTCAACCGTATCGTTATTGCCCGCGAATTGGCGGAGCGGAGTGGGAATCAAGATCTTAGGCATAGTGCAATTCTTCCGGTTCGGCGGCGGTCTGATCGAAGTTGGCAATGAAGCATTTCGCGTGCGAGAACTCGCCGTCGCGAATGGACATCACCACGTTCGAATAACCGGGGGCCGAGAATTTCAAATCGGTGGCTGAGAAATAGGCGTCTTCGTTGGGGTGCGAGTGAAAGAACCCGACGACGCCCTGGCGCTGCTCGCGCGCGGCGCGTTCGGCTTTGATCACGTCGCGCGGGTCCAGCTCAAAGCGGTCCTTCTGGTCGCCTTCATAGGCGTTGGTGCAGGCGATGGCGAGCGTGACGACGTTGTCACCGGCATCGCCGGCGCTGCCCACCAAGATGCCGCAGCATTCACGCGGGAAGCAGGCGCGGCCGTGCTCCACCATCACAGCCCAGGGCTGCGCTTCAATCTTCAACATGCGGGGTTAGTCGGTGTCCTTGTCGTCCCAGAAATGGTCGCTGAGATATTTGTCTGCGCCGTCGCACAGCACGGTAACGATGACGGCGTTGGTCTCGCCGCTCGCCGCGCAACGCTCGGCAAGTTGGCGCGCGGCCACCATGTTCGCGCCGGCGGAGATGCCGATGAGGAGCCCTTCGCGGCGCGCGGCGCGCTTCACCATGCGATAGGCATGTTCGGTTTCAATCCAGATATTCTCGTCGGCAAGCGACTCTTCGTAGATGCCGGGCACGATCGCCGTCGGCATGTGCTTCAAGCCTTCGAGGCCGTGGAACGGCGTGGCGGGCTGCATGGAGATGCATTGCGCCCCGGGCACGTCGCGGCGCAACCGGCGCGCCACGCCCGTGAACGTGCCGCTGGTGCCCAGGCCGGCGACGAAATGCGTGACGCGGCCCGCGGTCTGGTCGATGATCTCGACGCCCGTGGTCTCGTAGTGCGCCTTCCAGTTGGCCGGATTGTTGTATTGATCGGGGTAGAAGTAACGGTCCGGGTAGGCCTCGTAGATCTTGCGGCACTCGCGAATCGCGCCGTCCGAGCCTGAGCCCGGATCGGTGAGCACGAGTTCAGCGCCGTAGGCCTTCAGGATGCGCTTGCGTTCGGGCGAGGCGTTCTGTGGAAGGCACAGCTTCACCTGGTAGCCGCGCGCGGCGGCGATCATGGCGTAGGCGATGCCGGTGTTGCCGGACGTGGCATCGAGCAGCGTGCGCTGCGGATTGAGCCGGCCCGTTCGCTCGCCGTCGAGGATCATATTGAGCGCCGGGCGGTCCTTCACGGAGCCGCCGGGGTTGAAGTACTCGGCTTTTCCGTAGATTTCGATGTTGCCGGGGAGGTCCGCTGTCAGCGTGGCCAGACGCAGAAGCGGCGTGTGGCCGATTTGCGCGAGGACGGACGTGGCGTCGGCGTGCGGATAGAGTCGGGGTGCTGCTGCGGCGGCCATGTCGGTTTCAAAACAGGATGCGTGGCGTTGCGCGAAGAATTCATTCTAGCAATTCCAATGGGAAATAGGGGGATGGGCGGTTCGCGAACGGCTCCGCTCGTTCCAGAGGACGACGATAACCGCAGCTGAAGAGCCCTGCGCATTCTGCTGATGCCCGCGTTCAGCATGTCGTTCGCCGTCACCGCGAGTGCGTCGCGAAAGACGAAGCTCCTGTTTGGTTTCCGTGGCAAGGCCGGACGGTCTTGGTCCCGCGAGAGTAGGGAAGAACCATATGCGGGAAACCCGCTAGGGCTCTGGTGCAAACCTGCCGAGATGAGAGAGAATGACGCAACGCCCTCCTTCGTTCCGGTTGAAGAGCTGTTCGCGGGCCGCCATTTCGACGCGGAGATTGTGGTGTTGTGCGTGCGGTGGTACCTGAGCTTCAAGTTGAGCTACCGGGATTTGGTCAGCATGATGAGCGAACGTGGCATCAAAGGTGCGCACGCGACGATTCTGCGCTGGATGCAGCATTACATGCCGGAGTTCGAGAAGCGCTGGAAGCGATACGCCCGCGCGGTGGGTGACTCGTGGCGGATGGATGAGGCCACGCGCACATCCTGGAGATGAACGGTGAGAGCCACCGGCTGAAGTCGAGCAAACAGAAGCGGGCGGCGGAGCGGCTGAAGTAGGCGAGAGGCGAGGGCGGCTTGGCGGCCACGTTTTGGGGCCGGCTTCCTGAACGGTTTGAAGTGGTCCCCTATTGCTCCGCCCCGGTGGTTCCTTTTTACTCCGCCCTTGACAAATGGATTACTACGAAACCAAATACCGGCAGCAACAGCTGCAGTGGGTGTCCAAACAGGCCGCCGCCCTCAACATGCAACTCGTTCCCGTCGCGGGGGTTGCCGGTGAAGTTTCTGGAGAGTCGAAGTCGCATCCGGCCGCCGCACTGCTACCGAGGTTCATCTCGATCTAGACGACCTTCCTCGTCGCGCCAGCCGTTTCGGAGCAGGCGCTTGCGCGTTCCCACGCTGAAGCGGCCTCCGCAGCCCGGTCCATCTGAAAGAGAACGCAGCCGATGCCTTGGTCGATCTCGCCCTCTTTCTCGACGAGGCACTGCGGCGCTGGTGGTCGACTGGAAAGTTACCGCACTCGGGGGAACAGCCGGCCTGTGGTCTTCGCTGCTCAGCTCTTCCACAGCGGCGTGCGCCGCCGTGGTCGGCCTTTGGCAGCCTCTGCCGGACCGACCGGTTACCCTGATGCGGATTCAAGCCTAACCCGCTCAGGCAGCCTTCCGGAAGAATGCACCCTACTGCCTCCCAGTAGGTACGGTGTTCCTGTGAATTCCGTTCCACGCGGTGGTCGCTCTTCAATAGGTGTTGGCATGCGGTCGGCACCGGTACGTGTTTGGACTCCTTTCTGGCGACAAGAACTTGCTGGCCGCGCGGGATCATCTTCGTGAGGGTTTGGCATCTGAGCATGCTGCTGGCCCCGGCATTGCTGGCCTCGTTCTACCTGACCTCGAACCTGATGGACAATCTGAGGTCGAGTGCCTACA
>VFZP01000231.1 GCA_016871115.1 Acidobacteriota bacterium
ATGACAAAGAAACGCGGAGAGAGAGCAGTTCATGCGATCTACTGCGCCAACCGGAAGTTCCCTTCGAGCGCCAACACCACCTCCACGCTCACGCCGTTGAGCACCGTCGCGCGGTAGCGCCACTGGCGCACCGCGTCAATCGCAGCGGCGGTCAACAGCGGGTGTCCGCTTACCACCCTTGCATCGCGGATGGTCCCGTCGCGAGCAATGATGGCTTCGATCTTCACGTGCCTTAAATCCGCGCGGCGCGGGCCAACTGCGGGTAGAGGGGCTTGACGTCCGCCAGCAGCAGCGGAGGCTTCACGACTCCGCCCACTCGCACCGGGGTGGCCGGCGGTGGTGGGTCGCTTCGGGGCTTCTCGACCGGCCGGGCGGCGACAATCGTGGCACCTCCACCGGCGTAAGGCAGCGCACCGGGGATATTCGTTCCGCCAGGTACGCCCGGACCCGGATCAAAGTTTCTGAGGTCTGCGTGATCGATTGGGCCCACGTCGCTCGAAACGGGCCGTCCCGGCGGCGGAGCCACAAAACCCCTGGGCACTCTCGCCGGCGCCGTCAACGCATTCGACGCCGACATCTGCGGCCCCAGCGCTGAAGCCGGCTGCGCGGGCGCGGGGTCCACCAGTTTCACCGCATTGATGAACGGCGACGGCGCGCGCAACTTCACGCGCGGCAGCGGCTCAATATGCCACATCGGATACGAAATCGCCGCGGCGGCGGCGATCAACTGCATGGTGAGCGAAAACGACACCGTGTACGGGCGCGCGGTACGCGCTCCGTCGTCTACCAGCGATTCTTGAAACAGCAGTGCGTCGGATGACATGTTCAAGCAAGCTCCTCTCGAACTCGCTAGACACGTCCAGGCCCACAAATGTTCCCAGGAACAATTTCGCCGAGGGCGGTGTCCTTACAGAGACAGTACTTCTTTTTCCTTGGCGGCCGCGGCGGCATCGAGCTTCGCCATCGCTCCGTCGGTGACCTTCTGGATCTCAGCGAGCGCACGCTTTTCATCGTCCTCGCTGATGGTCTTTTCCTTTAGCAACTTCTTGGCCGCTTCGTTGGCGTCGCGCCGGACGTTGCGCAGCGCCACGCGGTGGTCCTCGGCCATATGGTGAAGCTGCTTCACCATGTCCTTGCGGCGATCCTGCGTGAGCGGCGGAATCGGGATGCGGATGATCTTGCCGTCGTTCTGCGGATTGAGCCCGAGATCGGACGTACGGATCGCTTTCTCGATCGCGCCGATCTGCGACACATCCCACGGCTGCGCGGTAAGCAATCCCGGCTCGGGCACCAGGAGCGTAGCCACCTGGCTTAGCGGTGTGGGCGTGCCGTAGTAGTCAATCCGGATGCCGTCAAGCATGTTGATCGACGCGCGCCCGGTACGCACGCTGCTCATGGCATGCTGCAGATCCGCGAGCACCTTCTCCATCCGTTGTTTTGCGCTGGTTTCGATTTCCTTGACCGTCATAGCTTTGCTTAACCGATCCTATGAAATGATCGTGCCGACGTGTTCGCCCATGGCCATGCGGAAGATATTGCCTCGCTGGTGCATATTGAAAACCAGCACGGGCAGGCGGTTATCCCGGCACAGGGCCACTGCGGAGGTGTCCATCACCTGGAGCTGCTTGTTCAACACTTCCTGATAGGACACGGACTCGTATCTTACAGCATCGGCGTGTTGGAGCGGGTCGCGATCGAACACGCCATCGACGCGCGTGGCCTTGGCGATGACCTGCGCGTTGATTTCGAGGCCGCGCAGCGCGGCCGCGGTGTCAGTAGAAAAGTAGGGGTTTGACGTGCCGGCGGCTAAGATCACGGCCCGGCCTTTTTCCAGGTGCCGCACGGCACGGCGGCGAATGTAGGGTTCAGCCACCTGGTGCATTTCGATCGCTGTCATCACGCGCGTCTTGATGCCCTGCTTTTCAAGCGCATCCTGCAGCGCCAGCGCATTGATCACAGTGGCGAGCATGCCCATATGGTCCGCCGTGACGCGGTCCATATTGCGGGCAGCGGCGGCCACTCCGCGAAAGAAGTTGCCGCCGCCCACCACCATTCCCAACTGCACACCCGTCCGCACCACTTCGGCGAGTTCGGTGGCAAGCGACGCCACCTTTTCCGGATCGATACCGAACGGGCCGCCGCCAGAGAGCACCTCGCCGGACAGCTTGAGCAGAACGCGATCGTAGCGTGGCATCGTCTTGCGTACCCCGAGCCGCTATCCTTCGGCGCCTTCGCCTTCAGCCGCTGCGGCGACCGCCCCTGACTCGCCCACCTTGAAACGGGCAAAGCGGGCGATCACGATGTTCTCCTGCGTCTTGGTGATCTTGGCCTTGATCATCTGTTCGATGGTCATGGTGTTGTCCTTGATGAAGGGTTGATCGAGCAGGCACACTTCTTCGTAGAACTTCGCTAGGCGTCCTTCGACGATCTTTTCGATCACCTTCTCAGGCTTGCCTTCGTTCCGCGCGCGCGAAGCCGCGATGTCTCGTTCTTTATCCAGCAGCGCGGCGGGCACTTCCTCGCGCTTGAGGAACTTCGGGTCGGCCGCAGCAATGTGCATCGCCACGTCTTTCACCAGTTCCTGGAAGTCCTCGGTGCGGGCCACGAAATCGGTCTCGCAATTCACTTCCACCAGCACGCCAAGCTGATTGCCCGGGTGCATGTAGGTGCCGATCGAACCCTGGCGTGCCGAACGGCTTTGGCGTTTGGCGGCCGCAGCGATGCCCTTCTTGCGAAGGATGACCTCAGCTTCTTCCATGTTGCCCTTCGCTTCGTCGAGGGCCTTCTTGCAATCCATCATTCCCGCGCCGGTCTTTTCCCGGAGCTGCTTTACGAGTGCTGCGCTGATTTCGGCCATGATTTCCTCACTGACACACTAAGAACTGTGATTTTCTTGACGCCTACTTTCTGAGCCGCGTCTACCACATTGGTATTAATCATAACGTTATCGTAAAACGCTGAGGCTTTGTTTTTCATGTTACCCCTGATTCCATATACGCGGGCCGCAGCGTGGAAAACAGAATCTTGTCTGATTGCTTCAAAGAAAGCACGAGTAGATGCGGGGTTGACCAAATCGCATTCTTGACGTCCTACCTCGATCACATTTACGTACCCTTCGTGCCTGAGGTGCTTAACGAGAGCCGAACCAACCAATCCTCTTGCTCCCGTTATCAAAAGTTTGTCATGCTTGTTCATAGTATTCACCCTTGAGGCGCTAGAAACCCAACGACTAATTTTCAATTACGAATGCCAATGTTGCGGTTGGTGAGCCTGTATCGGCGATTCAGAGGGCACCTTCTTTAACGAGGTCAATCACCAAGCTATATTTACCGGGTTCCGCCGGCGCCTTAACTAAAAGAGGCACATCAATCGACTTGCTTTTGGCAATATCCTCAGGCAATTTTGTCCTAACACCATCCCATACAGCCACTGGACCTACTGGAGGGAACCAATGATAGGTGGCAAGTACCACAAGGCTCTCACCCGGTTTCCCTCCTGACGGAATCGTGGCGACACCATTGTTGTGAATTCATATGGGCATTACCACCTGATCATTCACTTTCATTTTTCGTTGTGATCCTTTAACTGAAATACCCACGGTAGCAACATCGCTGGATAAGCTTCGCGGTCGCAGTGGTGCACTCCGAGCAGCCAGTCAAGAGAACAGCCATGGCACAGACAACACCAACAAAAGTTCGTAAACACAACTTCATTTCATTCTCCCCATAAAAACTGGAACGCGCGGCGGGCCGAAGCCCGCCACGCAAGTATCAACCGGCAGAACGGGGTGTGGGAGACCGATCGCCTTCTAGCGATCGTCCACCATTGCTTCGAACTGCGCCTTTTTCGGAATGTTGAGATTCGACAGATCCTCTTCCGTCATGCTTTCGCTCATCAGCTTTTCGGCGTACTGCGGTTCGAAGTACTGGCTGTATTCGCTCGAGCTTTCTTCGAGCGAGGTCTCTTCGGTCACCACGCGCTCGGCCGAGAACTCAGTCTCGGTCGCAAGCTGGCGGCCTTCGACCACGGCTTCAGAGATTTTGTTCGTGAACAGGCGGATGGCGCGCAGAGCGTCATCGTTGCCAGGGATCACATAGTCAACCACGTCGGGGTCGCAATTGGTGTCCACCACGGCCACCACCGGAATGCCCAACTTGCGGGCTTCGCTGACTGCGATCGATTCTTTGCTCGAATCCACCACAAACAGCAGGTCCGGCAAACCGCCCATATCTTTGATACCGGCGAGACTCTGATTGAGATGCTTGCGCTCGCGTTCGAGGCGTCCGATTTCCTTCTTCGCGCGTCCCTGCCAGTCGCCGGACTCGGCCATGGCATTCAGTTCCTTGAGGCGCTTGATGGACTTCTGGACCGTGACGAAGTTAGTGAGCAACCCGCCCAGCCAGCGCTGGTTGATGTAGAACATGCTGCAGCGCGTCGCCTCTTCGGCAATGGCTTCCTGCGCCTGGCGCTTGGTGCCCACGAAGAGGACGTTCTTACCCGAAGCAGCCTGTTCGGCCACAAACCGCATGGCGTCTTTGAACAGCTTGAGCGTCTTCTGGAGATCGATGATGTAGATCCCGTTACGTTCACCGAAAATATATTCTTTCATTTTCGGATTCCAGCGCTTGGTCTGGTGCCCGAAGTGAACGCCAGCTTCGAGCAATTCTTTCATGGAAATCGACGGCAAAAAAGACCTCCTAGCGGCTTGGCAGGCGTTTGGCCAGGCATCACTCCGGCACGCGCATGCCCGAAAGGTTGGTAAAAGGTTAAGCCGCGGCTGGCGGGTTCAAGCGGAATTTGCCAAACCGCCGCAGGATACTGCGCGAAAACGACAGAACGTTCGTCCCGGCGCCGATTAGCGCTTGGAGAACTGGAAGCGCTTGCGGGCGCCCTTCTGGCCGTACTTCTTACGCTCGTGCTGGCGCGGGTCGCGCGTCAGGAAACCGAGTTCCTTCAGCTTACCGCGCAGCTCAAGATTGAATTCACACAACGCACGGGCGATACCCAGGCGAATGGCGCCGGCCTGACCGGTCACGCCGCCTCCTTTGCTCGTCACCATCACGTCAAACTTGTCGGCCGTTTCAGTGGCCAGCAGCGGCTGACGCACCACGGCGCGAGAAGCCTCCAGCGGAAAGTAGTTTTCCAGCGTGCGCTTGTTGATGACGATCTTGCCCTGGCCGGGCCGGAGGAACACGCGCGCCACTGCCTTCTTGCGGCGGCCGGTGCCCAGGTTTTGTGGTAAAGCTGCTGCCACGTCGACTCCTGTTTAATTCCTATTTACCGAGAGCGAGCGCCACCGGCTGCTGCGCTTCGTGCGGGTGTTTAGGCCCAGCGTAAACTTTGAGCTTGGCATACATGTGCTTGCCGAGTTTGTTCTTCGGCAACATGCCAGCGACAGCCAATTCTACCATTTTGACAGGGCGAACCGCACGCACTTTCGCGGCGTTGGATTCCTTCAAACCACCGGGATAGCCCGAGTGATGGCGGTAAAGCTTGTCGCGTTCCTTGGCGCCGGTAAGGACAACCTTGTCGGCGTTCACGATCACAACGTGATCGCCCGTGTCGATATACGGCGTGTAGATGGGCTTGGTTTTGCCCATGAGAATCTGGGCGGCCTTAGCGGCAAGACGGCCGAGAACGGCGCCATCGGCATCGATGACGTGCCACGAGCGCACCAGCGACTGGGCCGACGGGACGAGGGTTTTCATAAAGACAGAATACTCCCGGAGGGGGCTTACGAACTCACAGGTTAGCCGATTTTGGGAAGTATTGTCAAATGCGTCAACCCGTTAGGAGAGCAGCGAATGCGCTTCTCCGCCCATCAACGCGCCCAACACAGCCCCGGCGATGACGTCGCTCAGAAAATGCATTCCGAGCAGGATGCGTGAAGCGGCAATCTAGAGGCCCAAGACGCCCAGCGGCACGCTCCATTGTGGATGATAGCAGCAAAGCGGCGTGATAATGGCGAAGGCGGTAATGGTGTGGCCGGAGGAGAACGAAAACTGATCAGGCGGCAGGAGCTTGGCCCAGCAGTGACGCTCATAGTGGCAGGGGCGGCGGCGCCCGGTGGCGCGTTTGAGCGCGATAAATACCGCGATTCCGGCGCCGGCGGCCAGTGTGCTGGCTGAGATCGCGCGGAGCTCGTTTTCCCCGCCCCGAAGCCAGACAGTAACCGCCAAGGCACACCAGATCCACCCGTCTCCACCACGGGTGGCGGCCAGCATCCAAAGACGAATCCAACGCGGCGCGAGCCAGCGGTTAACGCGCCGCATCGGACGATGGTCGCGCGTGTTGACGTACGCAAGAATGGCTTCGGGGGCAGACACACGCTTTCTCCAGTCACAGTTTGCGGCGGGAAGGTCACAATCGCGTGGCGAACGGAAAAAACATTTATGAATTTTTCTGTTTGCGCGCGTGGAGGGCCCCGGGCCTGCGAGAATAACGGGAGACGTGCGCAGGAAAGCGGAGTTCTTTTATGTGGAAGCAGGCGGCGGGCACAAAAGCGCAGCCACGGCGCTGAAGGCCGTTATGGATGCCCGCCAAAGCGAGTGGGACATCACGCTCACTAACCTCAACCATGTGTTGGGGCCGACCGATGTCTTCAAGGCGGTCACCGGACGCGGGCTGGAAGACTGGTACAACTGGATGCTAAAAGAGGGCTGGACGCTGGGCGCTGCGCCGGCCATGCGCCCCATGCACCTGCTGATCTGGCTGCTGGGCGGAAAGTTGACGCGCCTGCTGGAAGCGCACTTTCACGCCCGGCAGCCGGAGCTAGTGGTTTCGCTCATTCCGCACTTCAATCGATACCTGCACCGGGCCGTGCGCCGCTATAGCAACCGCGTGCCGTTTGCCACCGTGATCACCGACTTTGCCGACATTCCGCCGCGGGTGTGGCTCGAACGGCAACTGCAATATGTGGCCTGCGGCACCGCCAAAGCCGTGCGCCAGGCACGCGATGAGTATCGGCTGCCGGAAGACCGGATTCTGGCAACATCCGGCATGATTCTGCGGCCCAGCTTCTACGAGGTGCAGCCGGTGGACCGCGCGGCCGAACGCGCCAGGCTGGGGCTGAAGAACGGCGTGCCGTTGGCGCTAGTGCTGTTTGGCGGCGAGGGCGCGCGGCCCATGGCGGACATCGCGCGGCGGCTGTCAGACTCAGGGCTGGGGCTGCAGTTGATTTTGATGTACGGGCACAATGAAAAGCTCGGCGCGCGGCTGCGCGAGCTGAAACTACGTGTGCCTGTGCACGTGCAAGGCTTCACCAGCGACGTCCCGCGCTTCATGCAGATTGCCGACTTCATGATCGGCAAGCCCGGTCCGGGAAGCATCTCGGAAGCGCTGGCGATGCGGCTGCCGGTGATTGTTGACTGCAACGCGTGGACGATGCCGCAGGAGCGCTACAACGCCGAGTGGCTGGAGGAAAATCGCCTCGGGCTGGTGGTTAAGAACTGGCGCGAAATCACCGCTGCCGTTTCGCGTCTCCTCGCGCCGGGTGAACTCGAAGGCTACTGCGCGCGCGCCGCGGGCGTGAACAACCGCGCCGTGTTTGAAATTGCCGACTGGCTGGAGACCTTGCCCGCGCGGGGCGCGTAGCCGATCACACCATATAAAAGCCGCCGTTGATCTCCAGTGTCTGGCCAATCACGTACGACGCGGCCTCGGAGCTCAGAAACAAAATCGAGTTCGCCATGTCCTCGTTCGTACCCAAGCGTCCAGCGGGCGTGGCTTTCACTACGCCGGCCAGCATCTCTGGCGTTGAGAAGACTTCGTGAAAATGATTGTCCACCGTGCCCGGGCTGATCGCGTTCACGCGAATGCCCTGCGGCGCGAGTTCCTTCGCCATGCCCTTGGTCATCGCGGCCACCGCCGCTTTCGCCGCGGCGTACATGGTTGCGCCCGGGCCGCCGCCGTTGCGCGCGGCAATCGAACTCACGTTGATAATCACGCCCCACTTCTGCGCAGCCATATGCGGCACTACGGCCTGTGAAATGAACCACAGGCTCATCACGTTGAGGCTCATGATGCGGTCATACAGGTCGGGCGTGTAGGTCACCAGCGAGCGGCGCTCAATCAGCGAACCCGCGTTGTTCACGAGGATATCGACGTTAGGCGCGTTCGCCGCCAGCGCCGCCAGGAACGCTTCCGTTCCTTCGTTCGTCGTCAGGTCAGCATGGAGCGCGAGCCCCTCTGCGCCCGCGTCGCGAATCGCCGCCACCGTCGCATCAGCGCCTTCGGGGTAGGAGTTGTACTGCACAATCACGCGGGCCGCGCCCGCCTTCGCATATGCGATCGCCGTCGCCGCGCCAATCCCGCGGCTCGCGCCAGTAATGAGCGCCGTCTTGTCTTTGAATTCGTTCATCCTTGATAGAATCTATCGCAAACACCCATGCTGCGGTTGACGATGTTCTCTGTGTTGCTTGCGCCGGCCCTGCTGCTGCGCGCCGCCGATGCTGACTTCTTTGAAATGAAGATCCGCCCGGTGCTGGCCAAGCAGTGCTACTCGTGCCACGCTGCCAGCAAAATGGGCGGGCTCGAAGCGACCTCGCGCGCAGGCTTGGAAAAAGGCGGTGGGCGCGGCACAGCGCTGGGTGAAGCCGGCACGCTCCTGCGCGCGGTGCGCTACGCGGACCCGGCGCTGAAGATGCCGCCGTCTGGCAAGTTGAGCGACGCCGAGATTGCCGACCTCACGGCGTGGATCAAAGGCGGTGCGGTGTGGCCGGAGAGCAAAGCGCCCGCCGCGGCCGCCGGATCGGCCGCCTGGCGTATCACGCCGGAGCAGCGCGCCTGGTGGGCGTTTCAACCGGTGCGCAAAGCCGCCGCGCCGCCCGTGAAACTCACGTCGTGGCCGCGCACGGAGGTCGATGAATTTGTCTTAAACAAACTCGAAGCCAAGGGCCTGCGTCCCGTGACGCCGGCGCCGCGCCTACTACGATCTCACCGGACTGCCGCCCACGGCCGACGAGGTGGAGGCGTTTGAAAAAGACAAGTCACCCGGCGCCTTCGCGGCGGTGGTGGAGCGTCTGCTGGCCTCGAAGCACTATGGCGAGCGGTGGGGCCGCTACTGGCTGGATACCGCGCGCTACTCCGATGACCGGTTGAACTCCACTCAGGATTCGCCGTACGAACATGCCTACTACTGTCGCGACTGGGTGATCGGCGCATTCAACCGCGACATGCCGTATGACCTGTTCGTGAAAGCCCAAATCGCCGCGGACCAGATGCAGCACCCCGAGCGCGAAAAGCTGATCGCCGGCTTGGGCTTCTACGCGTTGAGCCCCGAGTTCCAGGACGACCGGGTGGATGCCACGTCGCGCGCGTTTCTCGGCCTCACCGTGGCCTGCGCGCAATGTCATGACCACAATCTCGATCACATCCCCACGCGTGATCTCTACGCGCTCACCGGCGTCTTTGCCAGCACCACGCTGAGCGAATATCCGCTGGCGCCTGAGGAGCGCGTGAAGGATTTCAAGCAGCGCAAGGAGCGCATCGAGGTTGCCGAGAAGGAGCTGGCGGACTACCTCGACAAACAGGCACTGGGGCTCTCCGAAATCCTCGCGGCGCAGACCGCGCGTTATGTGGACGCCGTGCGCGCGGGCGTCAAGAATGCCACGCTCGACACCGAGACACTCGAGCGCTGGACGAAGTACCTCGCCAACGACCATGCGCATCCGTTCCTGAAAGATTGGAGGAGCGCAGGCATGGCAGCGAAGTTCCAGGCCAAAGTGCTGGACGTGATCAAAGCGCGCAAGAAGGTGGAGGAGACGAACTTCATCCGGCTGGGCGGTAGCCAGAAGCGCGGCGATCTCGCATCGGCCGACCTGCTGGCGCTGCCGCGCGATGAGTATCTGCTGTGGCGCGATCTGTTCAATTCGCCGGGCGGCATCCTTTGCTACAAAGACGAAAAGCTCGACCGGTTCCTGGCCGGGCAGTTCAAGCAGCATCTCGATTTCCTGCGCGCCGAAGTGGCGCAGCGCAAGAAGGAGTTGCCCGAACCGTACCCGTTTATTCACACCATTGCGGACGTGGAGAAGCCGCACAACGTGAAGATCCGCATCCGTGGCAGTGCGGATAATCTCGG
>VFZP01000232.1 GCA_016871115.1 Acidobacteriota bacterium
TCGGCGACCATTGTAATTAGCGGTATCGAACTGGCGG
Source organism: Acidobacteriota bacterium (assembly GCA_016871115.1). Taxonomy (GTDB): domain Bacteria; phylum Acidobacteriota; class Terriglobia; order Bryobacterales; family Bryobacteraceae; genus VFZP01. The sequence goes on from VFZP01000232.1 coordinate 38, forward strand.
AGAAGATCAAGAAAGGGCAATTCAAATTTAGCAAACTAGGCGGGGCAGGGGCGACGATGCCGGAGATCTGGCGAGCCGCGTTGGCAGCGTGATCGGAGTCGGGTTCGATCGAGACCCGCGGACCGAAACGGTATCAAGCCAGTGTCAACCCAGATTTTGCACCAGAGCCGTGTGGAGCCCCGGCGCCGAGCCGCATGACTGGGCCGCGCGTTTTGAGGCGCAGACGCGTCAGCTACTGCTCGCGTGTGACTTTGCGCCGCTCATTGGCTATGAATGAAAAGCTGGGCCATGATGCGATGCTGCCGATCCCCGCGCCGGAGCACTATCATGCACAATACTGGACTCCATAGTGACGAACACACCGGGCGCGAGCGCGATGCTTTCGCGCGGCTCGCCGTCATGCAGCGCCCCTTCACCCGCCAGGCATTGAATCGTGATGGGCACCGGCACTGAATGACTGGCCAGCACCGCGCCGTTCCGCAGTGCAATCTCGATCAGCTTGCGGCGTGGCCCTTCAAACAGCAGTTCCACTTGCCGGTCTCTGCCATCCGTGATCGTTGTCTGCAAAGAAAGCCGATTCTACCGCGTCAATTCGAGCACGAAGTCTTCGAGCACCGTACGGTCGTCTGGACGAATGTCGCGCAGCGCCTTGTCGGCATACGCAATCCGGCTCAGCGCCTTCTTCAACTGCACGGGCGTGAAGGCGGTCATCGTCTGCGAGATCTGCTCGGCGCGCGACGGCCACATACCCACGCCTAGCTTCGAAAAATGCCCTTGAATCGAAGAGGCCCCGCGCAGACCCGCTTCCTGCGACACCAGCGCCTGACGGAACTGCGTGGCGAGGAACGAAAGCGCCAGCGGCAGATACTCGCCCTCGCGCACCAGAATGTCCAAGAGGTCCAGCGCCTTCTGACGCTCGCGCCGCCCGAGCGCGGCCACCAGCGCAAAGATCGTGGCGGCCTGCGCCTGCGGCACCAGCGATGCGATGTCGGCCACGGTCACCGGGCGCGTCCCGCCCGTGTACAGCGCGAGCTTCTCCATCTCCACGGCCACGCGCGCGGGCGAGTTGCCCACGGCTTCCACCAGCAGATTCAACTCTTCGGGGCCGATGCGCAATGCGGTTTCCTTGGCGAGATCCTGCGCCAGCTTGCGCGTCATCGCGGGCGTCCAGCGCGGGAAGTCTACGGTCTGCGGCACGGCGGCGAAGAACTTGCGGAGCCGCTCGGTCTTGGCCTTGTCGTCACCGTCGAACTCAAATTTCGCCGAGTCAAACACCAGCACAGTGTCAGTGGAGGGGCTCTTCAGATACTGGCTCAGCGCATCCGCCGCCGCGCCGCCCGCCGCCTTCTTGCCGCCGCCGTCCTCGCCGTCATCGTCCGCCGCCGCTGCCGCTGCAGCCGCAACAGCCCGGCCCCTTGGCAATACCGCCTCGGCACGCGAGATCCAAAACACCCGGCGCGTGGAAAACAGCGAATACGCCCGCGCGTCATCGCAGATGGAAGCCAACGGCGTTTCTTCGAGATCGCACGTGAAGTAGCCCTCGCGTTCGCCATTCACCTTCGGTCCCAGCACCTGCTCAAGCAACGCCGCGCGGCACTTATCGCGCTGATGGATCTCCGGACCGATGAACAGATACACCGGCGCCGGCTTCGACTTCTTCACTTGCGTGAGAAACTGCTCAGGCGTCAAACCTTAAAAACCCTCCAGGATGGCGCTCACCAGATTCCGCGCCACGTCGCGCGACAGGCGATCGAGCGCGGGTGAGCTTTCTTCAAAATACGCCGCAGGGTCAATCGAAATTTCGTAGCGCTGACGCGCCTCAAACGCCGGCCGGTCAAACAACACGCGCCCGGTGGCGCGCTCCACCAGCCGCGCCTGCACAATCACCAACACCTGCACGCCCGCGGCGCGAAACGAATTCGGGTCGGTTACCGTTGGCTGTGGCATCACCTGCAACACGGCGCCCGTGAGCACCGCGTCTGCCTGCGCGGGGTCCGGCACAATGTTGTAGCGCGTGCGCGAAATAAACTCGCGGGTCAACGCGCCGGCCAACCGGTCCGCCACTTTGTAGCGCTCGGTGTTGTTGGCCCACGCCGGAATGGCAATGGTCTTCAGCGTCTTCGGCAGCAGGTCTGCCTTGCCTGTGACGCCGTAGCCGCAGGAGGACAGCAGCAAGACCACGAGTGCCAGCGCCCACTTCACAACACAGACTCCAGCAGCGCCACGCATTGCGCGGCGCCTACACGAAATTGATCGGCGACGGCCCAGATCCAATAACCGCGATGGTCAGACCGGTCTGCCTCGAGCGCGCCTACGCTCATGCCCGTCTCGCCGGCCACGCTCATCGTATGCGGCGCGCCGTCCGGCCACACATCGAAGCCGCCGTCTTTAAGCGTCGCGGGCACGGCATCGCGCTCGGCGGCCACCTGCACCCAAATCGAAAAGCTGTAGCCGTGCATCACCGGAGCCTGCAGCAGACGCACGGACGGCAGCGGCAGCTCCGGCGTGCGGCCCAACAGGCTGGCCAGGTGTTTGTCGATCCGCGTTTCCACCGCGCCCAGCGTGCCGGCCAGCAGATTAAACGCAGCCTGATCCGGGAACACCAGCTTGCTCACCGGCTGGAAGCTCAGCAACTCGGTGGTCTGCTTCTGCAACTCGTCCACGCCCGCGCGGCCATGTTCACTGGCTGGCGCCATGATCTGCGCCACCATGCGCTCCACGGTGTGCCGCGGGTGTAGCGTGCGCATCATCGCCGTCAACAGCGAGGCAGCCGGATGCGGCACCACCCGCACGCGCGCGACCTCGGGCGCCAGACGCGCTTCGGGCAAATCTTCAAGGGCTCCCGTCATGTCGTACACCGGCACCTCGGGCGCATTGCGCAGCATCGCCATCGCTTTGCGCGAGGAGTCTGGCGAGCCAGCCAGCACCACGGCCTTGGCGGTGGAGAGCCGCTCTGAATCGAGGTTGGTGATCACCGCAGCCTCGCCCTGTTCGGCGGTCAGGATCACGGAGTTGTCCGCCTGCGCGCCCACCAGGCGCGTGCGCACCTGCGGCAGCCGGTCCGCGATCAGCTCGCGTACGTCCGAGCCGAGCAGAGTTTCTCCGCCAACTAGAGCAATGATTGGTTCGGCCATGTTTAGGTGTGTTGCTCACCGGTCTGATGCTGTGGTTCCGGCGGCGGAACCGGCTTGAAGCGCCGCTTGATGAGCCCGCCGAGGCGGATGAAAATGCCGCTGGTGACGTAGATGAACGACAGCAGAAACAGCACCACGTGCGAGTAGTTCCAGATGAGATAGATGAGACTGCCCTGCACGATGAAGCTGCGCGTGGACCGTGGCGTGAACAGGTCAAAATCCTTGAAGCTCCGGTAGCGCCACGTGCTCACCATCAGGAACGAAAGCAGCGCCAGTAACGCAATCCACGCAGCCGACAACGGCCACCATTCAATCGGCGCGCTCGCCGAGGCGTAGACTGTGGCCGCCACCATCGCAGCGGCGGCAGGAATCGGCAGGCCCACAAAGTACCGGCGATCCGGCCGGCCCGGGTTTTTGGGAATCGGATTGGTGGTGATGTTGAAGCGCGCCAGCCGCGACGCCCCGCACATCACGTAAAGAAACACCACGAAGTAGCTCAACCGGCGGAGATGTTCGAGCGCCTCCGGCTCAATGCCGGAGCGGTCAATGAACTCAAAGCCCCACACCCAGGCCAGCACCGCGGGCGCGATGCCGAACGTGATCACGTCGGCGAGCGAATCGAGTTCGCGGCCAAAATCCGAAACGGTGTTGGTCATGCGCGCGATGCGCCCGTCGAGCCCGTCCAGGAACACGGCCACGCCGATCATCAACGCCGCCTGCGACAGCAACTCGTTCGGCCCCAAAGACCCGGCACGCAACTGCAGCGCGCCCTGCACGGTCTTCACCGTGGCCAGAAAACCAAGAAACAGATTGCCGGCCGTGAACAGCGTAGGCAGCGCATAGGCGGCCTTGCGCGGACGGCGGTCCGGCGATTTGGGATCGATCAGTCGTTCGCGAAGATTCATGCGTCAGGCTCCGCGCCGCCGGCGGCGGGCGATGATGCTGGTGGCGGCCGACACACGGTCGCCCGGCTTCACCACGATGTCCCACTCTGCCGGCACCAACAGAATGTCCATGCGCGAGCTGAACTGCATCAGCCCGATGCGTTCGCCCATCGCCACGCGGTCGCCCGCCTTCTTCTGGAAGATCACGCGCCGCGCCACCAGCCCCGCAATCTGTTTGAAGATCACGCTGACGCCGTCGTCCATCTTCACCGTGACGACGTTTTGCTCATTCACCACCGAGGCCTCCTCGGCACTGGCAATCAGAAACTTGCCGGGGCGATACTCGAAGTCCACAATCTGTCCGGCCACGGGCGACCGGTTCACATGAACGTCGATGGGACTGAGGAAAACACTGATCCGCGTGCGTTCGCCCTCGGGCTTCACCGCGGTCACTTTGCCGTCGGCCGGCGAAACGGCATGGTCCCCCGCCGGCGCAGTGCGCTCGGGGTCGCGAAAGAACCAAAGGAAAAACAACGCCAGCAGCACCAGCGGCGCAGCGTACCAGAGGCGAGTGAGCCACGATACAGCCAGGGCGGCAGCGCCGAATGCCAGCGCGTAGTACACGCCGGTAATGACCATTGGGCTTTATTGTCGCATGGGTGGAGTTCCGCGCACCCCGGAGAACGTGGGCTCGCCGCCCGAGGCTGACGCCCCGCGGGCAGTTGCAATAAACTCAGATTACCGCTTCTCATGCGATTCGCCAACCTCCTCCCGCTCGCTATGCTCGCGCCCGCGTGGGCCGCGCCGGACGCCGCGGCGCCGCGCGAGTTTTTCGAGAACCGGATCCGGTCGGCGCTGGCGCAAAGCTGCCTCGGGTGCCACTCGGGGGAACGTCCGCAAGGCGGGTTGCGGCTCGACTATCGGGGCGGTTGGGAAGCGGGCGGCAAGTCCGGCGCGGCGATCGTCAAGGGCGATCCGGCGAAGAGCCTGTTGATCCGCGCGCTGCGGCATCAGGCGGGAGCCGCGGCGATGCCGCTCGGCATGAAGCGGCTGGACGAGGCGGCGATCAGGGCATTCGAGCAGTGGATTCGCGACGGGGCTGTCGATCCGCGCGACCAGCCGGTTACGGCGTCCGTTTCGAAGTCATGGGAAGAGACGTTCCGCGAGCGCAGCGGCTGGTGGAGTCTCCAGCCTGTCGCGAAACCCGCGGTTCCCTTGGCCGCTCCGGCGGGCAAGCCGGTGGATCGCTTCCTGCTCGCGAAGATCCGGGAGAAGAAGCTCGCGGCCGCGGCCGCCGCCGATCGCGCGACGTTGCTGCGGCGCCTTTCGTTCGTGCTCACGGGACTGCCGCCCGCGCCAGGCGAGATCGATGCGTTCGTCAAGGATGGCGCGCGCGGCGCGTATGAGAAGCAGGTGGAGCGGTTACTCGGCTCAGTCCATTTCGGCGAGCATTGGGCGCGACATTGGATGGATGTGGTCCGCTACAGCGATACGTACGGTTACGAGTGGGACATTCCGGCCAAGGGCGCGTGGCGGTATCGCGACTATTTGATTCGAGCGCTCCAGGGAGATGTTCCTTACGACCAACTCGTGCGGGAGCAGATCGCCGGCGACCTGTTGGCGAATCCGCGGATCAACGCGAAGGAGTCGATCAACGAGTCGGCGATCGGTCCGATGTTTTTCCAGATGGGAGAGAAGCGGCACGGCGACAGCCTGCAGTTCAACGGCATCCACCAGGAGATGTTGAACAACAAGATCGACGCGTTCTCGAAGGCATTTCTGGCGACGACGGTCGCCTGTGCGCGCTGCCACGATCACCGGCTGGACGCGATTTCGCAGCGCGACTACTACGCGCTGGGCGGAGTCTTCATGAGTTCGCGATGGGTGACGAACACGGTGGATCTGCCGGAGCGGAACCGGGAGATCACGTCACGGCTGCGGGCGATGAAGCCGGCGATTCGCGGAGCGATGGCGGAGTGGTGGACGGAGGCGGCGTCCGGGATCGCGCGCTACATGATCGCGGCGCAGGCAAGTTTACGCGGGTCGCCGGATTCCGGCAGCCAGGCGCAGGGGCTGGACCCGGCGCGGCTCAAAGCGTGGAAGAAGGCGCTCACGGTGGAGCAAGGTTCGACTCCGCCGTTTGAGAGTCCGGTGAGGCCGTGGTTCGAAGCATCGCGGCAACCCAATTCATGGCGTGAGATCGCGAACCGGTACATCGCGGAACGGAAGCGCCGCAAAAAAGCCAACGCGGAAGGATTCACGATTCTGGCGGACTTCGGATCGGGCAAAGCCCCCGAGGGCTGGCACGCCAATGGAGCGGGCCTCCGGGATGGATATGCCGCGAGCGGAGACTTCGCGGTCGGCGCGAAGGGCCCGGCGATCGCGATGCTGTTCCCACCGGGACTGTTCACCAATACCGTTTCGCCCCGCCTCAATGGCGCGATCCGGTCTCCGTTCACGAATCTGCTCAGCAAAGCGAACGTGAGTCTCGAGCTCATGGGCGGCGATTTCGCGGCGTATCGGCTGGTGGTGGACAACGCTTTCCTCACCGAACGGCAAACGTATCTCAACAGCATCCAGCCCGGATGGGCCAAGCTGCCCGCGAGCGGTCTGGCCAAGGACAATCGCGCGCAGACGGACCTGGAGAGGGCGGAGACGCGAGTCTACGCGGAAGTCGCGACCAAGACTTCGAATCCGAACTTCCCGCCGCGAGTGGGGCTCGGAGGCAAGTGCACCGAGGAGCAGACCCGTGAGCCGCAGAGTTGGTTTGGAATAACGCGCGTGGTGTTGCATGACGGCGAGAAGCCGCCCGAGGACGATCTGGACCACTTCGAATCGCTGTTTGCGGGCGTGCCGGGCGCAGCGGGTCTCGACGGCGTGGCGCGCGAGTACGAGCGCTGGTTCAGCGAAGCGATCGGGGCGTGGAGCCGCAACGCGGCGAGCCGGGATCATGTCCGGGTGATCAACTGGCTGATCGAGAACGATCTGCTGCCGAACGATCCCGCGGCGCGGCCGGCGGTCCGGGATCTGATCGCCCGGTATCGCGAGGCCGAGAAACAGATCGCCGAGCCGTGGACCGTCAATGGGATGGCGGACATTGACGCAGGCAGCGACTACAGGCTGAACAAGCGGGGCGTCCACGAGGATCTCGGCGAGGTGGTTCCTCGCGCTTCGCTTTCGGTGCTATCGAAGGGCGGGCCCCGGCCGGCGAAGGGTAGCGGACGGCTCGCGCTGGCCGATGAAGTGAGCAGTCGGGCCAATCCGCTCACCGCGCGCGTGTGGGTGAACCGTGTCTGGCATTGGGTTTTCGGATCGGGCATCGTCACCAGCACCGACGACTTCGGCCACCTCGGCGAACGTCCGTCGCATCCGGAGTTGCTCGACTATCTGGCGGCCGAGTTCACGGCGCGCGGATGGTCGACCAAATGGCTCATCCGGGAATTGGTAACGAGCCAGACGTTCCAGCGAGCGAGTCTGCCGGGAGTTGGCGTTCGCGACGCCGATCCGTTCAACCGGCTGTTGAGCCACTATCCGGTGAGGCGCCTTGAGGCCGAGTCGATCCGCGATTCGATGCTCGCCGTCTCGGGCCGTCTCGATCGATCGGCGTTCGGCGAGACGGTGAATCCGCCGCGCGCCAATGAGGATCCGCAGAAGCGGCTGTTCGCCGGACCGCTCGACGGGAACGGCCGGCGATCGATTTACACGAAGATGACGATCATGGAGCCGCCGAAATTCCTGGCGACGTTCAATCAGCCGGCTCCGAAGATTCCGGCCGGACGGCGGGACGAGACCAACGTCCCGGCGCAGGCGCTGGCGTTGTTGAACGACCCGTTCGTGGCGGGGCAGGCTGAGTTCTGGGCGGACCGCCTGGTGGAGACGCCGCACGCGAGCGCGGAACAGAGAATCGAAGAGATGTTCCGGCGGGCGTTCGGACATCCGCCTTCGGCGGCCGATCTGGCGCGGTGGAGCGCGGCCGCGCGGGACTTCGCCGGACTCTACCAGGACGTGCCGGGCGCCGCGCGAACCGATATGTTGAAGTCGCGGGCGGTGTGGAAAGACGTGGCTCACGCCATCTTCAATTCGAAGGAGTTTCTTTATGTCCGGTAACCTGTCGCGGCGGGAATGGCTGAGACGCGCATCGAACGGATTCGGCGCGCTTTCGCTGGCGAGCCTGTTGCAACGGGAGGCTCACGGGGCGCGGCCGCACCATGCGGCCAAGGCGAAGAGCGTGATTCTGTGCTTCATGGACGGAGGGCCGAGCCATGTCGACACGTTCGACCCGAAGCCGATGCTCGCCCAGCGTCAAGGGGAGAAGATCGGAGCGGCGGCGGTGTCGGCGAAGTCGCAATCGGCGCCGGACCGGGTTTGGTTCGGCAGTCCGTGGGAGTTCCGGCAGCGGGGCCAGAGCGGACTTCCTGTGAGCAGCCTGTTGCCGGAGATCGCAAAGCTGGCGGACGACATCTGCATCGTGCGGTCGATGATCGGACAGCAGCCGCTACATGGCCAGCAGGCGTTGCTGATGCACACGGGGCGGTTGACGGGCGCGGCTCCGAGCATCGGATCGTGGGTTTCCTACGGTCTCGGTTCGGAAAGCGAGAATCTGCCGAACTACGTGCTGCTCAACAACGACCGGATTCCGAACGGCGGCTTTGAGAACTTCTCGGCGGCTTTCCTGCCGGCGTCGCACGCGGCGACGATGCTGCGCGCCAAGGGGCTCGTGATGGACAACATCACGCCGTCGGACGCCGCGGGGATCCAGGAGAGGAAACTCGCGCTGCTGCGCGAGCACGATTCAGCGTTCGCGGCGCTGGCGGGCGAGGCGGCAATCGAGGGCGCGATCCGGAACTACGAGACCGCCTTCCATTTGCAATCGGCGATTCCGGATCTGGCGGCCGTGAGCAAGGAGAGCGAAGGAACGCGCCGCCTGTACGGCATCGACTCCTCGGACGATTTCAAGAAGCACTACGGCCTCCAGTGTCTGCGCGCGCGGCGGCTGGTGGAAGCAGGCGTGCGCTTCGTCGAGATCACGTGTCCTCTGACCCATCAGAACAACTCGCCTTGGGATCAGCACGGGAACCTGAAGCGCTATCACGAGGAGAACGCGATGATCACCGATCAAGCAGTGGCCGCGTTGATCGTGGACCTGAAGCAGCGCGGCCTGCTCGACTCGACGATCGTGATCTGGGCGGGTGAGATGGGCAGGACGCCGCACACACCGAAGATCACAGAGACGGCGGGCCGCGATCATCACGTGAACGGCTACTCGATCTTCATGGCGGGCGGCGGTTTCCGCGGCGGCTTCGCGTATGGATCGACGGACGAATTCGGGAATGCCGTCGCCGAGAATCCGGTGACGATCCACGACATCCACGCGACGGTGCTGCATCAATTGGGTCTGAATCACCGCAGGCTCACGTTCCGGTTCGGCGGCCGGGACATGAGCCTGACGGACGTTCACGGAGAGGTGTTGCGGACGTTGATTGCGGTCTAGCTTGGGCTAGCTGGCCTTGGGTCTCGAGGCAGCCGCCACTTTGTCCGAAGCGGGTGCCCTGCCGCTATGCAAAGTGCGCGTCCAATCGTGCCAGCCGCTGCGGGCCTGCGCGGCGCGCCACGCCAGCACGCTGGCCTCGGCGCGCAACAGGCACGGCGGACTGCGGCCGTAGCCTGCCCAACTTGCCGCAACGCGAGCGAGGCGCGCATGGCCCGTGATCTGCCCCAGCACTCGCAATTGCCGCGTTTGCCGCGCGTGAATCGTGAGCGATTCAGGCATCAGGCCGTGCGCCGGGCGCAGATCGCTGCGCGACCAGTAGCCCGCATCGAACAACCCCAGCACTCAGCCCGCACGCGCCAGACCCGCAGCGCCTTCGTGAAACAGGCGCGAGGCCGTGGCGTCTCCGCCGCTCGCGCGCATGAGTTCGTGGATGGCAAACAGTGCGGTCAGATGGCAGCTCAGCCCCTGGCGGCTGGCGCATGGAA
>VFZP01000233.1 GCA_016871115.1 Acidobacteriota bacterium
GGCTGGTTTTGTTTGTCACCCATTGGGTGCTGTCCTCCGCAGGGGTCTTCGCTGCCTTCAAACCCTCATGGACATTGCTGCGGACGAGCATCCGAGAGACTCGCACGCGCGGCTCAAAACGGAAATGTGGGTTGAGTTGATTCACGCGAACAACCTCAAGATGGCGCTGCTTGCTGCGCTCGCCGCGCCGTCGCTGCCGATGGTGTGGCACGTGCGCGATATCTTCCCCGGCCGCCAGCCCGTATTGCGCCTGCTGCAGTTTGCCAGCCGCGCGGCGACGAAGGTGCTGGCGGTATCGCAGGCCGTGGCGCACCACTTGCCGGATCCTTCTAAGACGGAAGTGCTGTACGACGCCGTGGAGCTGCCGCTCGTGGAAGCCGCCGTGCCCTCGCAACGCACGCCGCCGGTGTTCGGTTTCGTGGGGCGTTTGGACGCATGGAAGGGAATTCGCGCAATGGCCGACGCGTTTGAAATCGTGCGGCGCAGGCATCCAGGCGCTGAGTTTGTGGTGGCGGGCGAGTGGCCGGAGGCTGCGGTGCTCGATGGGCGCGCGGGTATCACGCAGTTGGGCTTCCAGCAGAATCTCGCGGAGGTGTGGCGCCGCGTCGACGTGGCGGTGACACCGTCGATTGAGCCCGATCCGTTTCCGCGCGCCGTCATTGAAGCGATGTCCTACGGCAAGCCGGTGATTGGCGCGACGGCGGGCGGAATTCCCGAAGCGATCGCTCACGAGGAAACGGGCCTGCTGGTGAAGCCTGGCAGCGTGGAAGAGTTGGCGGCGGCGATGCTGCGTTTTGCCGATGCGCCGGGGCAGGTGACGGCAACGGGCGTGGCCCGGCGGCGGCGTTGCGAAGCACGGTATTCGGTCGAGACGCAGCAGACGTCGTTGGACCGCATCTACGAGACCGTGGCGGGCCAGCGTGTGGCAGCCGCCGCGGGGATGGCTTAGAACTCTACTATGGAGACATGAGATGTCTTCGTGTGATCGCGGCGTTGCTGGCGTCGGCTACCGTTGGCGGCGCGGCAGAGTTGGATCAATTGGCCTGGCTGTCCGGCAAGTGGAAAGGCCCGGTAGGAAAGTCCGAGTCGGAAGAGCATTGGATGGCGCCGGCGGGGAACATCATGTTGGGCATGAACCGCACGACTGCCGGCGGCAGGGTCGTGGCCTTCGAGTATTTGCGGATCTTCGCGCGCGGCGGCGATCTGTTCTACGTGGCGCAGCCGGGAGGCAAGGCGCCCACCGAGTTCAAACTCACGCAGAGCGAAGCGCGAGCAGTGGTGTTCGAGAATCCAGCGCACGATTTTCCGCAACGGATCGAATACCGGTTGGAGACGGACGGCAAGGCGCTGGTGGCTGTGGTGAGCGGTGTCAACAACGGCAAGGCGGGGCGGCTGGAGTTCCGCTTCCAGAAGATCGACGAGCCGTCACGCTAGAAGCACGTACCCATTCACAGCGCGCAAGACCTGCGGAATACTCGCGGCATAGAAGCGCGATTCTTGCTACACATCGTGCGGCAGGAGTTCGGTGACGGCGATTTCTTTCCCACTAACCAGTACCGTTTCATGAGCGGCGACGACGCGGGTGTCGGCATACGTGCCGCTATCCGGCCTGAGGTCGCGGTGCACGATGACAGAGCGGCGACCGAGGTCGAGCACCCAGTACTCGGGCGCGCCGCTGTGGGCGTAGAGATCGCGCTTGGTGGAGAGGCCGTAGCGGGCTGTCGTGTCGGCCACCTCGACAATCAGGACCGTCTCATCGGCGCGCGGATGGCGGCGGCTAAATTCGGGGTTCGCTTCGCCGAGCAGCGCCAGGTCGGGTTCCGGGACGTTCCATCGCCGGTCTGAACCAAGGAGTTCGATGTGGGGGTTGGATGCGCACGCGTTCAGATCCGAAAAGCTGAATGAGCGCTGACTGAGTGCTCTGAATTGCTGTGGCGTGCGGTGGCTGCTGTCCCAGTTGCCCGGCAAAGATGCCGGCGTCGATCATGCTCTCGAACTCCTCATGCGAGATCCGCTTGCGCGGCGGCCGGACGGCGACGGCGGACGATATTAGATCTTCTTTATCGCAGATTTGCAACGCCTCCACAAATCGATTTTGGGAGCCGATATAATCCAGACAAGACTGGAGTTGCGCACATTGATGTTGGTCCGACTCGCTGCCAAGTCGGCAGTGGCCGCCCTTGCCGGCGCCCTGCTGCTAGAAGCCCAGGAAACTGGCGCCGGGGTGTCCTTCGTCAAAGACATCAAGCCGATCCTCGAAACGCGGTGCCTCAAATGCCACGGCGACACGATGCAAGCAGCCAAGCTGGACCTGCGCACGCGCGAAGCCGCGTTCCGGGGCAGCGACAAGGGGCCGGTGATCGTGGCGCACAAGCCGGAAGAAAGCTCGCTGTTCAAGAAAATCTCGGGTGCCGAAAAGCCGTTGATGCCAATGGACGGCAAGCTGCCGGAAGCGCAGATTGCGGCCATTCGCGCGTGGATTGAACAGGGCGCGGCATGGAGTGCGCCGCTCGATGGCGGCAACGCCGCGTCGGCCAAGCAGAACCTGGCGGCGCTGGAAAAGTGGACCGTGCCGGCCGGAGCGCGCGATCAATGGGCCTTCCGCAAGCCGGTGAAGACCACGCCACCCGCCACGGGCGATGCCGCCTGGGACCGCCACCCCATCGATGCCTTCGTGCGTCGCACGCAGCTTGACCGCAAGCTCACGCCCGCGCCGCTTGCCTCGCCCGCGATGCTGGTGCGCCGCGCCTATCTGGATCTCACGGGCCTGCCGCCCACGCCTGCGGAAGCGAGGGCGTTTCTCGACGACAAATCGCCGAACGCGTGGGAGAAGCTGATTGACCGGCTGCTCGATTCGCCGCACTATGGCGAGCGCTGGGGCCGCCACTGGCTGGACGTCGCGCGGTATGCCGACTCGAACGGCTACGAGCATGACTTCGACCGCCCCAACGCCTGGCGCTATCGCGACTACGTCATTCAAGCTTTCAACAAGGACACGCCCTACAACACATTTCTCGAAGAACAACTGGCCGGCGATGAGATGGAACAGGTGACGCACGAGCGGCTGATTGCCACCGGCTTCTTGCGCAACTACGCCAAAGTGGGTTTCCGCGAGAAAGACAATCCTCAGTTCCGCGTGGACTATCTCGACGACATGATTGCCACCCTCGGGCGTGGCGTGTTGGGACTCACCGTGCAGTGCGCGCGCTGCCACAATCACAAGTTCGACCCCATCGGCCAGCAGGATTACTACAAACTGCAGGCGTCGCTCTACGGCTACGTGGAGGTGGATCACCCGCTGACGTCGGATGCTGAAGCCAAGGCCTACCACGCGAAAGTGGACGCCGTGAACGCGCGGATCAAGCCTGTGCAGGCAGAGATGCGCGCTCTCGAAGAGCCGTACTGCGCCAAGTTGCTGGATGCCAAGTATCGCAAGTGGCCGCAGAACATTCAAGACGCGGTCTTCACGCCCGAGGAGAAACGCACGGCGGGGCAGGTGCTGCTGGCCAACCAGATCATTCGCACCACGTCAGTGACCCCTGCGGAGATTGAGAAGTCGCTCGCGCCTGCTGACCTCGCCCAGTGGAAAGCGCTGCAGGCGCGCATCAAGGAAATCGAGAATGACCGGCCGAAGCCGATTCCCGTGGCGATGGGGATCACCGACGGCGACTATCGCTACGTGCCGGACGGCGCGGGCGATGAACCGGCGCCAGGTAAAGGACCGCGCCGCGAAACGCTGGAGCCTGGCAGCTTTCTCGCCGATGGCAAGGCGCCGTACGCTGTGCCGCCTTCGTACTTCCTGCATCACGGCGACATGGGCTCGCCCGGTTCGGTGATGAAGCCCGGGTTCGTTGCGGTGGTGGACGACGGCGATTGCGCCACGGAGATTCGCCCGGCGCATCAACGCACATCGGGCCGGCGGCTCGCGCTCGCGCGGTGGCTCACCTCGCGCAATCATCCTCTGACCTCGCGCGTGATCGTGAACCGCGCGTGGCGCCATCACTTTGGCCGCGGCATTGTCATGACGCTCGACAACTTCGGCAAAGTGGGCGAACCGCCAACGCATCCGGAGTTGCTCGACTGGCTGGCGGTGGACTTCATGGACCAGGGCTGGAGCTTCAAGAAGCTGCACAAGCTGATCATGACGTCGCGCGTCTATCGCCTGTCGAGCCAGTTTGCCGCGTCCGAAAATCTGTCCACCGATGCGGATAACCAATACCTGTGGCGGTACCGCGCGCAGCGCCTCGAAGCGGAAGCCGTGCGCGATTCCGTGCTCGCGGTGTCGGGTTCGCTCGACCGCAAAATGCACGGCCCGGCGATCTTCCCGCAATTGCCCGCTGAAGTACTGGAGTCGATGGATAAGGGCATCTGGCGCAAGTTTGAGGACGGCCCGGCGGTGTGGCGGCGCAGCGTGTATGTGTATCGCAAGCGCGGGTTGCCGCTGCCGTTTTTTGAAGTGTTCGATCTGCCCGATCAAAACGTCGCGACGGGCACGCGCCTGACGTCCACCGTACCGACGCAAGCGCTGACGCTGCTGAACAACGAGTGGATTCTGACCCAGGCGCGGCGCTTGGCCGATCGCGTGGCCATCGAAGCGCCGGGCGGCGCGGGCGAGCAGGTGGACTTGGTTTACTGGCTGGTGTTCAGCCGTTCGCCGTCGGCCGGCGAAAAGCGCGTAGCGCAGGAATTCCTCGCCAAGAACACACTCAACGATTTCACCCACGTGCTGCTCAATCTGAGCGAGTTCATCTACCTGAGGTAACCACCGGCCATGCCGAGATTCGTCGATCGTCGCAAATTCCTATTCGAAGCCGGCGGGGGCTTGAGTGGGCTCGGCCTCGCCACGTTGCTCGCGCAGGACAATCTGCTGGGCGCCGAATCCGGTGTGACGCCAGCCGGGTGCGCTACGGGCGGCGTGGTGACGAGTTCGCCGTTCGCGCCCAAGCCACCGCACTTTGCCCCACGCGCCAAGCGCGTCATCTCGCTGTTCATGAGCGGCGGCGTGAGCCAGATGGACACGTACGATCCCAAGCCCGCGCTCACCAAATTTGCCGGCGAGCCGCTCCCGGTGACTGGGGACCTGATCGTGCGCCAGGGGCACCCTGGTCCGCTGATGCCGTCGCCGTTCACGTTCAAGCAGTACGGCCAGGGCGGGTTGCCGATCAGCGAGCTATTCCCGCGCATCGCCGAAAATCACGCGGACCGGCTGGCCGTGATCCGCTCGGTGAAAGGCCGTTCGAACGATCACGTGATGGCGAGTTACGAACTCGCCTCGGGCACCGTGCGCATGGGCTGGCCGAGCGTCGGCTCCTGGGTGGCGTACGGGCTGGGTTCGGATAATCAGAACCTGCCGGCGTTCGTCGTGATCTACGACGCGCGCGGCGGCCCCTTCGGTGGCCCGTCCAACTGGAGCGCAGGCTACATGCCGGCAGCCTATCAAGGCACGATCTTCCGCTCCAAGGGCAATCCGATTTTCGATCTGCGTCCGCCGGAAGGCGTCAGCGACGACGCAATGCGTTCGCGCCTGGGATTGCTCGACAAGCTGAACGCGATGGACCTTGAAAAGAACCCGGCCAACTCGGAACTGGCGGCGCGCATCAGTGCGTATGAGCTCGCCTTTCGCATGCAGTCTTGCGCGCCGGAAGCGGTGGATGTGGACCGCGAGC
Organism: Acidobacteriota bacterium; assembly: GCA_016871115.1. GTDB lineage: Bacteria > Acidobacteriota > Terriglobia > Bryobacterales > Bryobacteraceae > VFZP01. The sequence goes on from VFZP01000233.1 coordinate 5,667, forward strand.
CGGAGGCGACGAAGAAGCTCTACGGAATCGACAACCCCATCACTGCGCCGTTCGGCCGGCAGTGTCTGATCGCGCGCCGTCTTGCCGAGCGCGGCGTGCGGTACGTGCAGCTTTATCACGGCGGCATCGGCAATCAGAACACAGATACGTGGGATGCGCACGGCAACGTGAAAGAGAACCACACGGCGCATGCGGCCGAAACCGATACGCCGATTGCGGGCCTGTTGACGGATCTCAAAGAACGCGGCCTGCTGGATGACACGCTCGTGCTGTGGCACAGCGAGTTCGGGCGCATGCCGATTTCACAGCGCGGCCTGGGGCGCGACCACAATCCCGGCGCGATGAGCATCTGGATGGCGGGTGCGAAGATTCACGGCGGTCAGGCGATCGGCGCGTCGGACGACTTCGGCTACAAGGCGTCGCAGCAGGTGGTGACCGTGCACGATCTACACGCGACGATTCTACACTTGCTGGGCATGGACCACACCAAGCTGACCTTCGCCTTCCAGGGCCGCAAGATGCGCCTGACCGATGTGTACGGCGAGGTGATTCCGCAAATCGCCAAGGCTTAGCTTTCTGGCGATTCGGGTAGCCAGATGGTGAACGTGGATCCGGCACCCACTTCGCTTTCCACCGCAATCTCGCCGCCCATCAAACGGCACAATTCCGCACTGAGCGCGAGGCCCAATCCGGTGCCGCCAATCTGCTGCGTGGACGGCTCGCCCACTTGCGAAAAGGGCTTGAACAAGCGGCGCAAATCCTCGGCGGCGATGCCCGGGCCGGTGTCCTTCACCTGCCATGCGACGGCGGGCGCGCCGCGGCGCTCCCCGCGGTGGACGTCGATGGTGACCGTGCCATAGTCGGTGAACTTGCAGGCGTTACTCAGCAGGTTGAGCAGGCTTTGCTTGAAACGCAGCGGGTCTACCTGCACGGTTGCACTTGCGAGCGCGTTGCGAACCTTGAGGCGGTTGCCGCCTTTGGCGGCCAGTGGTGCGATGGTGGCGGAGACGTCCCCCACGATCAGGTCGGCTGCGACGGGCTTCATCGTCACCTGCAGTTTGCCTGCATCGGCCTTGGAAAAGTCTAGGATGGTGGTGATCAGTTCCAGCAGGTGATAGCCGGAGGATTCGATGTACCGCAACTCGGGTTTGGGTTCGTCTTCTAGGAGCATCTCGCTATAGCCGATCACGGCGTTGAGCGGTGTGCGCAACTCGTGGCTCATGTTGGCGCGGAATTCGCTCTTGGCCCGGCCGGCGGTGTGCGCCGCCTGAAGCGCCGCGCCGAGTTCTTCCTGTTTCACCAACAACTCGCCACGCGTCTGGCGGAGCTGCACGGCATGTCGTTGACCGCCGCGCTCAATGCGCCGAGCTCGTCGCAGCGGTCTACTTTGACGGCGTGGTTCAGGTTGCCCGCGGCGAGTTGTTGCGTGGCCCTCATCGGTTCGTGCACGGGCCGAGTGAGGCTCCGCGCCAGCAACACGGCCGGCAGCGCGCCGGCCACCAGCGTACTCAAGGCGGCGAGTGCCAGCCACTGGGCCTCGGTGCGGGCCTGCTGGTGAAGAAAGTTCACCGGCCGGTCTGCCTGCAGTAGCCCGACGATCTTTCCGTTGCTGCTGCGCACTGGCGCCACGGCCGAGATCCAAAGCCCGGCTGCGTCGGAATAGACTCCGCTCGCCATGCCGTGGCCGCTGAGGGCGCGGAGATGGTGCTCCATGGCAGGATAGCGATTGCCGGCATACAACTTCCCCGTCGCGTCCGGGTCGGTCATCACCACAAACTCGAGTTCGCCGGGCGTATCCTCCGCGGGGCGCAGAATGGAGAGCGGGCTCTGGCCGGGTGCGTGTTCCAATCCGTTGGCCTGCGTGGCTTGCAGCAACACGGCGCGGGCTTCCTCGAACTCTTCCCGCCCTCTCAACCCTCCGTCCGGGAGCGGCGTGATGAAGCTGAGCACGTCTCCGTTCAGCCGTGGCGCGGTGGAGTTGACGATGCCAAGCAACTCGCGTCCGAGCGACGCGGCCAGCACGCGCTGCGTACGCACGTAGGAAGCCGCGTAGCCCACCGTGGCGGAGATACCCACCAGCACGATCGCGGCAGCGATGAACTGGCTGCGGAGCGAACAACCGAATCTCAGCATCGGGTCCGTCCCCACCAACCCGCTGCGGCCACCGCGCCGTACTTAAGCGGGCGCAACCAGGACGGATGATCGTACGGGCCGAGGCCGGCGGCAGGCAACTGCAGGCCCGTGGCTTAACTGGGCTGCTGAAGCCGAGCGCGCCGAGCGCCCACGCGCTGGGGTACACCGCGGCAAAGGGCAGCAGCCAGAGCAAGTACCAAGGATTCACCACCGGCGCGGCCAGCAGGGCTGCGCCATAGAGCCAGCCTCCACGGGGCCACCACGAGGGCGCGGACGGCATCTCACGCAAGGCGAACCACGCAGCCAGGCCCAGCGCGAGGGCCGTGGCCGCGGCGCGCGTGGAGTGCTCGCCGGCGGCCCAACTGGCGAGGGCAAACAACGACGAGTTGAATTCCCACTCTTGCGCTGCGGCCGCCACGGCCGGCCACTCCGCCCAGGAACCCCGCGCGAGGAACGGGCCCCAGAGCACGGCGGCGGCGGCAAACCCTGCCATCGCCCGCCGGCCGCCGCGCCACAACACGAGCGGGGCGGCCAGCCCGCCCGTCGCCTTCACGCCCAAGGCTACCGCTGCCGCCAAGCCGGCCGAAGCCGGCCGCCCGTTTCGTATCGCCACCAGCGTGGCCACGACGGCAAGGACGCCAAGCGAATCCGGATGCGCCGAGAATGCCGTCTCCTGAATCAGCAGCGGGCACCCGGCATAGAGCAGCAATCCGACTGGCGTGGCCGCCGTGCTGAGTAACCGTAACGTGGCCAGATCGGCGGCAATGACGGCCAGTTTCCACGGTAGGAGCGAAGCGGGCAGCAACCAGTAGGCGAAAGCAAATAGCCACTGGCAAACCGGCCCGTAAGCTGTATTCAAGTGCGGATGATTCACTCCGTCGAGCGCCGCCCTCAGCGCCGCGGGCACGGCGGCGCATCGAAGAATGCCGCTGGTGCAGTGAATATGGGTCTGCCTTAGTGGCCATCCGATAGCCGTCCCACAGGTAGCGAAAATAGTCGTCCTCGAGCACGGGTTGGCCGAAGAGCCCGAAGAGGCGAAACACAATGGCCCAAAACCAGATTCTGCTCGCCGCGCCCGGCCAGGCGTCCGCCTTGTGCCAGGCGAGCAACGTCGCGGCCCATGCCACCGCGAGCACCGTCAGCAGCGTGGCCAGGCTCACGCCGCCGCGCTGCTGTGATTGAACGCGCAGGGCCATCCAGGCCACCGAGGCCAGCAGTCCGCAGAGGTCAAGATGGGCTATTTGCGCCAAGGGAGACCGAAGCCGAACGAAACGGCGATGCCCGTCACCAGTTTCCGCCCCGTGTTCCGTCCGCCGACGGCTTGGGCCACGAAGAGCTGATACGAACGGCTGCCTCGTCCAAATCCGATACCTCCTTCCACAATGTCCTGACGCTCCCGCAGACTCAGGAACGTGAAGCTCGCGTCCATCAGGTTGGTGCCTGCAAGGCCCTGAGCCCTGCGAAACGTGAAAGAGAATGCAGCCGGCCCGGCGATTTTGTAGATGCCCGCCGAGCCGAACAGTTCCGGCGGCACGGGGCCGTTGCGCACGCGTTACCCGATGTCGGCGTAAATCCCTGCGCCGAGCTCACCGAGAGTTTGCCCCGCCAATATCGAAAGCTCCGCGCCCGATCCGCCGTCGCCGGCTGAGTAAGGCCGGTCCGCGGTGTAGGTGCCGCGGACGATCACCCTCGCGCGTACCGACAGCGCCGGCCGGAACGCGCCGCCCGAGGTCAATTGGTAGCGAAGTCCGAACTGTGTGTCGGCCAAGCCTCCGTCGCGCTCCGGCCCGCCGAAGGCCGCAGAGCGAACCTGAGTGTAGCCCGCCGTGAGGTCCAGCGCCACGCGCCGCGAAAGGCCCGCTTCGGCGGTTATCAGGAACGCCGACTGGCGCACGGTGGCAGGCAGAGTTACTTCCATTGGGCCGGCCCAGAACCGGTTGAACGACGGGCGTAAGAACACCGGTGCGATCACGCCGCGCCCGGGCCGCGGCTGCCACGTGCTTTACTGCGCCAGAGCGGAAGGCGCTATCGCGGCAAAAAGCAAAACGCACTTTCGGATGGTCAGGGTCATCTCACTCACTTCATCTTGTAGCGAACGCGCAGATCGTATTCGAGGGCATCCAGTTGCGGCGGGGTCAACCGGCCAGCCAGGTCTTGCAGGGCTGGGGGAGTGGCCGTGTGCGGCAACTGGCCTTGCCAGCGCGCGAGATTT
>VFZP01000234.1 GCA_016871115.1 Acidobacteriota bacterium
GTGCGGCACAGCTCCGCAGTTATTTATAGGTAATTCAATTACAGCACGCTAGGTTCACCCGAGGCTGTACAGGCCGCCCGGTCTGCGCGACGCTCAAGGGAGAGATGCTCAGTCCGTCAACTGCTTCGTTCCTCGGTCCCGTTTCCGCCACCGTGATTCTCCTCCTTGCCGGGCCGGTTTCACTCTGGGTGCTGATCATGTTTCTCCTACTTGTGACCGGCGTGGTGGATATTGGAGCGTCTGGCTCTAGCGCGTTGCTGGCCGGGCTGATGATGCTGAGGATGTTATGTTCCGTCGCCTGCCGGCGCGCGGTGATTGTGTTGCGCACCCAACCGGGGATGGATACGCAGTGGTCGCGGGCGTGCCGGCTGGTGATGCTGTTGGGCATTGTGGCGATGGCGCAGGCGCTGGTCATGATCTGGAGTGCGAAGCGAGCGGCCGGGAACGCGTTGCCGGGGGGCACGCAGCTAGCGCTTCTCGCGGGCGCCGCGGCGTCGCTGGTCGGAGCGATGGTGAGCGTACTATACCGCGAGAAGCCACCTGCTGTATGAGTGAACTCACTGCTGTATACTCAGCGCCGAAGGAGTTTTCTCAAATGCGGCTGAATCTGCTCCGGCTTGGTTTGATCCTGTGTGGCTCGCTAGCGTTGTCGTTGGCCTATGAACGCACGAGTTCGGCCACGGCCATGGCCGCCGCGGCAAAAAATTTTCTCACGATGTTAACGCCCGAGCAACGCGCCAAGGCGACTTATGCTTTTGACGACAGGCAGCGTGTGGACTGGCACTTTGTTCCCCGTGAACGCAAAGGGCTGCCGCTGCGCGAGATGGACGCCGGTCAGCGCGCGATGGCCGAGGCGCTGTTGAGTGCCGGTCTGAGTCAGACGGGGTTTGCGAAGGTGTCGGGCGTGTTGAGTCTGGAACCGGTTTTGCGCGATATGGAGAAGGATACGCGCGGGCGGCGCGACGCAGCGGGCTACTTCTTCACCGTATTCGGGGAGCCTTCGACGTCGGCGACATGGGGTTGGCGGTTTGAAGGGCATCACGTGGCGCTCAACTTCACGGTGATCAAGGGGCGGACGGTGGCTTCCTCGCCTTCGTTCTTCGGGGCGAATCCGGCCGAACTGAAGGACGGTCCGCGAAAGGGCTTTCGGGCGTTGGCCGGGGAAGAGGACCTGGCCCGGCAACTGTTGGCGGCGTTGGATGAAAAGCAGAAGGCCGTGGCGGTGGTGTCGCCCGCAGCGCCGAAGGATATCTTCACCGGCAACAAGCTAAAGGTGGAGCCGTTGGAGTCCAAGGGGATTGCCGCCGCGAAGCTGAACAAGCGGCAAGTGGCGATGCTGATGGGTGTGATTGAAGAGTACGCGGTGAACATGCCCGCCGACATCGGTTCGGCCCGGTTGGACGCGGTGCGCAAGGCGGGAGTGGACAAGATCCTGTTTGCGTGGATGGGCGGACCGCAGCGCGGCCAGCCGCACTACTATCGGATCCAGGGCCCGACGTTTCTGATTGAATATGACAACACGCAGAACAACAACAACCATATCCACTCGGTGTGGCGGGACTTTGCGGGCGACTTTGGCATGAACCTGCTCGCGGCGCACTACCGGGAGTTTCATCGGGCGGGTGACGCCAACGCTGTGGAAGCGGGGTACTAACTGGCTGCGGCGCAAAAGGAGAGCGGGTAGGGCCTCCGCGCAATGGTGGATTGGCTGCGGCTACGACGATAGCTGCACATAAGCAAAGGAACGAACTCAACCAAGCTTGGGCCTACGTCCGCCGTCTTCATACTCCTCGTAGCGGGGCCGCTGCCGATTTGGACCATGGTTATGTTCGTTCTGCTGGTGACGGGCGCCGCCGGCTTCACGCTGCCCGGCGGCCCTGCGTCCGGATTGGGGCTGGTGGCCATCAGTCTGCTGTGCGCGCTGGCCTGCCCGCCGGACGGTGAATGTGCTGCGCGCGAATGCCGGCAGGGGCGGCGTGTCGATTACCTCGATCGCCTTTTGCGGTGCGTTGCTCATTGCCACCCTGGTGGTGCCGTCGATTTGGTCTGATGAGCGTTTTTCTGGCGCGGTCTCCCGCGGCGCCAAGCCGTTGTTGCTGATTGCCGCGATCCCGGCGGTGGTGGCGGCGGCGGTCACGTTCGTGCAAAGCCGGAAGCGCCGGCACGCAGCGCACGAGTAGGTTTATCATGAAGAGCCTAAGCCATGTCCGAGTTCCCCCCGGACTTGCCGTCGCCGCTCTTCTGTGACGTCAGTCTGCCGGTGCCGCTAGACCGGCCCTTCACTTACTCGCTACCGGATGCATGGCGCCATCGCGCGTCCGTAGGCGCACGTGTGCTGGTTCCCTTCGGTCCGCGCAAGATGACTGGGATGATCGTGCGATTGCACGACACCGCGCCGGCGGTGGTGGCCAAGCCGGCCGAGCGGCTCCTCGATGAAGAACCGCTGCTTGATTCTTCGCTGCTGTCGCTGGCGCGCTGGATTGCGGCGTACTATTGCTCGCCGCTAGGCGAGGTGCTGCGCACAATGACGCCGTTAAGCGGTGAGGTGCGGAAGACCAAGACGCTGGCGCTGACTGATTCCGGGCGCGATGCGGCGCGGCAATTGCTACTCGGCGCCTCCAGCGAAGAGCCGGCGGTGGAGATTCTGCGGCTGCTCGAAGCGCGGCCCATGTCGGCATCTTACCTGCTGAAGAAAGTCAAGGGCGCCGATGCCGCGTTGAAGGGGCTGGACAAGCGCGGCTGGGTGAGCGAGGAGAGTGGCGTACAGACCAAAGATCCTCTGCGCATCGCCTCGGCGCGGTTGCGGGCAGAGTTTGAACGGCGGCCGGAGGCCGTGAAGCTGCCGAAGGCCGAGCGCGAGTTGATTGCGTACCTGGAACTGCACCCTGGGTCGCACAATCTAGCGCAACTGGAAGAGCATGTGCGCAATGCGAGCACGGCAGCCAGAGCGTTAGCGCGGCGTGGGCTTATCGCCTTGCGGCCAGAAGCGCCGGCGGTACTGGCTGGTTCGATGCGTCCGCCGCACCGGCTGAACGCGCATCAGCAGGCGGCGTTTGAAGCAGTGGCCGGTGCGATTACCACCCACGAATTCGTGGCGTTCCTCTTGCACGGCGTGACGGGTTCCGGCAAAACCGAAGTGTACCTGCGGCTGATTGAAGAGGCGTTGCGGCATGAACGCGGCGCGCTGCTGCTGGTTCCTGAAATTGGTCTTACGCCGCAGGTGGCCGGACAGTTCTTCCACCGCTTTGGCGACCGGGTGGCGATTCTGCACTCCGCCTTCTCCGGCATGGAGCGTGTTGAGCAGTGGAGGCGGATTCGCTCCGGCGCGGCCAGCGTGGTGGTGGGGACCCGTTCGGGCGTGTTTGCGCCGGTGCAGAACCTGGGGCTCATTATCGTGGACGAAGAGCACGACCAGAGCTACAAGCAGGAAGAGAATCCGCGCTACAACGGGCGCGATGTGTCAGTGGTGCGCGCGCGCGAGTGCCGGGCGGCGGTGGTGCTGGGTTCGGCCACGCCGAGCCTGGAGACACGCTACAACGCAGAAAAGGGCAAGTACCGTTTGGTGTCGATGCCGGAGCGCATTGAACGGCGGCCTATGCCGGAAGTGCACATCGTGGACATGCGCCAGGAGTTCCTGGAGACCAAGAAGCAGGCGACGTTTTCCAGAGCGTTGAGCGAGGCCGTGAAGGCGTGCATCGAGCGACGCGAGCAGGCGATGCTGTTGCTCAACCGCCGCGGGTTTTCGACGTTCGTGGCGTGCCGTTCCTGCGGCGAGCGGATCGAATGCCAGAACTGCGCGGTGACATTGACTTGGCACAAGCGGGACAAGCGCCTGCTTTGCCATGTGTGCGGCTACGCCGAGCCCGTGCCGCAGGCGTGTCCAAAGTGTTCCAGCGACCATATCTACTTCCTGGGCACAGGCAGCGAGAAGGTGGAGGAAGAACTGAATCAGTTGTTCCCCGGCGCGCGCGTGGCGCGCATGGATCGCGACACAGTGACCGGCCGGCGTGACTACGAGAACATCCTGCACGCGTTCCGCGACGGCGATTTCGACTTGCTGGTGGGCACGCAGATGATCGCCAAGGGGCACGACATTCCGAACGTCACGCTGGTGGGGCTGGTGAATGCGGACGTAGGTCTGGGCATGCCGGATTTCCGCGCGGCCGAGCGGACGTTTCAGTTGCTGACGCAGGCGGCCGGACGCGCAGGACGCGGTGAATTGCCGGGACTCGTATATCTGCAGACGATCAACCCTGAACATTACGCCGTGCGGTGCGCGGCGGCGCAGGACTATGCGAAGTTCTATGAGAAGGAATTGGAGTTCCGCCGGCTGATGCGCTATCCGCCCTTTGCGGCACTGGCGAACGTACTGGTGCGGCACCCGCAGCAGGAGGAGGCGATGCGGCTGGCGGGTGAGATCGGGGGACTGCTGGATCCGGCTCCAGAGGGCATCAAGGTGTTGGGGCCGGCCGAAGCGCCGGTGCCGAAGTTGAAGCGCGAGTTCCGGTATCAGTTGCTCATCAAGTCGTCCAGTCGGCAGCGCCTGAATGAGATTTTGGGAATGTTGCGGCGGCACGCGCTGGAGCAGAAATGGTCCGCGACGGCCTTGGTGGTGGATGTCGATCCGCTGACGCTGCTGTGATTGCAGTATGATTTGCCCTGTGCCGGACCGCGTATTGATCGCCCGCAATTTGCGTTCGGCGATGAGTGCGTTTTCCCGTTCCACAGAACGCGGCGATCTGCGCGACCTCGGGCCGGCGTGCGTGTCGAACTCGGGCCTGGACTTTTCCGTGTTTAACGCGATGGTGCTTTCAGAGCCCGTGGAGCAAGCGGAGTTTGCGCGCCTCCTCGATGAAGCGGCGCGGTTCTTCCACGAGTGCCGCGTGGGATGGAGTTGTTGGCTGGATGAAGCCATGGTGACCGGCCGCGGGACGCCGCCGGCGCGGATGCTGGAAATGCGCGGGCTTTTGTGGACCGCTGAACATGAAGGCATGGCGGCCCACCGGATGGGCGCGGCGCCGGCGCAGATGCCGGTGTTGGAGGTACGCCCGGTGGCGAACGAAGCGGCGCGCGAAGATTTCTGGCGCATCTGCGCGGAGGTGTTCCTGTTGCCCTATGCGACGGCGCGCGGAATCTATGGATCAGCCCGGTTTTGGGAGGGCGTGCTGCGCGGCTGGGTAGGCTATGAGCAGGGCCGGCCCATGTGTATTGCCATTGCCAATGCGGACGCGGGCAGCGTTGGGCTCTATAGCGTCGCGACGCTGCCAGCGTGGCGGCGGCGTGGCTTTGGCGAAGCGATCACGCGGCACGCGCTTGAGGATGCCTGGGCTCGCTCCGGGTTCTCGGCCTCGATTCTGCAGGCCACACCCGCCGGCTTGTCGCTGTACCGGCGCATGGGATATCAAACGCGCAGCCGCGTGACGGTTTGGAGCACGCGGTAGTGGCGGCTTCCGATCACCGCACGCCGTTTCAAGTGACCGAAGCGGCGCGCTCCTATGAAGCGATCACGGAGTTGCCCGTGTCGATCCTGCTGGACAACGTCCGCAGCATGTACAACGTGGGCTCGTTCTTCCGCACGATGGACGGCGCGGGGGCGCGGCGGTTGTACCTTTCCGGCATCACCGGGCGGCCGCCCAAATCGGCCATCTCAAAGACTGCGCTGGGCGCGGAGGAAACGGTGCCGTGGGAACACACCTCGGACCCGTTGGCGCTGGTGCGTGGATTGCGTGAGCGAGGCGAAGAGATTGCGGTGATGGAGACGCGCGTGGGCGCGGTGGATTTGTTCGATTGGATGCCGCGCTTTCCGGTGTGCCTGTTGTTTGGGCATGAAGTGGACGGCGTGCAGCCAGCGTTGATCGACATGGCCGACACGTTCGTGCGGTTACCGATGCTGGGTCGAAAACACTCGCTCAACGTGGCCACCGCCGGCGGGATTGTGCTGTATGAGTTGCTGCGCAAATACCGCGAAATGCACCGCCGGAGCGCAGTGCCATAATTGATCGAGGAGAATCCCAGCCTTGACTGCCGTTGCCCAAAACCCCGCCATGGAGCGGGAGTTGAACCCGTGGCTTGCCGCCGAAACCCGCTTTGACGATGCCGCTGACCGCCTCTCGCTCGATGAGGGAATTCGCAAAGTATTGCGGTCGCCGTCACGCGAGATCACGGTGTACATTCCGGTCTTGTTGGACGACGGGCGTATTGAGGTGTTCACGGGCTATCGCGTGCAGCATTCGATTGCCCGCGGTCCGGCCAAAGGCGGCATCCGGTATGCACCGGATGTGACGATCGAAGAAGTGCGCGCACTGGCGAGTTGGATGACGTGGAAGTGCGCGGTGGCGAACATTCCGTATGGTGGTGGTAAGGGCGGCGTGATCTGCAACCCAACGATTCTTTCGATGGGTGAACTGGAGCGCCTGACGCGGCGTTACACGGCGGAGATCATCGAGTTCATCGGGCCGGAGAAAGACATTCCCGCGCCCGACATGAACACCAACGAGCAGGTAATGGCCTGGATGATGGACACCTATTCGATGCACATGCGGCAGACCACCACGGGTGTGGTGACGGGCAAGCCGCTCGATCTCGGCGGTTCGCGCGGGCGTCCCGAAGCAACCGGGCGCGGCTGCATGATTGTCACGCTCGAGGCGCTGAAGCGGTTCGGCATCAAGCCCGAGGATGCGACCGTGGTGATTCAGGGCTTCGGCAACGTGGGCGGGATGGCGGCGCGGCTGATGGCGCGGCGCGGGTTCAACATCGTGTCAATCATCGAGTACGACGGCGCGGTGTACGACGCCAACGGACTCGACATCGAGGCGCTGATGACGCACCGGAAGGAGACCGGATCGATTGTCGATTTCGCCGGGGGGGAGATGATCGATCGCGATGAGGCGCTGGCGCAGAAGTGCGATGTGCTGATACCGGCCGCGAAGGAAAACGTGATTACGTCGCTCACCGCGCCCAAGCTGAAGTGCCGCATCTTGACCGAGGGCGCGAATGGCCCCACCACCGCGCCGGCCGACGACATTCTGCAGGACAAAGGCATCTTTGTGATCCCAGATATTCTGGCCAATGCCGGCGGTGTGACGGTGTCGTACTTTGAGTGGGTGCAGGATCGCCAGGGCTTCTTCTGGAACGAAGACCTCGTGAATCAGCGCCTCGAAGAGATCATGGTGAACGGATTCCGCGATGTGACGGCCTACGGCGACAAGCACAAGACGAACAATCGCGCCGCCGCCTACATGCTGGCGCTCGACCGCGTTGCGTTTGCGATCAAGCTCCGGGGATTGTACGCGTAGGGATGAGCGCGGAACCGGCGACGCCGCTGATGCGGCAGTACCAATCGATCAAGCAGCAGGTGCCCCACACGCTGCTGATGTTCCGGCTGGGCGATTTCTACGAACTGTTCTATGAGGACGCCGTGACGGCGGCGCGTGAGCTGGAGATCACGCTCACTTCTCGTAACAAGGACAAAGAAGATTCGGTGCCGATGTGCGGTGTGCCGCACCATGCTGCTGAGAACTATATTGCCAAGTTGGTGCAGCGCGGCTACCGCGTGGCCATCTGCGAGCAGATGGAAAATCCGAAGGTCGCCAAGAAGCTGGTGAAGCGCGAGGTGACGCGCATTGTGACGCCGGGAACAGCGACCGACGCGAACCTGTTGCGGTCCCATGAGAACAACTTTCTGGCGGCAGTGACCGTGCAGGGCGGGCGCGCGGGCGTGGCATGGGTAGACGTGTCGACGGGTGAGTTTCGCGCGGCAGAGATGGCGGCGGGCGAGGCGCTGCCGGCGCTTGAGGCGCTGAACGTGCGCGAGACGCTCGTGGCTGACGTATCGGCGCACGAGGCGGCTGGTGTGCGGACGCCGCTCGAAGGATGGATCTTCGGGCTCGACTATGCGGACCGGATTCTAAAGGAGCATTTCAAGCTTCTGTCGCTCGATGGGTGCGGTCTCACCGGCAAGCCGCTGGCGGTGGGTGCGGCGGGCGCGATTCTGCACTACCTGCGCGAGACGCAGCGCTCGGCGCTGGAGCATCTGGACCGGCCGACCTACCAGGAACGCGCGGACTCGATGATTCTCGACGCGGTGACGGTGCGGAACCTCGAGTTGGTGGAACCGCTGTTTGCCGGCGAGAGCAGAGAAGTGACGCTGCTATCGGTACTGGATCAAACGCTCACGGGGATGGGCGGGCGGTTGATGCGCGCGCGTTTGCTGCGGCCGGCGCTTGCGCCGGAAGAGATCGAAGCACGGCTGGATGCGGTGGAGGAACTGCACGGCGAGACGATCCTCCGCGGCGGGTTGCGCAAGACGTTGTCGTCCATTCTTGACTTGGAGCGGTTGCTGGCGAAGGTGACGATCGGCACCGGATCGCCGCGTGAGATGCTGGCGCTGGCGCGGTCGCTTGCACGTGTGCCGGAGTTGAAGTCGCAACTGGCCGCGGTGCGCGCGGTGCGACTGGAGGAGACGCGGGAACGGCTCGATGAAGTGGCCGGGTTGCGCGATGCGCTGCTTACGGCGTTGAGTGAAGAGCCGCCCGTGAACATCGCCGACGGCGGCGCGATTCGCGATGGCTTCGATGCGCGGCTGGATGAACTGCGGGACATCAGCCGCAACTCGCGGCAGTACATAGCCGGCATTGAGACGCGCGAGAAAACAAGGACGACGATCGGCTCATTGAAGATCCGTTTCAATAACGTCTTCGGCTACTACATCGAGATTTCGAAGGCGAATCTGCATCTGGTGCCACCGGACTACGAGCGCAAACAGACATTGGCGAACGCCGAGCGCTTCACCACGCCTGAGTTGAAGGTGCTGGAAGCGAAGATTCTCGAAGCCGAAGACAAGATCCTGGAGATTGAAAAGGAGATCTTCGCAGGGCTGCGCTCGCAGGCCTCGGCAGAGGCGATGCGCATCCGGCAGACGGCGGCGGCGGTGGCGGAAGTGGACCTGATGGCGTCGCTCGCCGAAGTAGCCGCGGGGCAGCGTTTTGTGCGGCCGCGCTTCAGCGCCGAGGGTGAGATGCGCGTGATGGCGGGGCGGCATCCGGTGATTGAACGGCTGGCCGAGCGCGAAGCCGCGAGGTTCATTCCGAACGATATTTACCTCGACGCGACGAAACAGTTCCTGGCGATCATCACGGGGCCAAATATGGGCGGCAAGTCGACGTATCTGCGGCAGGCGGCATTGACGATCATCCTAGCGCAGAGCGGTTCGTTCGTTCCCGCGCAGGAGGCGCTGTTGCCGGTGGTGGACCGCGTGTTCACGCGCATTGGCGCGGCGGACAATCTGGCGCGCGGGCGCAGTACGTTCATGGTGGAGATGACGGAAACGGCGGCGTTTATCAATAGCGCGACACCGCGCAGCTTTGTTGTGCTCGATGAGATTGGGCGCGGCACGGCCACCTACGATGGGCTCGCGCTGGCGTGGGCGGTGGTGGAGTTTATTCACGACCGCCTTCAGGCAAAGACGCTGTTTGCGACGCATTATCACGAGTTGACCGAGCTCGCCGGGCAGTTGAACGGCGTGACGAACCTGCATGTGGCGGTGAAAGAGGCGGGTGATCAGATCATCTTCCTGCGGCGGGTGGAGCCGGGCGCGGCGGATCGCAGCTACGGTATTGAAGTAGCGCGGCTGGCGGCGCTGCCGGTGGCGGTGATTGAGCGGGCGCGCGAGGTGCTGGCGCTGCATGAAAAGAGTGAGCACTCGGTGACCGAGGAGCTGGTGCCGAAGCCGTCCAAGAAAAGGGGCGGCGCCGGCGCGATGCAGATTCAGTTGTTCGAGCCCGTAGGACACCAAATTGCCGAACGCATTCGCAGTGTGAATCTCGATGAACTGCGGCCGGTGGATGCGCTCAATCTGCTGGCGGAACTGCAGCGGGAGTTGAAGGGATGAAGCGGGTGCGTTGGGTGGTGGCGGGGCTTGTGCTCGCGCTGCTGTTCATTGGCGTGCCTTGCTATCTCACCGAAAGCGCGCTGCATCTGGACCCGGCGCGGTGTGTAGAGCCG
>VFZP01000235.1 GCA_016871115.1 Acidobacteriota bacterium
CCTCGGCTCTCCCCAACGCGTGGTGCTGGACATGGACTCTACCGAGATTCCGGTCTACGGCCAGCAGGAGAACAGCGCCTACAACGGCCACTTCGAGTATACTTAGATTTCGGGGAACCCAAAACAGGAATCCCGGTTAAGAGGAGTCCATCTGTTGACGTTGAAATCTGCCTTCCGCTTTTGTCTAAGCGCTGCTCTGAGCTTGGCGAGTCTTTCCGCCCAACCGGACTATACGTTTTCTGACGGCGGCCGCCCGGTGTACTACCGCGCGTCGGCCAACGAGGTGTTCGGCCATCGGGGGAGCGGCGCCGCCGGTGTGCGCACTTCGGCCGGGCAAAAGGAATGGGGCGGAGGAACCCTCCTCAAACTGGGCGCCAACGAGCCGGCCCGCGCGAAGGTTAAGAGTGGCTGGCCCGGCCGCAGCGTCTCGCTCGCACCCGTATTCTACAATCTCGGTGACCTGCCGGCCGCCGAAGTACTCGCCGCACTCCCCGCCGCTGAGCGCGAAAAGCGGCTCGACGCGGCGCGCCGCCTGATGACGCCAAAGCTTCTGGTAAAAACGGCCGCCGCCGCTGGTGGTTCCCGCTACGCGGGCCTCGCCCCCACGCATCCGGTGAGCCAGGAAGCAAGCTTTTTGGAAGGCTGGGTCCTGGTGACCTACGCGAACGCCTTCGCTGCCCTCGACGCAGCCGATTGGATGGTGGGCCAAGGTGGCTGGGAATTCACGCCCGTATTTGCCCGCGAATTTTCCTTGCGTGGCCTCCTCAAGCGCCCAGTGAACGACCCGCTCTACCCCATGCAATGGCACCTCGATGACGGTGCGCCGTTTAACCTCGGCATGAAAACCGCCTGGGACCGCGTGACCGGGAAGGGCATCAATATCGCCGTCGTGGACGACGCCTTTGAGATCAAACACGAAGACCTCGCCAACAACGCTTATCCCCTCGAAAGCGGCTTTCACCGTAATTTCAAAGAAGACGGCGAACCAAACGACCCTTCGCCCATGAACGCCGCAGAAAATCACGGGACATACTGCGGCGGGCTCGCCGTTGCGGCGGGCTTCAATAGCGTGGGTCTGACGGGTGTGGCGCCGGAAGCGCGGGCCATGGGGCTGCGCCTGATCGGGGGCGCGACGGCAGAAGACGCCTCTGCGCGTGCCCTGGCTTGGCAGCCCGAGGGCGTCATCACACACGTTTCAAGCAATAGTTGGGGGCCGGATGACGACGGCAAATCCGATGGCCGCGTCGGAGCATTGACCCTCTCCGGACTCGAACGGGGTGCTACGCGCAACCGCGACGGTCTCGGCACAGTGTACGCCATCTCCTGCGGCAATGGGCGCGGCAAAGACGATGATTCCAGCTACGACGGTTTCTCCTCTTCGCGCTTTGCCATCGCGGTCGCCGCGGCGGGCAACGACGGCAAGCAGAGTTCCTACTCTGAGACCGGCATGGCTGTGGCCATCACCGCCCTTGGCGGCGAGTTCCAACCGCCGAACGTGATGTGGAGCACCAACGTCTCCGGCAGCGAAGCCTATCAGGCCAAGAACGAATCGTTCCCTGGCTCCAAGGCGCCCATGAACTACACAGACGCCGCCAACGGCACGTCCTCGGCCGCGCCACAAGTGGCTGGGGCCGCGGCGCTCCTGCTCGAAGCCAACCGTAATCTCAGCTATCGAGACGTCAAAGAAATCTTGATGCTTTCGGCCTCGCGCGCCGGGCTCAGAGGTGGCGACGAGTTCAAAACAAACGCAGGCGGATTCACCTTCAGCCACTCCTTTGGCGCGGGGCTTCTCAATGTGTCGGCCGCCGTGGAGTTGGCCGCCAACTGGCGGCCGCTACGGGCGCTCAGTTCGGTCGAGTCCATGGAAAATGGTGGCAAGATCGACGACGACGGCACACCCACCACGGTCACCCTGGCGGATTTTGCCGCGGCCAAACTCCGCGTCGAACATGTGGAACTGACGGTCAACGTCGAGCACAAAAGGCGCGGTGACCTGGGTTTCATCATCCGGTCGCCCAGCGGGTTCCTCGCCGCGGCCGAGGCGCGCCCGAACGATGACAACGCTAACTTTGTCGAATACCAGTTCACCACGCCGCGCTTCTGGGGCGAGTCCTCCGCCGGCGCGTGGAAGGTGCTCGTGGTGGACACCGAGGAAAATGGGGTGAGCGGTACGCTGCGCAACGTGAAGCTCAAGCTCTACGGCACCGCGCAATAGGCGCCGGCCGCTCGACCGAGGCACTCATGGTCGGCGTCTTCGGTCTTAAGTTCCATCCGTTCGAGGTGAAACAGGGTCCGTCGCGCCGAGGCCGAAGTGGGATCCATCCGTTGCGCTCATCGACTGCAAGCGTAGTCGTCTAGCTCCCGCCAATCCGCTACACTGGCGTATTGGCCGACGAGAGCATCGTGATACGCGGCGCACGCGTACATAACCTCAAAAACCTCACCCTGGCGATCCCGCACTTCCGCCTCACCGTTGTGACGGGCGTGTCGGGGTCCGGCAAGTCCTCACTTGTCTTCGACACCATCTACGCCGAGGGCCAGCGCCGCTACGTCGAATCGCTTTCAGCCTACGCGCGCCAGTTTCTCGACCGTATGGAGAAGCCCGATGTCGACGAGATCGACGGCATCGCGCCGCCCATCGCCATCCGGCAGAAAAACACCACGCGCAATCCGCGCTCCACCGTTGCCACGTCCACCGAAGTCTACGACTACATGCGCCTGCTCTGGGCGCGCGCCGGCCGCACCTACTGCCCCCAATGCCAAACCCGGGTCCAGCGCGACACGGTGGACCACATCGCCGCCGCTGTCATGGCCGAAGCGCCGGGGTCGCGCTGGTATGTGCTGTTCCCGCTGCCGCAGGGGCTCAAGACCTATGCCCTGCGCAACCATCTCTTCGAACTCCGCAAACGCGGCTTCAGCCGGCTTTTCCAGGCCGGGCAGACGTTTGAGTTTTCAACGCCCGAGTCGCTTCTCGATCTCGATTTTTCAAAGCCAGTCTTCGCCCTCGTTGACCGCATTGCCATCAGCGATTCCACCGAACTCCGCCAGCGCATTGTCGATGCCGCCGAACTCGCCTACCGCCAGTCCGGCGAGGTGATCGTTGAGGCCTCCACCGGTGAACGCACGCTACGCTTCAATGACAAGTTTGCCTGCAAAACTTGCAACCGCACCTTCATCGATCCCGAGCCGAACCTGTTCAGCTTCAACTCGCCCGCCGGCGCCTGCCCGCGCTGCCAGGGCTTCGGCAACGTGGTGGACTATGCACCCTCGCGCGTCATTCCCGACCAGTTCCTGTCCATCGAAGACGGCGCCGTTCATCCGTGGACCCGGCCTCAGTACACTTGGGGACTCAAAGATTTCGAGCGCATGGCCAAGGGCAAGGTGCGGCTCGACGTACCGTACGTGCAGTTGAACGACGCGGAAAAGTCGATTGTGTGGCGCGGCGTGCGTGAGTTTTTTGCCGACGTGGAGAAGAAGAAGTACAAGGTGCACGTGCGCGTGTTCCTGAGCAAGTACCGCGGCTATGCCGATTGCAACGAGTGCGGCGGAGCGCGCGTGCGGAGCGAGGCGCTCAACATCCGCGTGGGCGGCGAGACCATCGCTCAGGCCTGCCGGCGCAACATCCGCGAGGCGCGAGACTTCTTTGACACGCTTTTGCTCACGCCGGAAGAAGCGGGCATCGCAGGCAAGATTTTGGTCGAGATCCGCCAACGCCTCACGTTCTTGAATGACGTGGGCCTCGAATACCTCACGCTCGAACGCCTCTCGGCCACGCTGTCGGGCGGGGAAGCGCAGCGCGTCCAACTCGCCACCTGCCTCGGCTCGCGGCTGGTGGGCGCGACCTATGTTCTCGATGAACCGTCCATCGGTCTGCACAGCCGCGACACACATCGCCTGGTGAAGATCCTGCACGAACTGCGCGAGCTCGGCAACACCATCATCCTCGTCGAGCATGACCCAGATGTGATGAGCGCGGCGGATCACATCGTCGACATCGGCCCGGGCGCGGGCGTTCTCGGCGGCACCATCGTCTTCCAGGGTTCGCGCGATGAGTTGTTCAACGGCATGCCGCAGTCGCTCACCGGGAAGTATCTGCGCGGCGAAATGGTCACGTCCAAACCGCGCCGTCCGCGCCCGATCGACCCCAAACGCGTCGTCCGCATCGAAGGCTGCCGGTCGAATAACTTGCAAAACATCGACGTCGAGATTCCGCTGGGCCTGATGGTGGCCGTCACCGGCGTGTCCGGCTCGGGTAAGTCGTCGCTCGTGCATCAGGTCATTTTCAAGGCCGTGGGCGGCGCGGCGGCCCCCGCTCTCGGCGTGGCCAGCGGCAGCGAGGATGACGCGATCAAAGAAGAAACCCGCCAGACATGGCGGCGCGTCGTGAACAAGCATCTCGTCGATGAAGTGGTGCTGGTGGACCAATCGCCCATCGGCCGCACGCCGCGCTCAAACCCCGTCACCTACATCAAGGCGTTCGACCTCATCCGCGAGTTGTTTGCGCAAACGCGCGACTCGCAGCGCCGCGGCTACACGCCCGGCCACTTTTCCTTCAACATCCCCGGCGGGCGCTGCGAGAACTGCCAGGGCGGCGGCACGGTCACCGTCGAAATGCAGTTCCTCGCCGACGTGGAACTGGTGTGCGAAGAGTGCCACGGCACGCGCTTCAAACAAAGCATCCTTGAGGTCCGTTACAAAGACCTCAACATTCACCAGGTGCTGGGCCTCACGGTGCGCGAAGCGATCGCCTTCTTCGCGGACCAGCCCAAGCTCGTCCACAAACTCGGCCTACTGCAAGACGTGGGATTGGGCTACCTGCGCCTCGGCCAATCGGCGACGACGCTGTCGGGCGGGGAAGCGCAACGCGTGAAACTCGCCGCCCATCTTGCGCAGGCGAATTCGAAGGGCGCCCTCTACATCTTCGATGAGCCCACCACCGGGCTCCACTTCGATGACATCGCCAAGCTGTTGCGGTCCTTCGAACGACTCATCGAAGCCGGAGCCAGCATCCTTATCATCGAGCACAACCTCGAAGTCGTCCGCGCCGCTGACTGGATCCTGGACCTGGGTCCCGACGGAGGCTCCGGCGGAGGCCGGCTTGTGGTGGCCGGCACCCCCACGGATGTAGCGAAATGCGATGGCTCCCACACCGGCCGCTACCTCCGGAAGTAGAAGCTTCGTCCACCGTGATCAGTTGCTTCTGAGACGCCGTTTTTGCTACCCTAGGTTATCCAACGATTAAAGGCCACGTCCGGCTCCCCTTGCGCCGGAAAAGAAACAAGAAAGCTTATGAATTCGCTCGCAATCAGATCTTTGCTTTGCCTCGCAGCGGCATCCGCCAGTTTGTTCGCCCAGCAGACCACCGGTACCATCCTGGGCACCGTTCGTGATAACACCGGCGCGGTGGTGAGTGGCGCCAAAATCACCATCACGGAAACTTCGAAGGCCACCGTCCAGAACTACGTCTCCGACGAGACGGGTTCCTACAATTCCCCCTTCCTGATTCCGGGCACCTACTCCGTCGCGGCCGAAATGGCGGCGTTCAAACGTCAGGTGCGTGACGGCGTCACGCTGCAGGTGGACCAAAAGGCGCGTATCGATTTCACCCTCGAAGTCGGCCAGGTAACCGAGACGGTCAACGTCACCGCCGGCGCTCCGCTGGTCCGCTCCGAGAGCGCGGAACTCGGCGAAGTGATCACCGAACGCGCCGTCCGTGAGCTGCCACTCAACGGCCGCAATTTCGCGCAGTTAGTCTATCTGGCACCCGGCGTCACTGCCGGTCAGATCGGCGAGAACCTCTCCGGCGCTTCCACCTTTAATCCCCGCGCCGGCTCCAACTTCAACGCACTCGGCCATCACGGTAATTCCAATGGCTGGTTGGTGGACGGCATCGACAACAACGAATACACGTTTAACACGGTCATCGTCCAGCCCTCCATCGAATCGGTGCGCGAGTTCAAAGTGCTCACCGGTGTCTATTCGGCTGAGTTCGGCCGCGGGGCGGGCGTTGTGTCGGTGTCCACTAAGTCGGGATCGAACGAGCTGCACGGCAACCTGTTCGAATTCCTCCGCAATGACAAACTCGACGCGCGCAACTTCTTTGCCAACCCCGCGATTCCCAAGGCGCCGCTGCGCCGGAATCAATATGGCGCTGCCGTCTCCGGGCCGCTATACATTCCCAAGATCTACAACGGCAAGAACCGCACCTTCTTCTTTGCAGACTATTTCGGTCTCCGTGAAATCCGCGGCCTGACGTTCGTCAACTCGGTGCCCACCGCACAGGTGCGCGCCGGCAACTTCAGCCAGTATGAGCGCACTCCGGGCAACCTGATCCAGGTCTTCGACCCGCTCACCACACGCCTCAACCCCGCCTACAATCCCGGCGCGCCCGTGAGCGCCGCCAACCCGCAGTTCCTCCGCGATCCGTTCGCCGGCAACGTCATTCCGTCGGCGCGCATCAATCCGGTGGGCCGCAATGTGGCCAGCATCTATCCGCTGCCCAATCAGCCGGGGAACTTCAACAACTTCACGATCAATGCCAATCGCGACATCACCGACAACGGCTTCACAACCCGCATCGACCATCGCCTCACCGAAAAGGACTCCACGTTCTTCCGCTACTCGTTTGAGAAGTTCAAGCTGGACGCGCCGCAGGGCCAGGCCAATTGCTGCCTGCCCACACCGGCGGAAGCCGCATCGCGGTTCGAACTCGGGCCGTTCGTCGCCGGCCTGCAGAACACCCGCCTCAACACGCAGGGCGCGGCACTGAATAACTCGCACATCTTCCGCCCCAACTTGCTCCACGAACTGCGCCTGGGCTTTGCGCGCACCACGCCCACCACCACGGCGTCGGACTTCGGCCGGAACGCAGCAACTTCACTCGGAATCGAAGGCGTCAATATCAGTCAGTTGACTTCCGGCATCCCCGGCATCAACGTGCAGGAGTTCACCGGCCTCTCGGGCGGTCCCGGGTTCCTGCCCGTGAATCCGCGCCAAACGCACTACCAGATCGACAACAACATCTTCTTAACCGTCGACCGCCACCAGCTTAAGTTTGGCCAGCACTACATCAAGCGGCTCACTTCGCCCTACACCAATATCGCTCCGCGTGGCAACCTCGGTTTCAGCAACAACTACACGAACGATCCACGCAACAACGTGGGCGGCAGCGGCATGGCCACGCTACTCACCGGCTATCTCACCGGCGCCAGCCGCGGCGCGTTGCTGGAACCCTACTACCAGACCAACCACGAAATCGCATTCTTCTTCCAGGACGATTTCAAGGTGCACCCCCGCCTCACTTTGAACCTCGGAGTGCGCTACGAGATCTACACGCCGGACGTGGAAATCCGCAACCGCCTCGTGAATGTCGACCGTGCCGGAATGCGCCTGGTCTATGCCAACGAGGACGGCGCCTCGCGAGCGGTGAACAAGTCGACGCAGTACGGCAATTTCGGGCCTCGCATCGGCCTGGCGTACGATCTGCTCGGCAATGGCAAGACCATTTTCCGCGCCGGCTATGGCCTTTCGCACTTCCCGGAGCCGGTGACCGCCAACGGCCAGCTCGGCATCCAGGTTCCCTACATCTTCACGCAGAACGTCGTACCAGAAGTCAACCCCACCGACTTCTCCCGGGTGCCTGTCATCAACCGGCCGTTCCCGCCCATCCAGACCATCAAGCCGCGCACCACCGCCGAGCTCAATGCGGCCAATCCGGGCGCACAAGGCCACGACTACAACAACCTCACCGGCTACGCGCAGCATTGGAGCGCCAACATCCAGCGCCAACTCTCCAACACTTTGCTCGGCGAAGTCTCCTACGCTGGCAGCCGTGGTGTTCACGTGATGATTGGCCTGCCGCTCAACGAAGTGCAGCCCGGTCCCGGCACGCAGCAGTCGCGGCGCCTCATTCAGCCGCTCAACAACATCACGGCGATCAACATCTACGCCCCGCGGAACATGAGCACCTATCACGGATTGCTCTCGAAGCTGGAGAAGCGCTTCGGAAGCGGCCTGCAAGGTCTGGTCTCGTACACCTGGGCGAAGGCGATCGATTTCGGCGGTTCGGCTGGCTCCGGCGGTGGCGCCACCGGCGGACCGCAAACCATCACTTGTATCCGCTGCGGCCGCGGTGCTTCCGGCTACGACGTCAAACACCGCGCCGTCACCAGCCTTGTCTACGACCTTCCATTCGGCAAGGGCCGCCGTCTCATGAATCGCGGCGGCGCTGCCGACGCGCTGTTTGGCGGCTGGCGTGTCAGCACCATCACCACGCTCGCCACCGGGCGTGCCTTCAACGTCAACCTCGCCAACGGCGTGAATAACGGCGCCCCGAGTTGGCCGGACCGCATCGGCCGCGGCACGCTCGACAACCCCGATCCGTTCCGATGGTTCGACGACCGCGCTTTTGCCGCGCCTCCTCAGAACACCTACGGCAACGTCGCCCGGGGTGTTCTCTACGCGCCCGGTCAAGTGCAATTCGACATGTCGTTTGTGAAGAACTTCCGCATTCGCGAAGGTATGTCCGTTCAGTTCCGCGCGGAGGCCTTCAACCTGTTCAATACGCCGCAATTCGGCTTCCCGAACGCCGCGATCGGTTCGCCCACAGTGGGACGCATCACCTCCACCATCAACGACAATCGCAACGGCCAACTCGCACTGAAGTTCGAATTCTAACCGGACTCGATCTCTGAGACGCTACGGAGTTAGGGCGCGCCTTTGGAGGGCGCGCTCGCTCTTTCCTGAAGGATCCACCACAACAGCAGTATCGACAAGACGGCGGTGGCGATACCGAAGGCAAAGCTCGCGGTGAAGCCAAAGCGGTCCGTCAGGAACCCATGCAGAACGGGCGCAAAGCTGGAGACGGGCGTTGCCATCGTCATGATGGCGAGGTTGCGAGTGGACTCGGTGGGCCGCGACAGAGAACTCACGTAGTTGGGAAAGTAGGCGCCGCCCAATTCGCCGGCGCCCAACAGTCCAAACGCAAACAGGTAGCCCGCACCCGGCACCACCCACGCCCAGGCGCAACCAGCCGCAAGCAGTGCGATGCAGCCCATCGCTCCGCTGCCCAGCCCCGCGCGTACGGCCAGCCAACCCAGCAGAAAGCCGCCGGCTGCTTTGCATCCGAAACGAATGGCCATCATGAACGCGGAGAAATCCGACGGCTCTCGCCCCATCGCTTCGCGTGTGTAGAGGGTCAAGTTGGATGTGGCGCCCAGGGTTGTATACCAGAGCACGTAGGCGATCCAGACGAGCAGCAGCGTACGGCTGGTAAAAAAATCACGCGCCGCGCCTGTGAGGAAGGTGGTCAACGGTGGCCGCGCTTCGTCCGTCACCTCAATCAACCGGAAGCGTCTGGCGGCCAGAGCGATCGCGAAGGAACACGGCACGGCGACCGCGTAGATCAACGCAAAGTCGTGTGGAAACGCAAAGCCCGGCAAACCAGGATTCAAAAGATACTGCGCACCCAGCGAGCCCGCCACTGCAAAGAAGGGCGTGACGGTAAAGGTGCGCTTGAGCGTGCGGGCAAGGCCTTCAGCGGTGGTTCCACGGCGGAGGCACTGCGCCATGAAGACGTATGAGGTGGACATCGACAGGCCCTGCAGGAGCCCTTGCAGGACCACGATGAGGATGCGTACGGAAGCCGGTAGCGGGAGCGCCAGCGAAACTACCACGGCGGCGGAAAGCGTCCCGGTGGCGCAGTTTGCCCACACAACCATCGAGCGCTCCAGGCGGTAGGGCACCAACCAGGAGAAGAGGATCGGTGCGAGTTGACCCAGCATGTAGGTGGAGGCCGGCAGGCTCGCCAGCGTCCTGCTGGCGCCCAGTTTGTCGCACAAGGCGGCCTGAATCACGCCGACGTAAAGTACTGGTGCGGCGAAATAGATGAAGGCGTAGCAGATCGTGAAGATCCACATGTTGAGGCGTTCATCGTCGCGCGATACGGTCAAGGTCCTTCAAATCTATCACGGTTGTTGA
>VFZP01000236.1 GCA_016871115.1 Acidobacteriota bacterium
CTACGCCCATGCAACCGCACTCTCCAGCGTGGCGGCCGACAGGCGGCTGTCAAGGCAGCCCTTCGGGTGCGCTTCACGCAGCCTTGACAGCCGCCCCTCGGCCAGAACACCCGATCACAAACTCGGATTCAAAACAGAAAGGAGCCCAGTCAGCTACCGCCCTTCAGGCTCATCGTTCGATGAGAATATGCTTGGTCTAGCGGTTTAGGCCTACCACTCCTTTGGGGGGACAAGGTCCATCCAGATCAAACGGGAAAACCGGGGCCGGTTGGCCCGGTCAGGTCGCGAAGTCTGTTTTCATCGCAGTTTCAGTCCTCCGTCCACGGCAATCAATTCTCCGGTGACGAAGTTCGATGCCTTCAGGAAGAACACAACCGCGTCGGCGATCTCGTCGGCTGTGCCAGCGCGCGCGGCCGGTGTTTCGTCGATCAGTTCCTCGATTCGCGGCGTCACGTCGTTGAACGGAATCACGCCCGGCGCGACCGAATTTACGGTGATGTCCGGCGCGAGCGCTTTGGCCAAGGCTTGCGTCATCATGATCACGCCCGCTTTCGACGCGCAGTAGTGCGCGTGGTCCGCCCACGGGCGGATGCCGCCGAGCGACGAAATGTTCACAATGCACCCGCCGCCCGCGGTCTTCATCATCAGCTTGCCGCCATACTGGCAGCAGAAAAAGTATGCCTTGAGGTTCACCGAGTGGATGAAGTCCCAGTCCTTTTCGGTGACGTCGAAGGGGTGGAAGCGTGTGAAGCGCGCCGCGTTGTTCACAAGGCCGTCGAGCCTTCCGTAGTGAGCCTCCACGTCGCTGAACAGCCGGGCGATTTCGCTCACCTGTTCGAGGTCGGCGCGAAATACCGGCGCATTACCACACTCGGCGGCCGTCGCACGGGCTTCCCCTTCGGACGACGAATAGTGAATCGCCACGTGCGCGCCTTCCTGCGCGAGGCGCAGCGCAATGCCGCGGCCAATGCGCTTGGCCGCACCCGTGACGAGGATGACTTTGCCTTCGAGTGAACTAGACATTGGGCTCTCCGTGTACTTCCACATCATCCGGATCGATCCCCTCGCGCGCCGGCTCCGGCAGCTTGCCCGACAGAATCGCGATCGACCACGGAATCGCCGTCAGCGCGCTCAGCACGCCGCTCACAAAACCGATATCGCGCGGGCTGTAGTAGTCAGACGCCCAGCCGCACGCACTCATCGACAGCATCATCGTCGCCCAACTCGCCGTTTCCATGGTTGAGAACACGCGCCCGCGGTATTGGTCGGCCACGTGCCGCAGGAGCTGAGTCATGTTGAGCACCGACGATATCGCCACCGCCGCGCGCGAGACGCCGATAAACAACAGCGCCGCCCAGTAATCCTGCATCTGACTGAACAGCGTATAAGTGATGCCGTGGATGACATACACTACCGTCACGGTCCACTTATACGCATCGTAGCTAAGCCGCGGCCCCAAGCGGTGCGCAATCGCGCCGCCCGTCAGGAGCCCCACCGCGGCGACGCCCCAGATTTGTCCAATCCCGGCCGGTCCGCGATCGAATACGCGCTCGCCGAACAGCGTAAAAAGCACCTGCGCCGCGCCGCCGCCCGTCGCCCATCCCACCGCCAGACCTGTGATGCCAAGCAACAGCGGCACGCTGCGGATGTAGCGCAAGCCCTCGACGTAGTCTCTACACGGCTGTAAGGTGTGGTCTTCGGTGAGCGATTCGTGCTGGGCGCGGAAACCCTCGCTGCGGCTAAGGCGCGAGATGCAGGCGGCCGAGAACAGAAACGAAATCGCGTTGAAGACGAAGGCCCACTGGTAGCCATAGCGCATCACGCTGGCTCCGCCTAGCATCGTTCCCGCGGCCAGCGCGGTCCATTGCGTGGTTTGCGTCAGTGAGTTGGCCGTGTGCAGTTCTTCTTTGCTGGCGATGGACGGCAGAATCGACGCGCGGCCGCTCGTGAAGAACGGCGAGGCAAAGAAGAGCAGAAACGTGAGCAGGTAAACCAGCCCGATGCTCGGATAGACCAACGAGAAGCTGAAAGAAATGGCCACCACCGCGCGGAACACATCCGAGTAGAGCATCATCTGGCGGCGGTCCAGCCGGTCCAGCAGTACGCCCGCAATGGGACCGCCGGCGAGGATCGCGAGGCCCCGCGCGAGCAGCACGCCGCTGACGAGTTTGCCTGAGCCTGTGGTGGCCATCACCAGCGAGAACACCGCGATGTTATTGAAGTGGTCGCCCACCTCGCTCACCACCTGGCCCAGCCACGTATAGCGGTAGTTGGCGTTGTCGCGCAGCAGCCGCGTGAAGGCGCTCATGCGCGTTCCGTCCAGAAGACGCCGGCCAGGACCAGCGCGCCGCCGGCGATGAGTGACAGCGTGACGCGTTCGCCCAGCAGCGGCACTGCGAATAGCGTGGCGAGGAAGGGCTGCAGGTAGGCGAGGCGCGAGACCTGGGACGACGGCATGTAGCGCAGCGCGTGATAAAAGATCAGGTAGGCGATCACGCTGGGGAAGATCGCCATGTACACCACGCTCAGCCAACCGGTCCATCGCACGGTGGAAAAATCGGTACCCGCCGCGAGCCATAACGTTACCGGCGCCAGCAGCACTGCGCTGCCGGTGTAGGCGAATGTGTTGATCGTGAGCGCGTCATACCGTTCGCGGATCTCCTTACCCGCCACGGTGAACATGGCAAACGTCAAACCCGCGAGCAGCACAAACAGGTCGCCCACCATCGAACCATGCCCGCCCAGCAGCGCACGCCCCTGCAGTACGCCCACGCCAGACGTCGCCATGGCCAGACCAGCCAGCTTGGTGCGCGTGATTCGTTCGTGCCCCACCCATGCCGACAGCAGCAGCACCATCATCGGCGTCATCGCAATGAGAATGGCCGAGTGCGCCACCGTGGTGCGCACTAGGCCCAGCAGGAACAAAAACTGATTCAGCCCCACGCCGAGCACCCCGATCCCCAGCACTTTCCATGACGCGCTAAAATCGGGCAACGGCTCGCCGCGCTTGCCCCACAGATAAATCGGGAGAATAAACAGACCGCCGCAAGTGAACCGCAGCGCGCCCAGCATCAACGGCGAGAATTGGCCCAACGCGTTCTTGGCCACCACGAAGTTGACACTCCAGACCAGAACCATGAACGCCAGCATGGCGTAGAGATGGCGTCTACTATGTCCAGGTGTACCGTCAGCGGTCAACTACCTCAGCTCCTCTTGGTGCACGGTGATGGAGTCGAGGAACGCGGGGTCCAGCGTGTAGCCGAAGCCCACGCCATCCGGCACGCGAATCGTGCCTTGCGGAGAAACTTCCACCCACGGGTTGATCACGTCCTGCTTCCAATAACGCTTGCTGGCAGACACATCGCCGGGCAACACAAAGCCGGGCAGCGTCGACAGCGCGATGTTGTGGGCGCGGCCGATGCCCGCTTCGAGCATGCCGCCGCACCACACCGGGATGTTGTTTTGCAGGCAGATGTCGTGCACGCGCTTGGCCTCGCCGAACCCGCCCACGCGGCCGAGTTTGATGTTGATGATCTTGCAGGCCTTCAGTCGAATCGCCTGCGCGGCCTGGTGTGCCGAACGGATGCATTCGTCCAGGCAAATCGGGGTTTCGAGCTGAGCCTGTAACTCGGCGTGGTCGAAAATCTCGTCGTGGTCGAGCGGCTGCTCCAGCATCATCAGATAGAACTCATCGAGCCGCCGCAACCGGTCCGCATCGGCCAGCGTATAGGCCGAGTTGGCATCGCCCATCAGCTTGATGCCTGGAAATTCGCGGCGCACTTCCTTGATCACGTCATAGTCCCAACCGGGTTTGATCTTGATCTTGATGCGCTGGTAGCCGGCGGTCACCTCCGTCTCGATCTTCTTCAGCAATTCGGGAATCGAGTTCTGAATCCCGATCGACACGCCGCAGGAAATCTCCTGCCGCGCGCCGCCGCCGATTTCTTTCCACAGCGGATTGCCATTGAGCCGCGCCTGCAGGTCCCACACCGCGGCTTCGATGCCGCCGCGCCCCATGTTGTGGCCGCGAATGTGGCGCGTGAGCGGATCTACGTCTTCGGCGCTCTCGAGCTTCTTGCCGAGCAGCCGCGGCGCGGCATAGTCGCGCAAGATGTGCCAGGCCGACAGCGTCCACTCTTCGTTATAAAACGGGTTCTCGCCCGCGGTCACTTCGCCCCAGCCGGACACGCCGTCTGAGGAGACCGCTTCCACCAGCACCATCGCGCGCTCATAGGTGCGCCCAAAGCTGGTTTCAAAGAAGTGAACGAGCGGCATGCCAATCTGCCGCAGCCGGATGCAATCGATCTGAAAGGCCATGTGTTTCTACGGTTCCCACTTTCCCAGCAAATAGGCGGCGCCCGCGCCCGTACGTTCTACGCCAACCACCGTAAGTCCGCGGCGGAAGGCGTCCAGAAATGAGTCGCTCACGTGCTCCTGCACCTCCCGTGCGCGCTTCGGGTCCAGACGGCGAATCGTGGCAAAGTCGCCGCGCACTTCAATCCGTTCCTCAATCGGTGGCTTCGGAATCGGTTTGCCTTCGGCCGCTGCTTTCACCCGGTCGCTCGCGAGAAACCACTCGGCCGTGCAGCGGTCCGTTGGCAATCCGCCATGCAGCGCGCTCGACGTGATGCCGTACTGGTTCAGCACGTACCGTTTCACCACCGCGCCCAACCGCTCCATATTGAAGTACGCGTTCTTGATTTCAAACGGATCGAACGTCCACTCAATGAGGCCTATGCCGCGTGCAAGGGCGTCGTCGCGCTGCGCATGTTTCAGCCGCCGGCCCGAGCCATGGTCGCGATACTTGCCGCGCACGCCCAGCATGTTGCTGTGCAGGAACGTGCCGCCGCCGTCGGGCTTCAAGCCCGGCAGCGCCACACAAAAGCCGATGAGTTCCTCGCCGTCGAACGCGCCGAATATCTGGCCGCCGATCTTGCGCGCCACAATAAATAGGCGCACCGGGAGCGAGTCTTCTTCGGAAAAGCCCCAGATCTCTTGCTGCAACTTCACGCAACCGCGAAAATCCTCCGGCGTCGCTAGGGCGCGGATGGTGATGTTCGCAGCGCTATCTTTGCCTGCTGCCACTGTTCCTCCATTTCATCGAGCGTGGCCGTGCCGAGCGGGCGGCCTTGCGCGGCTACGGCGGATTCTGCATAGCCGAACCGCGCACGAAACTTACGATTGGCGCCGCGTAGTGACATTTCGGCGTCGAGCGACAGCTTGCGCGCGAGGTTCACAGCGACAAACAGTAAGTCGCCCAGTTCGTCGTCCATCGCCTTGCGGTCACCCGATTCGATGGCCTCTTCGAGTTCGGCGATCTCCTCATGCAACTTCGCGAACACTTCGCGCTTGGACGGCCAGTCAAAGCCCACCTTCGCCACCTTCGCCGTGATTTCCTGCGACTCGCTCAGGGCCGGTTGCGACCGCGGCACGCCGTCGAGCAGCGCCCGCGGCGCTTCGCCCTTCGCCTGCTTTTCCTGCGCCTTGATCTGATCCCACCGCCGCGTCACATCGCCCGCCGTGCGCGCCTCGGCATTGCCAAATACATGGGGATGGCGGCGGATGAGTTTGTTGACGATGGCCTCAATCGAATCGCCGATCGTGAAGTGCCCGGCCTCGGCGGCAATCTGCGCCTGAAAGACCAGCTGCAGCATCAGGTCGCCGAGTTCGTCGCACAGCGCGGCATGGTCGCCCGCATCAATCGCGTCCAGCACCTCATACGTCTCTTCCAGCAGATACTTGCGGAGCGTGGCGAGCGATTGCTCCCGGTCCCACGGGCAGCCGTCCGGCGCGCGCAGCCGCGCCATGATCTCCACCAGGCGATTGAAATGGTTGCCTGGAGAAACAACGGACGCGTCGGCGGCGGAAGCGGACTCTGACATGTTCGGGTGGTGAGGCTGCCGGGTTGAGGCAACTCTAGTTCACGATAGCATGCGGTATAACAACGAGGATGCCCCGCAGTTCCGCTTCCTCCGTACCGCCGCATCCGCCGCGGCAGTCGCAGTGCCCGCGCTGACCGCCGCGCCCGCACGGCCCCACATCCTCTACATCATGACGGACCAGCAGCACTGGAACATGATGTGCTGCATGGGTAATCCGCATCTGAAGACGCCGAACATGGACAGCATCGCGGCCGCGGGCGTGCGTTTTGATCTGGTGTACGCGTCGAACCCGGTGTGCATGCCCGCGCGCACGTCGATGATGACGGGCCGCTACCCCAGTCACTTCGGCATGCGCAGCAACGGAGCGGCGAACGTGCCCGAGAGCGCGCTGCCGCAGGCGATGGGGAACCTGTTCCGCCGAGCGGGCTAGCGCACCGTGTTCGGCGGCAAGACGCATTGGCCCAAGCCGATGACGCCGGCGAGTATCGGGTTTGAGTATCTCGCCGAGAACGAACGCGACGAGTTAGCCAGGAAGTGCGCAACGTTTCTGCGCGAGAAACACACGCAGCCGTTTTTGCTCGTGGCTTCGTTCATCAACCCGCACGACATCTGCTACATGGCGATTGACGCCTACACGAAGGCGAACAACCTGCCGGCGATGCATCCGAAGTCGGTGAAGGAGCGCGAGTGCGTGGCCGAGGCGCTTGAGACGCCGCCGGGCGCGTCGCACCCGCCGCTGCCCGCCAATCACGCGCCCACTACAGAAGAACCCGCGGCCCTGGGGCGCTACGGCAGCTTCCGCGGCTATGTGCGCAAGCACTGGACGGCCGAAGACTGGCGCCTGCACCGCTGGGCCTATTGCCGCCTCACCGAACGCGTGGATGCTGAGATCGGCAAAGTGCTGGCGGCGCTGCGCGAAACCGGGCTCGACCGCGACACCGTGGTTGTCTTCTCCAGCGACCACGGCGACATGGACTCCGCGCACGGCTTCGAGCACAAGAGCCTGCCCTACGATGAATCGGCGCGCGTGCCGTTCATCGTCTCGTCGCCCGGGCACGCGCCGGCGGGCCGTGTCGATAAGCGCCATCTCATCTCCTCATGCGTGGACCTCCTGCCTACGCTTTGCGACTACGCCGGCATCGCGCCCCCCGCGGGGCTCCCCGGGCGCAGCGTCCGCCCGCTGGTGGAGAACGGCCGCGCGGAGAACTGGCGCGAAGACGTGGCCATTGAGTGCGCTGAATCGCGATCGGTCCGCACCCGGCGTTACAAGTACTCGCTGTTCGCCGGCGATGCGCCGCGCGAGATGTTGATTGACATGGAGAAGGATTCCGGCGAGACCGTGAACCTCGCCAGCAACCCGAAGTTCGCCAATGTCCTGGCCGGCCATCGCCGGCGCTTGCGCGCGCAGATCGAAGCGCTGGGCGACGGCTACGGAAGGTCGCTGCTGGCGTCCCTGTAGTGCAAGTAGCGTGGAGTGCAAGCCAAGCCTCATCAGGTTAAGCAAGTCCGGGCAGTGATTGTCGACGCAAGGTTAGGTGGCGAATGACCAAGTATGAAGTGATTATCTACTGGAGCAAGGAAGACGATGCCTACATTGCGGAGGTTCCACAATTCGCCGGGTGCGCCGCTCACGGTGACTCGCACGAAGAGGCATTGGCAACGCTCAGGATGCCATAACATTGTGGCTGGAGACGGCTCAGGAATTCGGCGATCCGATTCCAGAACCGGTTGGACGGCGTCTGGTTTTCGCTTGATTCAAGGGCTACCAGTAATGGCTCCGAGATCAGCCGCGGCAGTTTTTTGGTTCTTCGGTCCTCGACGCCTTCAATCCAGCCGCTTCCCGTCCGGCGCTGTTCGCTGGCGATGCGCCGCGCGAGATGTTGATCGACATGCAGCAGGACCCCGGCGAGACCGCGAATCTCGCCAGCAATCCAAAGTTCGTCACCGTCCTGGCTGGCCATCGCCGCTGCTTGCGGGCGCAGATCAAAGCGCTGGTCGACGAGTATGGACAGTCGCTGCTGGCGCCCCCATAGGCTAGCGCCTACCCTTATAGGGTAATATGGTTGTGTGGAGAAGTTGACTCCGCACTACGACCTCGCGGCTATCCAAGTCCAAGTTGCTGAACTCGGCTCGGCGGCCTTCACCAAGACGGCGTTGGATGGTGGCCGGGCGATGGGCCTGACCAGCAGTGAGATGCTTTGCGTCGTCGCTAGGTTGACGCGCCGGGATTTCTACAAGTCGATGACTACTCATTTCGATCACCGCGTCTGGCAAGACGTCTATCACGCTGAAACGCCGGTAGACAAAGAAGCCTACATCAAGATCACCATGCGCGGTATGGCACCCGTGATCCAATTCAAGGAGCGATAAGATGAAACGCGCACGCTGCCCCCAATGTGGTTCTTTGGAGTG
The DNA here is from genome assembly GCA_016871115.1 of Acidobacteriota bacterium. Lineage (GTDB taxonomy): Bacteria > Acidobacteriota > Terriglobia > Bryobacterales > Bryobacteraceae > VFZP01. Next base: position 8,295 of record VFZP01000236.1, read on the forward strand.
GAAACAATTCAAAGGCGAGACCTTCAAGATTGCACACCGCGGTCTGACGGCTAATGAAAAGGGCTTGGCCGGATGGCTATGCGGCGCGTGTGGCGAAGTCGTATTCGACAAGGGCAGTGCACAGCGGTACAGTGCCGCTGGAGACAAGCTTGTATTGGCGGCGCGTGCAGGAGAGCAAGCAGAGATCCGCCGCATTCGCCGAAAACTCGGGCTTACTCAAGCGATGGCTGCCCAAATCATGGGAGGCGGCCACAACGCGTTTTCCCGCTACGAGCGGGGCGAGGCGGCGCCCGTGCCGGCTGTGATGAACCTGCTCCGGATCCTGGATCGCCACCCGGAACTGCTACGGGAACTGACCGGCGTTCCTCGGGTGCCGTAACTGCCGATCCAGCAGAACTTGGAGGCGACGCGCTGGAAACCTCGTATCCAGCGCGCTCGTGGTTGTGTGCCCCAACGCTTGGCGGTTGCTCATGACCGTGGTAAATTCCAGTCTGCATGAAACGAGGAGTGCTTTCGTTGGTCGCCGTGCTCGCGATGGCGCAGTCGCAAACGATTGGGTTCAAGATCATTGACGATGGCGTACTCGAAGAGCGTCTGCGGCTCGCCCATCCGAAGACTCAGGAACGATACCAGCGTTTGCGGACCCTGTTCGAAAAGACCGGATGTACCGGCCTTCGCGAGCAGAAGGTAAGAGGTTCGAAGGAACCGAATCTGATTTGCGCTCTCCCAGCAGATGAGGCCAGCGCAACGACGATTGTGGTCGGGGCGCACTTTGATTCTGCGGGTGGCGACGGTGTACTTGACAACTGGACGGGAGCGATCCTATTGCCAAGCTTGGCGGCGGTCCTGCGTCAGCAACCTCGGCGGCATACGTTCCAATTCTTCGGATTCGCCGCCGAGGAGAAGGGGCTGCTGGGCTCCGCGGCATACTTGAAGGCGCTCGATGCCGAGGGGCGCAAGAGAATCGCTGCCGGGATCACCATGGATTCGCTCGGCTTGACGTCGACGAAGTGCTAGCCGAATAGCTCGAGCAAGGAGTTGATAACTCTCGCGGCACAACTGGCCCATGCGATGAAATTGGAATTCAAAGGGGTCAATGGGGACCCCTCCGCGGGATCGACCGATTCCATTAACTTTCACCGAGCGGGTTTGCCTGTGTTGAGTTTGCACTCGGTCACACAGGAGACCTTGCAACTCATCAACTCGCCGCGAGACGTCTGGGCATCGCTGTCATGGAAGGACTACTATGACAGCCATCGGTTCGTCTCCGCACTGCTTGTTTTCCTCGACCAGAAGCTGCCTTACCCCACATTTCCGTTTTGAGCCGCGCGTGCGAGTCTCTCGGATGGTCGTCCGCATCAATATCCATAAGGGTTTGAAGGCAATGAAGGCCCCTGCGGAGGACAGTACCCAATGGGTGACAAACAAAACCAGCCGTTTCAGCTTTCTTGCAACGGCCTTCTCAGGATCGACTGCCAGGGATCGCGCGTTACTTCCGATGGCGGTCTGATCCTGGTGCGTGAGTTGGACGAGCGGCTGGGCTTCGGTGATCTCATTGCCCAACACCTGACCGACTCACGGCGCGGCAAGAATACCCAGCTTCCGCTGGCGGATTTACTGCGCCAGTCCGTCTACAGCCGGATTGCTGGCTACGCGGATGTCAACGATGCCGA
>VFZP01000237.1 GCA_016871115.1 Acidobacteriota bacterium
AACGTTTCCATCGGTCGCCAGTCTCCTGTTCTCGTCTTGACAACAAGATCATCCGACAGACGACCGATGGTTTCAACATTTCAAATGTGTTTGGCTAGTCCTTAGACCGCTTGAAACGGTTCTTTAAACCATTTCCATCTCGATTTGTTCGATACCATGCTGGCTCATGGCGCGTCGCCCTATTCCTGTCCACCTCAAGCCAACTGCTCTCCGCAAGATCGACGATTAGGTTGCGCTTCACACGCGGCAAGGCGCGGCAGAAGTTTCGCTATTGCCAGCTACCCACTCGGCACAAGTAAAGCGGCCACCTCCTGAAAGAGCCGACCTGTAACGGAGCCTCCCCATGTCCGACGCAACGTGACTGCTACTTATGGAACGTTATCAGGCGGTCTAAGGACTAGTCACGCACCAGCTTCGCTACCACTTCAATGTGGCTCGTCTGCGGGAACAGATCCACCATCGTGACGGACTCCAGGCGATACGCGCCATCGTCGCCCGCGGCAGTCAACCCGGCGAGGTCGCGTGCCAACATGGGCGGGTCGCAACTCACAATGTGCACGCGTTGCGCGCCCAAACGGCGCAAGCCGTCCACCACCTGTTTGCCCAAACCCACGCGCGGCGGGTCCGCAATCACGAACGCCGGGCGCGGGCCCGAGGCCACGGCTTCCGAGTCCAGGTAGTCTTCGGTCCGCGCCTTCACTGCGCGAATCTGACCGTCCAGTCCGTGACGCTCGGCATTGAACGCGAGGTCCGCCGACGCGCTGTTCACCGCTTCCACCGCGGTCACCTGCGCAAAGCCCTTCTCAGCGGCCAGCGGTAGCGAGAACAACCCCACGCCGGCGTAGAGATCGAGCGCGCCGCGCCCGGCGCCGTCCACGCCTGCGAGCGCTGTCACCATCAGCTTGTCCACCAGAAACCGGTTCACCTGGAAGAATGACTTGTGGCTCACGCGGAAGCGATGCTTGCCCTCACCCGCCGCGTAGTCGAGCGCGGGCGCAAACGCGCCGGTCAGCGCGGGCTGCGCCTCGCACCATTCGAAGAACCCGCGATTGATGCGCTGTGAGCCCGAATCAAGCACGTTCACCTGCGTCTGCTCTTCATTGGTAAACAGCTCAATCGACTTCACAAAGCGCGGCCAGCGCGGCGAACGCTTCATCTCGCGCAACGCCGCAATCGCTTCCTGCAACCGCAGCGACGCCACATCGCAGGAGCGGATCGCTTCGATCGTGTGCGACCCCGCCGCGTGAAAGCCCATCTTGCGTTCATCGAAGTGCAATTGGATGCGGTTGCGGTATGCCCAGGGTTCCGCCGTCACAACCGGAATCTCAGCCGTCCACTCGATCCGCCCTACGCGCCGCAGCACGTCGCGCACGATCTCGCGCTTCTGCGCCACTTGAAACTCGTGGCCCGCGTGCTGGTACTGGCATCCACCGCACGCGCCGAAGTGCGGGCAGCGCGGCGCCACGCGCTCGGGCGACGGCTTCAGCACTTCCTCCACACGCGCGCGCACCATCTGCGCCTTTTCATTCACGCTCGCAATGCGCACCAGTTCGCCCGGGAGCGCCAGCGGCGCCATCACCACGCGGCCATCCTCGGGCAGCCGCCCCAGCGCGTCGCCGCCGTAAACCAGCTTGTCAAACCGCAGTTCGCTTACGATAAAAGAACCCCCTCTCCATGAAAGCACGAGTTTTCTCTGGCGTTCAGCCCACGGGCAATTTGCATATTGGCAATTACGTGGGCGCGATTCGCAATTTTGTCCGCCTGCAGCACGACTATGAGTGTATTTTCTGCGTCGTGGATTTGCACGCCATCACGGTTTATCAAAAGCCTGAGGAGCTGCGCGCCAAGATCATCGAGATCGCCGCATTGTTCCTCGCCGCCGGCATCGACCCGAAGGCCGCGTCACTGATGGTGCAATCGGCCGTGCCGCAGCACGCTGAACTCTCGTGGCTTCTCACCTGCGTGACGCCCATCGGCTGGCTCTATCGCATGACGCAATTCAAATCGAAGGCCGAAGCGTTGAAGACCAAAGTGGAAGCGGGCAGGGAAGATCAACTCGGCTCCGTGGGCGACGGCTTGCTGCAGTACCCCGTGCTGATGGCCGCCGACATTCTGCTCTACAACGCCGCGATTGTGCCGGTGGGCGACGATCAGGCGCAGCACCTCGAACTGACGCGCGACATCGCTGAGCGCTTCAACACGCTCTACGGCGACACGTTCGTGGTGCCGCAAACGAAGCTCCCTTCGGTGGGCGCGCGCGTGATGGGGCTGGACGATCCGACGAAGAAGATGAGCAAGTCCACCACGTCTGCCGGCCATGCGATTGCGCTGCTCGATCCGCCCGACGCGATCCGCAAGAAGATCATGCGCGCGGTGACCGACGCGCAAAGTGGCGTCAACTTCGACGCCCCCGGTGACGGCGTCGCGAACCTCCTCGGCATCTTCCAGGCGTTCAGCGAATGGACCGACGAGCAGATGCGCAACCACTTCGTCGGCATGCGCTATGGCGACTTCAAGAAGCAGGTGGCCGAAATGGTGGTTTCGCACCTTGAACCCTTCCAGCAGCGCTACCGCGAGATCACCGCGGACCCTGCGTACCTGGCGGGCATCCTCGCCGGCGGCGCTACGCACGTAACAACGTGGGCCGAGGAGACCGTGAAGACCGCGCGCGCACGCATGGGTCTGTTCGTCGGGTAAACGTCACTTGCGCCACCGGACGCAACACCGGGGATTGCGGACTATCGGCAGTACTTGCCAGACGAGAAGTGGACTGCCTTCCAAACTCGCGTGGCACGCGAGTGGGCGATTGAGACAGGGCAGATCGAAGGCCTCTACCGCTTCGACTGCGGCCTGACGATGACGCTGATCGAAGACGGGATCACGGCTTCGCGGATTCCGGCCACCGCAAGCGAGATGAGTCCGGAACAGGTCGCGGCGATTCTGCTCGATCATTTGGCGACGCTCGAAGGACTCTTTGCGTTCGTGAAGGGAGACGGGCCACTCAGCAAAGGTTACATCCACGAGTTGCATCAGGCGCTACTGCGTCACCAGCCGACCCATCGAGTGTTCGCTGCTGCCTCCAGCACCTATTTCGACAAACCGCTCGACCGAGGCAAGTATAAGGAGCAGCCCAACAATCCATTGCGTCCAGACGGGACGACCTTTGAATACTGCTCGCCGCTAGAGGTGAATGCCGAGATGGACCGCCTCATCGAGTTTTTTTACTCGCAGGAAGGCCAGAATATCTCGCCTGAAATTCAGGCGGCGTGGCTGCATCATGCGTTCACTTGCATTCACCCCTGCGCCGATGGCAACGTCCGTGTCGCGCGAGCGCTGGCCACGCTGGTATTGATCAAGGCGGGCCTGATGCCGCTCGTAGTTCCGGCCGTCGAAAAACATAGCAGCTACATTCCCGCGCTGGAAGCCGCCGACGCCGGCGACTACCGCGCCCTGGTGGAGACGTTCCGGCGCTGGCAAGGGCGGCGGATGATTGAGTTGAGCCAGCGCGTCTCGTTTGACGAGGCGAAGCCCGCGGGGAGCCTTGACGAGTTCTTCTCCGCCGTTGAACAGAACATGGTGCTGAAGGGCTTGAGCGCACCAAAATCGTGGGAGACGGTGTCAGCAAGGGGCAGCGAGGCGTTCACGTTCTGTGAAGATAGATTTCGCGAGATTGCCGAACGTCTTCGGCAGAGCGCCAAACCTTCCGGCCTCCACTTCATGGTGGGTGACTCTTCCGAGCTGCCGCCTGGCTATGATCTAGCGGACCGAGGCTACCCGGCTTTTGACGCCACTACCCGCATTCTGCAACTTGGCTATCGATCTTCGCCCAAAGAATCGATGCAAGCGCAGATCGACCTCGTTCGCGCGCGGGCAGGCAAAGCATCGCGTGGTCTCGAGTTGGCCGTCTTGTGGTACCGGTCCGAGCTGGAGTCCGGAGCCTTGGGCCACCCGTTTCTCATCAGCTTCGCCGAATCGAAGCAAGACCTGCTAGAGCGCTTCTCGAAGTGGCCGGACACTCAGATGCTGATCGGCCTTAGCAAGTGGCGGCAAAGCTATCTGGCAGAATCTCGCTAGCCCTAAAGCGCTGCTACTCGGCTGCGGCAGCCGCCGGTGCAGCCGCAGCAGCCTTCTTCTTACCGCCACCGCGCTTCTTCTCAGCCGGCGGTTGACGGTCGCTCTTCTTCAGGTTCGGCAGCACGATCGAAGCCACGAATTTCTTTTCGCCATGGTCGTCGAACTTAATCACCACGTACTCTTCGTTGCAGGAAAGTACCGTGCCCAAACCGAACTTTGTGTGTTCGATTTGCGCACCGGTTGGGTAGGCGGGCTTTGTGGCCATCAGCCTAGGGTACCAAATTTAGTGCTAGCTTTTATCGTCAACAAGTTAAGTAGCATCATGGGAATTCTCTACAGCTTGCCCATCAGTTTGGCGGCCGGATGGCTGGCCAGCCGGATCATGAAAGGTGGCGCGGGCTACGGGCTCGCCGGCGACCTGATTCTCGGCGTGGCCGGCTCGGTCGTCGGCGGGTGGATCTTCGGGTTGCTTGGCCTGTTTTCTGGCGGCGGCCTCATCGGCAGCTTAACGGTTTCCACGGTGGGATCGATGGCGTTGTTATCGGTCCTACGCCGCGCGCCCGAGCACGACGCCGATGACCTCACCCCGCTGCGCGAGTTTTCCGCCACCGGCATTGCCAGACGAACGGCGGCGTGCATGGTGGAGTTCATCCCGATGGCGTTCTGCCGCGTGTTCCTCGAACATACCGGCGCGGGGTTCGCCGATACCTTCCGGCGCGGCAGTCCGCACGCGCCTTCACGCGACCTGCTCACCGAGCCCGTGTGGCGCGCCGCGCTCGAATACGCCCGCGAAGAAGTGCGGCGCGGCGTGACCGAGGAAGACGTGCTGGCGCTCGCCGGGCGGAGCGCGGAGTTCAACGCCGCCAGCCAGTTGATGACCGAAGGCAACCAGCTTTCCAGCATCCGCTTCACCGAACCGCTGCTCGTGTGGCCTGAAGAAGGTCCGGCGATGGACCAGACTGCCGCCACCAAGCCGTGGTGGCGCTTCTGGTAACACCGACACTACCGCGCCGTGCGCCAGTACGCCGGCAGATCGCGCCGCGTGTCGATGAGGATGTTGTGCACCGCTTGCCGGTCTGCCGCACTCAACGCCGCGAACTCCTTGCGCTGCTCTTTGCCTGACAACACTTCCCACAGCCTGCGCCACACGTAGTCCTTCGCGGGCTCAGGCAACGCATCGAAGGCTTCGCTGTAGACGAGGAAGCTCGTCGGGTACTTGAACAGCCGGCGCTGCAAATCGAACTCGCGCAGCGAACGGCCGCGTCGGTCGCGAGGCCCAAGTTGCGCAAACTCTCCGGAGAAGGGAGACGTGCCGGAAACAGGTCCGCGGAGCGGCGCTTCATCGGCGAACAGCATATAGCGCACCAGCGTTTCCGCGGGGCCGAAGATGCGGCGTTTCGTCGAGTCCGTCCATCCTCCGCCCGGTTGCTTACCCAGCACTTTGTCCATCGCCCGCTGCGCTTCTAGCGCCACCTTAGTTTCAAAGTTCACCCGCGCAATCAGGTTGTGCATCCGTACTTGATGCTGTAGCACCAACTGCGCCACCAGATCGGAGTGCGGCGTCAGGTAGGGCCGCGTGTCCACGCCGAACCGGTCCAGCGTATCCGCGTTGGCGCCGGCCTCGGTGTCCACCTTGTCCGGTTGCGCGCGGTCTTTCACGTATACATTACCCAGGTGCCGCTGCGCGCCGTGGTTGCCGGTGACATACCAACCGCCGAAGCGCTCGGCGAACGGCGTGCGATGGTCCGGGTTGCCGCCGCCGCCGGTAAACATCGGTTGCCCTTCGTTGTCTACATGCACGGAGCGCACGATGTGGCCGGGCACGCCCAACGTACGGCCGCTTGCGTGGCACTGCAGGCAATCATCCTGGCGGCGTATGCGGGGCTTTTCGACGGGCCGCTGTTCGAGCGTATAGAACATTCCGCCGCGCTCGGGATCCACCGACGAGATCTCCAGCACGTCACCGCGCTGCACAAAGCCGATATAGACGTCGTCGTTGAAGTACAGCGCACGTGGCGCCTCGGGCGCGATCTTGTGCAGTTGCAGGCTGGTCTTCGAAAACACGAGGCTCTGCGAGGAGACCGGCACGGCGAGAGCTTCGAGCAGCGAGCGCAGGTAGCCTCGGCCGTCCGTGGACCACGCAAGGCGCTTTTCGCCCGCATCGATTTTGGCTTGGAGCCGCGCAATCGGGTCGCGGTCCGGCGGCTGCGAGTAGTTGATTGGGCCGCGCTCGAACTCCATCACGTAGGAGCCGCCGAGGTCGGCCGGCTGGTAGACCTGCGGTTTAACGGCAGCGGTGGAAGCAAAGAGCAGAAGGAGGGTCTTCATTTGGCCGCGAGGGCAACCTCGACGAATTCGCAAAGAGGCTTGTGGCGCGAGTTGCCCAACACGTCTGCCAGCGACGTGGTAGCAAAAGACTGTTCGATGACGGCCATCGCGTCGTCGAGCTTCTTGTGGAGCGGGCACAGGCGCGCACGATGCGAGGCAAGGTAAAGCGGGCAGGACTCGATGCGCCGGATCGGGTCCACCGCGTTGACGATATCGAGAATCGAGACTTCTCCGGCCGCGCGCGTCAACTCGAAGCCGCCGCCCACGCCGCGCGACCCGCGCACGAGTTTGGCACGGCTGAGCGACTGGAGCATCTTAGCGAGATACGGCGCCGGCACGCGCGTGGCACCGGCAATCTGCTGCGTGGTTTGCGGCTGGCCTTCGTTCTCGGCCAGCCAGACGGCGGCGCGGAGCGCGTATTCGGTGGACTGAGACAAGATGGAGATCTGGATCTTTATATCGATAACTCCCTCTCCTTGTCAAGGGCCAGTGTTTCCATCGCGGGCCGCGGGCGCGGCGGCCGCGCCGCAGGCAACGCGCCCAGCAGTTGGCCGGTGGTAGCCGTCACCTCGTCCACGGCGCGCTCAAACGCCTCGCGATTGGCTTGTGAGGGCTGCCGGAAGCCGCTCACCTTGCGAATGAACTGCAACGCTGCGGCGCGGATTTCTTCGGCCGTGACCGGCGGCGGTTCAGGCCGGCGAAGTACTTTGATGGATCGGCACATAGGCGCGTCGATATTATAGAGCCGATGAGCGCGAAGAGTTGGAGCCGGTTGGGTCTGGGCTGCGTGACATTCGGGCGCGAGATCACGCGCGACGCGTCATTTGCCGTGATGGACTACGCGTTTGCGCGCGGCATCACGCTGTTCGATACGGCCGAGGCGTACGCGGGCGGCGAGTCCGAACGGATCGTGGGCGAGTGGATGGCGGCGCGTGGCGTGCGCGATGAGGTGCTGCTTGTGACGAAGGTGCGCCCGGGCACGCCGCCCGCGCGCGTGGCTGAAGCGCTCAACGGCAGCCTCGAACGGCTCCGGTGCGATGCCGTGGATCTGTATCTTTACCACTCCTTCGACGCCGCGGCGTCCGTGGACGAACGCGTGGCCGCCATCGACGCCCTCGCGCAAGCGGGGCTCGCCACGGGCATCGGCTGTAGCAACTACGACGGCGCGCAACTCCGCGAAGCGCTCGCCGCCGCGGACCGGCTGGGGGCACGGCGCTTCGCCGCTGTGCAGGTGAACTACAACCTCGCCGCGCGCGAAATTGACGAGCCCGGCGGTTTGCTCGATGCAGCCGGCGAGGGCGACGTGGACGTGATGACGTACAGCCCGCTCGCCGCCGGGTTCCTCACCGGCAAGTACTCGACGCCAGACCGCGCGGCGATTCCCGCCACCACCCGCTTCGGCGTGATCCCCGGCCACGCCGACATCTACTTTCACGGCCGCAACTTCGCCACGCTCGAGCGCATGCGGGTTCTCGCTCAACGCACCGGCCTCGGTATGGAGCGCCTCGCCATGGGCTGGGCATTGGCGAACCCGCGCGTGCGGACGGTGCTGGTGGGAGCGCGCGAACCGCGGCACCTCGACAACGCGCTGGCCTTGCTCGCCGAGCCGTTAGCGGCAGAGTGGATGGAGGAACTAAACCAGACATGACGTACACCGACGCGCTGCTGACCGTCACGCTGATCGCGTTCACCGGTGCCTGCCAGTCCCGCGCTGTTCTTCAACAGGTGGATGGCCAGACGCAATGCAATACCGCAGCGACCCAACACCGGGCTGCTTACTCGTGCGCGGCCCGCGCTACGTGATGCCAGGCTTCCGCTTCGGCCATCAAGGCCTGCCCGGCGTAGTCCTCTACTACCGCCCGGACAGCAACTGACGCCGCATGTTATCGAGTGAGTTCTGGAAGTGCTCTTCCACGCCCCGTGAGTCGCCATTCTCAGCATGCACGGCCATGTCGGCCGCCGCGCGCTCTTCGTGCTTCCGCAGCGACTCGAGAAACAGCGCCACCAACTCCGGATCGCGCCACCCGCGCTTCACTTCGTCTTCAAACACCTGCCCAGTGTCCTGACGCGACAGCGCCGGCTTCTGCGGGCGCGCGGTGGTCAGCGCATCGTAAATATCGGCCATCTGCAGTACCCGCGCCAGCAGCGGAATCTCTTCGCCCTTCAGCCCGTCCGGGTACCCGCTGCCATCCCAACGTTCGTGATGGTTCCGAATGATGGGTAGCACCGGCGCCAACGTCGTCATCGGGCGGCAGATTTCCTCACCCTTGGTGGTATGCGCCCGCATCACCACCCACTCTTCCTCGGTGAGCGGCCCCTTCTTGAACAGAATCGCGTCCGGCACGCACACCTTGCCAATTTCGTGCATGTACCCGCCGCGATGCAACGCAACCAACTGCGGACGGCTCAAGCCCATGGCCGCGCCCAGCATGACGCTGAATTGCGCCAGCCGGTCACAATGATCACCCGTGTACTTGTCGCGCTTTTCCACCGCTTGCGCCAGCGCAAAAAGAATCGTCTCGGCTTCTTCCAACGAATCGATGGCCGCCTTGTTGCGCAGCATCGCCCGGATGCGCGTGCGCACCACATCCGGATGCAGCGGCTTGGTTAAGAATTCGTCCGCACCCGACGAGATTCCGGCGATTTCGTTCTCAATCCCCTGCACGCTCGTCAACATCAACACCGGCATCAACTGCGTGCGCCGGTTCGACTTGATGCGCTGGCAAAACTCCAGCCCGCTCATCTCCGGCATCATAAGGTCTAGAATGAGCAGGTCCACCGTATCGTGCTCAAGAATCTTCAGCGCGTCGCTCACGCACTTGGCCTCCAGCACGCGATACGGAGCGGTCTTCAGCATGGCGCGAAGCAGCCGCCGATTAATGTCCAGGTCATCCAGAATCAGAATCGTGGGCTGACACTCGGAGCCGTCCAACTCACTGAAGAAGTCGGCCGGCCGGAGACCGGAACGGTCACCCGCCCCCTCCGCGGCGATTCCCCCGCCGGGCCTTGCCAATGTCTGTTCCAAATTCGCCATTTGCTGAAGTACCACTACCTGACTCTCCTTGTATCGGCAATCGAGGCGGTAACATTTAGAGACAACGGGAGACAACCGGGGCAAATGACGAATACTTTTCGTAAGGGGAAACTCCTAGTGTCTTGTAACGGAATTAGCCTGCAATAAAGGCAGCCAGGGATTCCCGCGCCCTGGTGATCTTTCGGAGGATGTCTTGGCCGTTGGCTTTCCATTTATATGGCGTCGGGGTCTCGGCGCGAACGGCCAGAAATTCCTCGATGGCGTCAATCAGTTCGCGGACGCTCTGAAAGCTTCCGTCACGGATGCATCCGTTGGTGAGGTCGGCAAAGAACCGCTCCACCATATTCAGCCACGAGCTACTGGTCGGCGTGAAGTGCAT
>VFZP01000238.1 GCA_016871115.1 Acidobacteriota bacterium
GTGGAACGACGAGTCGCTGCAAAGCATACGCCAACTGGCCGCGATCGCCCCGGCGCGGGTGTTGGGCAGCATCCCTTTGATTGAGAACCAACTGGTCGTGCGGCGCCATCACCGGATGGCGGTAGTGGGCTGGGCGTCAGCAACGTTGATGAGCGCGGCGCTCATCGGCGGTTCGGTCATTCGCTACTACGGCGGGCACTCTTGACGGGCTTTGGTATACTCTCATTTGGTTCTTAGCGCATTTCCGCGCTGCGAGTACCCACAGGAAACAATCATGAAAGCCGGAATTCACCCCGCCTATAACGAGTGCAGCGTAATTTGCGCGTGCGGCAACCATTTTAAGACGCGGTCCACCCACAAGGGCGACATCCGCGTGGAAATTTGCTCCAACTGTCACCCCTTCTTCACGGGCCGCCAGAAGCTGGTGGACACCGAGGGCCGCGTGGACCGCTTCACCAAGCGGCTGCAGCGCGTCGATGCCGCCAAGGAAGCCAAGGCGGCCGGTAAGAAGCTGGTCAACTAGCGCTTCTCATCTCCACTATGCGCATCCTCGGGCTCGCCGCCGGAGTTATGCTGACGGGATTGGTGTACCTGCTCCCGGCTGCCGAAGGTGGCGCGCGGGAGCAACTCTTCAACGGGCGGGACCTCACTGGCTGGCGCATGACCGGGCCGGGCCGCTTCACCGTGGAAGACGGCGCGCTGAAGACCGAAGGCGGCATGGGGCTGCTGGTATTTGACGGTAAGCGCGTTGGCAACGCGACGCTCCGGGTAGTGTTCAAAGTGGGGCAGGGGCGCGGCAATTCCGGTGTCTTCATCCGCATGCCTGGGCCCGCGCGCGAACCCTGGTACGGCGTGCACAACGGCTACGAAGTGCAGATCGACGCCGAGGGCGACGAGTGGCACGCCACCGGCGCGCTCTACTCGCTGGCCAAGACCGCCAAGGGCAGCCAGCGTCCGAACGGCGAGTGGAACACGATGGACATTGAAATCCGCGGCCAGATCACTACGGTGTATCTGAGCGGCGCGAAGGTGAATGAGTTCAGCGGCGGCCAAGCCGTGCCTGAGCGCAAGCAGTGGCATGAGCCGGTGCGCGGGCCTCGGCCGGACTCTGGCTACATCGGGTTGCAGAATCACGACGGGCACTCGACGGTGTACTTCAAGGAAGTCAGCGTCGTGCGCCATTAGCGCCATGCTCGCCGCCGTGGCTTTGCTCACAACCACCCTCGACGTTTCCACCGCGGAGCGTTTTGCCCAACTCGCGCTCGATTGCGTGCACCGCGAGTATCCCAACAAGATCGCCCACGAAATGGCGTCGGACCGTGATGCGTGCGCGCCGCGCGAACTCACGCCCGCCTTCTACGGCTGCTTCGATTGGCATTCGGCCGCGCATGGCCACTGGCTGCTCGCGCGTTTTGCCCGCACGTTTCCCTCCTCGCCGCTCGCCGCGCGGGCCCGCGCTGTGCTGGAACGGAGCATCACGCCCGCGCACATCGCCGCCGAAGTGGACTATCAGCGAACGCGCAAGAATTTCGAACGGCCCTACGGCTTGGCGTGGCTCCTGCAGTTGAGCGCCGAGTTGCACGAGATGCAAAGTCCGCTGGCGGCGACGCTGGAGCCGCTTGCGCGCATCGCGGTGGAGCGCGTGTCGGCGTGGCTTCCCAAGTTGTCGCGGCCCATCCGCACCGGCGAGCATTCGCAGACGGCTTTTGCGTTGGGCCTGATGATGGATTACGTGCGCAGCCGGGCCGACAAGCCGTTCGCGGCGTTGCTCGACGCTCGCGCCCGCGAATACTATCTGGCGGACCGCGCTTGCCCGCTTTCGTACGAACCCGGCGGCCAGGATTTTCTGTTGCCTTGTCTGGCGGAAGCCGACGTGATGCGCCGCGTGCTGCCGGCCCCGGAGTTTGCGCGGTGGCTCGGTGCATTCATGCCGCAGCAGGCCGCCGCTGCGCTGGTGCCCGCGGTGGTGACCGATCCCACCGATGGCCAGCTTGCGCACCTCGACGGGTTGAATCTATCCCGGGCGTGGATGCTCGAAGGGATTGCCTCGCGCCTTCCAGCCGGCCAACGCCGCGCGCCGCTCGAACGTGTGGCGGCGTTGCATCGCGAGGCCGGGTTACGCGCCGTGAGCGGCCAGCACTACGAGGGCGCACACTGGCTCGGCACGTTTGCCATGTACCTCGCCACGCGCCGCGGACTCTAGCTCGCATATCTCATGGGGTTTCGTCGCGAGATGCGTGAGAAGGCCGTGGATACGAGGCGCGCGCCGCTCAGCGCGCGGAGGCATACTTGAACAGTCTGTCGAGCACGGTGAGCAAGCGCAACGAAGTAGACGCGGCCCTATCGCGCGTCGCAGCAGAAAGCCTGTGAGATATGCGGGCTAGCGCAGCACGCCGGCGCGGAAGCTAGCGATGGCCTCGGCCGCGCGCAGCGGGCGGTTAAACACATCGAGCCGCAGCACCGCGGGCAGCCTCTGTAGCTCCCCCAGCCCCGTGACCTGCTTCAGATTCGGGTTGAAGCGTCCCCACCCAAACTGGCGCTGTTCGCCGCCGTCGTTGAACCGGCCGTTGGTGATGAAGCTGATAATCTTCGGCCCGCCATCTACGACCACGACGATGTGTTGCGACTGGCGGGCTTGGACGGAGCCCGCGTCCGAGGCCCGGCGGTTCTCCGTGCGCCCGTCGGTGAGCGTCAATTCCACCGCGCCCCCCGCCACGGTGCGCAGCGCGAGGCCGGCGCCTGCGAGCAGCGTCTGGCCCGCTTCGAGGTTCGGCAGATTCACCCACAGATCCAGCGTGAAGCCCGCGCGCAGATCTTCCTCGCCATGATCAGCCCTCTTGGAGCGTTGGTAGAACACGGCGCCGGCTGGTTTCTCGGGAACCGGGCGCTGCGCCTCGCCCCACAGACCGGCGAGCAGCACCGGGTCAATCTCATGCACCCGCGCGATGTCTTTCTGAGTCTCGGTGAGATAGTATTTGCCGCCGTCCTCCACCAGGTCCGGATAGCTCATGCGAATGATCGGGTCGTCATCGTAGAGCGCGATTTCCGGCTCTGACCATTGAATGATCTTGCCCGTCGGCCCGTCTGCCTCTACTCCGCCGGAGAGCCACACCGGGTTACGGTCTTCATACGCGTTGCTGCGGCGGCGTGGATGCTCGCGAATGAAACGGCCGCCGTGATTGTGAAACCAGTAGAGGTACTTGCCGTTCTCCGCGCGCCAGGCAAAGTTGGCGGCCCGGGGATGCTTCATCAAACGCCCGCTGGCAAAGCGCATGCACTGCGACGGCTCCCAAGTGCGCCCGCCGTCGCGGCTGTAGGTGTGCGCGGCATGCCCATCGATGGTACGGAACACGCAAAAGATCGAACCGTCGTTCATCACGGAGAAAGAGTGCTCTTCGGCGATGGGTCCGCCGCCCGCCGGAGTGCGAATCCCGAGATCGCCGCCGGGCAGCGTCTCCCAGGTGATCTTGCTCGCGTCGGACTCGGTGAGAATGTTGACGCTGCGCAGCAGCACGCCTTCGCTGGAGGTGAAGAAGCCGTCGCCGAAGCCGCCCACCTTGTGCAGCGGCACGTAGCCGGCGCCTTTGTACGTGAACGCCTTGCCAACGGCCCAGAAGAATTTGAGCTTGCCTGCGTAAGGATTCTGCCGGTCAATCGCAAAGTCGCGCTGCGGGATCTCGTAGCGCTGTTTTGACCACGTGCGGCCGTGGTCGTCGGTGTATTTGAAAAGGAAGTGGCCGAGACTATCCGCGCGCCGGTTGAAGCCGTCTTTGTACGCCGGCTTATCGGCAATCACCTGGCGAATATTGTCCGTGTTGTGGTTGTAGAACACATACACGCGTCCAGAGTCGGCCTTGAGCATCACCGCGTAGGAGGCTTCTGGTCCGCCGTTCGGTTCGATGTCCACCGCCTTCTCCCACGTCTTGCCGTGATCCATGCTGCGGAGGCTCACCAAGTGTTGGCCGCCTGCGCCCTCCTGGCCTGGGCCGGTGGTGATCACGCACAGCCAGGCGCCGTCGTTGGTTTTGACGATGTAGGGCTGGTCGGCGTAGAACTCATCGGGAATCACCGAACCGGTCGCGATGTGGCGCGGGTCGCGCACTTGACTGAACGCGGCCGCCGAGGCCAACAAAACCGATAGCAGCTTGGGAAGCATGCATAAACTTTGCTCAGCGTAGCAAGCCGCGGCGCTACTCGGCGTGATAGTTCTTCTCGCCGGCTTCGATCGCGAGCGCCAGATGGTTATGCTTCTGCGGCAGCGGGCACGTGGCGTACGGCGTGAAGGCGCAGGGCGGATTGTAGGCGCTATTGAAATCAACGATGGCTGTGCCGTTCTGTGGCACCGGCAGTTCTATGAAGCGGCCCGCGGGATACGTGGACTTGCCCGCCGTCTGATCCTTAAAGATGTAGAAGAGATGGTCTTCTTCGATCACCGGTTCGAGCGTCCACTTGCGGCCTTGCGCGATGAACTCGGCGCGGCCGGGGGCGTCAAACTCGTCGACGGTGCCTGCCACGTTGGCGATTCGCCGCCTGATGGGCTTCGCATACGGCCGCCACTTGGCCTCGAAGCGCCACTCGGGGCGGTAGGGGAAGTATTCGAGCCCGTGAAATTCGCGGCGCGTTTTGGCGGCGGTGTCTTTCTCGCGAATCGCGATGCGGTCACCGCGGACGATCACAAAGTAGGTGTGCGTGCCGACGATGATTTTGTCGTCGTCGGGCTTGAGCGCTCGTCCGTTGGCGGTCACGGTCATGCCTTTACGCGCGAATGTATAGCCGGGGGCCGAGGCCAGCGTGTTGTCGCCTTCTTCCAGCCAATGCAAGCCGACCAGCGTCAGCCAGCCATCGTCGGCCGTGAGACGGTCAAGCCGCTGCTTGCGCCAGGCATCGTTCGAGGCCGGGTCTTTGGCGAAGGCCAGAGAGGCTGTGGGCGCAAGGAGAAAGTCGCGGCGCAACATAAGCGAATCATTCCGATTCTAAACTAGTGACAGATGCTCCGACGTGCTGTTGTGCTTGGGCTGGCGTGTGCCAGCGGATCGTTCGCGCAGAAGTGGGATGAGATCCGCGTGGAAAAACTCGCCGCGGGCTATGTGTATACCGAGGGGCCGGCGTGGTCGCCGGATGGCTATCTCATTTGGAGCGATGTGCCGGCGAACCAGATTCAGAGGTGGGTGCCGGGACAGAAGCCTGGCGTGGCGCGCGAGAATACGGCGGGCGCGAGCGGCAATGCCTATGACGCCAAGGGCAACCTTTATACGTGCGAGACGCGCGGGCGGCGTGTGGTTCGCATCGACAAGAAGGGCGTCGTGGAATTGCTCGCCGACAAGTGGGAAGGCAAGCGGCTGAACGCGCCGAACGACATTGTGGTGCGCAAGGACGGGCACAGTTACTTCACTGACCCGGCGTTTGGCAACCAGACGGCGGCGCGCGAACTGGATTTCTACGGCATCTATCATCTGCCGCCGAAGGGGCCGCTGGAGATCGTGGCGAAGCCCAAGGGGCGGCCGAACGGCGTGGCGCTATCGCCGAACGGCAAGATCCTTTACGTAACCAACTCGGATGAACGCGCCGTGTATGCCTACGATCTCGACAACAAAGGCGCGGCCACGCGTGAGCGCAAGCTGATCAGCGGAATTGCGGGCGCGCCCGACGGGATTCGCGCGGATGAAAAGGGCAACCTCTACATCGCGGCCACGGGCGTGGCCATCTACTCGCCCGAAGGAAAACTTGTGCACACGATTGAAATTAGCGAAACGCCGCGGAATCTCGCGTTCGGCGAGCCCGACTATCAGACGCTGTTCATCACGGCGCTATCGAGCGTGTATCGCGTCCGGCTCGACGTTAAAGGGGCGGTGCAGTATTAAGCCCGCGGCGCGTTCGTCCCGCCGTTATCCGGAGCGCCCGCTGCTGGGCGTGGGCGCGCTCATTCTGCGCAAGGATTCGATTCTGCTGGTGGAGCGCGGCAAGGCGCCGCTGAAAGGCTACTGGTCTTTACCCGGCGGCGTGCTGGAGATCGGCGAGCAGTTGAAAGATGCCGTGGTGCGCGAGGTGAAAGAAGAGACCGGACTCGACATCGCTCCCGTCGCCGTGGTGGAGATCTTCGAGCGCATCATGCGCGACAAGACCGGCAAGCCCGAGTATCACTATGTGCTGGTGGACTACATGTGCAAAGTGACGGGCGGGGAACTGCGCGCCGGAGACGACTCGAGCAAAGCCGAATGGATCAAGCGCAAGGATCTGGCGAATCTGAAACTCACCGAAGGCACGCTGCCGGTGATTGAGCGAACGTTTGAACGCTACACGCCGGCGGGCAAGCGCCGGGAGCAGTAGGGGTGATGTTCTCGACGGAGTTGCTGGAGTTCGACGCGGTCAAGGCGATCGTCGCGCGATACGTGTCCGGCCCGGCAGGGTTGCGGCATCTCGAAGATGTGCAGCCGGGCAACGATCGCGAGGTTCTGACGGAGTTGCTGGCCGATGCCGCCGAGGCGCTTGCGTATCAAAGGGAGGCGAACCAACAGCCGCCGACGGGCGCGCAACGCGGCGGGCTGGCTTCGCGCGTGAGCTTCAAGGGGCTGCCCGATGTGAGTCAGCACGCGGCGAAGCTGCGCCTCGAGGGCACGGTACTAGACGGCTCGGAGATCCGCGAAGTGACCGCGGTGCTGGACCACGCCTGTGGCGTGCGCAACGCGCTGAGTACTTCGCCCGTGAAGTATCCGCGCCTTGCGCTGCGCGCCGCGCGCCTGGCCGACTTCCGCCCGCTGGTGAACGACATCAACACGAAGATCGAAGCGGACGGTACGGTGTCGGACCGGGCGTCCGTCGCGCTGCACCGCATTCGCCGCGATATCGAACGGCAGCGCGGGCAGATTCAGGAATCGCTGGAACGGTATCTGAAGAAGCATCACGACGATGGCGTGCTGCAGGAGGACTTCATCGCGCTGCGCAACGATCGCTTTGTGCTGCCCGTGGTGGCAGGGCAGAAGCGCAAGGTGGATGGCATTATCCATGCGGCCAGCGGCACGGGCCAGACGTTGTTCATTGAGCCCATGGAGACGGTGGAGATGAATAACGATCTGGTGCGGCTGCGCGAGGAAGAGATGCGCGAGGTGCACCGGATTCTGGATGACATCGCGCGGCGGCTGCGCGCGGTGATCAGCGATATTCGCGCGGCGGTGGAGGTACTGGCCGAACTCGATCTGCTGTTTGCGAAGGCGCATTTTGCGCTGGCGTTCGCGTGCACGATTCCCCGGTTGAGCGGCGATGAGAACCCGCGGCTGAACGTGCGCCACGCGCGACACCCGCTGCTGGTGGACGTATTGAAGCGGCAGCGCAAGAGCGTGGTGCCGTTGACGCTCACGCTGGACGGGCCGCAGCGCACGCTGCTGATCAGCGGGCCGAACACGGGCGGCAAGACGGTGGCGTTGAAAACGATCGGCGTGCTGGTGCTGATGGCGCAGGCTGGGTTGCCGGTGCCGGCGGACGATGCCGAACTGCCGCTGTTCGATCAGGTGCTGGCCGACATCGGCGATCATCAATCGCTCGAACAAAGCTTGTCGACGTTCTCGGCGCACATGGTGCGCGTGCGCGAGATTCTGGGAGCGGTGGAGTCGGGCTCGCTGGTGTTGATCGATGAACTGGGGCGCGCCACGGACCCGGACGAAGGCGGCGCGCTGGCGGTGGCCGCGCTCGATCGCGTGCGCAACTCCGGCGCGTTTACGCTGGCTTCGACGCATCTGGTGGCTCCGAAGATTTACGGCGCGTCGGCGCCCGACGTGTTGAACGCCGCCATGAGCTTCGACGAGGAGACGCTGGCGCCGACGTATCAACTGCGCACAGGACTGCCGGGCGCGTCGGCGGGGCTCGATATTGCGCAGCGGCTGGGGCTGCCGGTGGAGTTGATTGCGCAGGCGCGCGCGATGCTCACCGACGAGCAGCGGAAACTGTCGATTCTCCTGAAGCTGCTTGAAGAAAAGCTGGAAGCAGCGGCGGTGCGCGAGTCCGAGTTGAGCGCGTTGAAGCAGGCGATGGAGACCGAGCAGCGGCAGACCCGCGAGGCGGCGGCCAAGCGCGAGGCGGCTAAGATGCGCGAGCTGGAGCAGCAGAGCGAGAAGATGCTGGAAGAGTTCCAGGCACGCGCGCGGGAGACGATTGAACGGCTGTCGAATACATCGGACCAGCGCAAGTTTGTGGAGCACTCGCAGCGCAAGGTGGCGCAGGCCGCGCGCGAGATGCGCGAAGAACGCGATGTCACGCTGAAGGCCGTGCGCGGCGATGCGACTCCGGCGGCGATTCCGGTGGCCGAGGGGGCGCGCGTGCGGCTGCGCGGCGTGGGTACGCCGGCGCGGGTGCGGCGGCTGCTGAATGGCGGCATCATCGAAGTGGAAGCGGGGTTCTTGAAGCTCCAGGTGTCGCGCGAGGATGTGCTGGAAGTGCTGCCCGATGCGCCGGCGGCGGGCGGTGGCAGCGGGAAATCGTACGGGCAACTGCCGAAGGGCGTGACGGTGAACACCGCGCCGCGCGAGGCTGCGCCGCTCTCGTCGTTTGCCGAGTTGAACCTGATTGGCCGGCGCGCGGAAGAAGCGGTGGCGGAGCTTGACAAGTTTCTTGACTCGGCGGCGCTGGGCGGCGTGCTGCGCGTGCGCGTGGCGCATGGCCACGGCATGGGCGTGTTGAAGCGCGCGGTGAGCGAGTTGCTGTCGACGCACCCCCATGTGTCGAAGTTCTACGCCGCCACGCCGCAAGAGGGCGGCGCGGGCGCGACGGTGGTGGAGTTGCGGGTCGAAGACTGAGCGCGGGGAGCAGCTACGCCCACCGGCCGAGCGAGTATTCGGATGTGAGAGAGCAGCGGCCGGAGGCCCTCACCAGGCGTGGCCCGGAACAAAACGCGAAGCGTTGCTGTGCGCTCGAAAACGTGCGCTATCGACGAGAACCTGCCGCATGAGCTGAGCGGACAATCCGTAGAAATGTGCGCGGTTCTCGAACCTCGGCAGACGCTGCTTGACCATTCGAAGATACACTTCGTGACGAGTGCGGTGGGCTGCAGCGTGTGACCCGGACGTTCGCCGAGCATGTTGGACTCGGCGAGCTTGCGGAGTTCCGCGTAGCCGAAGGGGGCGAGCTTATCGAAGGCAGCGGCATCGCCTTCGTTCCACGCGCGCAGCAATCCGATGATCGCATCCTCGTCCGTGGGCATGCGACGAGCATACCGGATCGCAACTAAGGGGGCCCGGATTCTGCCAAGCATAGTAGCCAAGGGGTCGCGCGCCTTCGACTTTTGTGAGAGGCTTTGTACTCCTGCGTCCACGCTTGCCATTTCATGGAACTCTACACACTGGCCGGGAGTTTGCGATGAACAGAATTTGCTTTAGGCTTTCCGCTGCTTTGCTACCGCTGCTGTGCGCCGTCACACCAGCCATGGCCCGGCTCTGGTGCAATTTCTGAGTCAAACCAAATTCGGTAACGGCCGTCTCGATCGAACCCGACTCCGATCACGCAGCCAACGCGGCCCGCCAGATCTCCGGCATCGTGGCCCCTGCCCCGCCCAGTTTGCCAAATTTAAATTGCCCCTTCTTGATCTTCTCCGCCAGTTCGATACCGCTGATCACAATGGTCGCCGATTCAAAGCTCTTGAGTCCCAGCATCGGCCGCAACCGCTGCTTGATCCTGCGATGATCCTGCTCGATCAAGTTGTTCAAGTACTTGCTGCTGCGGACTACCAGTTGCTCCGGCAACTCACCGGTTTTCTTCAGATCAGCTACCGCCCGATGGGAGGCCGCGTACGCGTCCAGCGTTACCTTG
>VFZP01000239.1 GCA_016871115.1 Acidobacteriota bacterium
GCGTGTAATGCCGCACCCAGCGCAGAATCGTCGTGTGCGCCAGTGTGATGCCACGTTCGCTCATCATGCTGACCAAATCCCGATAGCTCAACTTGAAGCTTAAATACCAGCGGACGCACAACACCACGATCTCGGCATCGAAGTGGCGGCCGCCGAACAACTCCTCGACCGGAGCAAGACGGGCCATTCCTCTATCCTCGTCCAGCCTGCCGATTTGCACCAGAGCCAATTTTAATACCGGGCGGCGACGGAAAGAGAAAGCCCCTGGGCTCCCGCACAAGTGGGAGGCCAGGGGCTATTTTGCCCAGGGGGAAAGACTTATGCGGCGCTTGCAAGCATCTCTTCAGACGGCTCACTGTCGGGGAGTGGCCCGTTCTCGTCATCGAAGCCGCCGTTTTGATCGGCAACCTCCTGGCAACCGATGCACAGTACGGCCCACGGGATTGCGGCCAGCCTTTTGGGGCTGATCTCTTCCTCGCAGTGCCGGCAAATGCCGTAGCCACCTTCGCGCAGCCGCGCGATGGCACCGTCGATGTCGCGCAAAAGACGCGAGTTACGGTTGATGTCGCTGACGGCGAGCTCCCGGTTCACTTTATTCTGGATCTGGTCGAATTCCTCCGACACCTGCTCAATGCGGATGTCGTCGATCTGGCGGAGGGCCGCGATCAACTCTTCACGCTTCGTGCGGAGGGTTTTTTCAACGATAGCGGCTTGTTTCTTGTTCATCTCGTAATTACAGATGCACGTGGAGCGCCAAATGTTCCAAGAGACCTTCAAATTCTTCAAAAAGAAAGATCTACCAACTTGAGGGCATGGCTCAAATGGTACAGATAGCCCCCTCTATCCTGTACCAAATCGGATAGAGCACTGTCCACATTTTGACACATCCCAGGTCCACTTCCGCCCCTACTGCAACTGGAAGCCCTCTTTCTTTACGCGGATCCGGTGCACGCTGCCGCCCTCGGTGAAGTACAGCATCGACGACTCGGCGCCGCGCCCGAAGCCGACGTTGGTGGGCAGGTTCGGGGTGCGAATGTAGGCGCGTTCCTTGCCCTCGGGGCTGTACACGACGATCCCCGGGCGGCTGATCCGGCGAACGGCTATATATAGGTTGCCATCCACGTCGGCCACCAGGCCATCCGGACCGTCCTCAGGCGCGTAGTCTGCCAGCACGCGGCGGAACTTGGCCGTGCCGTCGGTGGCAAGATCATAGGCCAGCAGCGCCATGCGGCCGCGCAACACCAGCGCGGTGTCGGGCAGGCGGCCCATGCCGGTCATGCCGTTGTCGTTGGATACCACGTAGAGCGTCCGCTGGTCGGGCGAGATACACACGCCGTTCGGCTTGCCGGCATCGGTGATGACGCGGTGGATGGAGCCGTCCGTGTCTACGCGGTAGACGGCTTGCACGGGCTGGTCGATCGCCTCGTGGCCCAGGTAGCGCGGGTCGCTGAAGTAGATGCGGCCGCGGTTGTCGATGGTGATGTCATTGGGCGAGTTGAGCTGCCGGCCTTCGAAGAACGCGGCCACGATCTCGGCCTTGCCCGTCTTCATGTCGGTGCGTGTGAGGCGGCGGCCGCCATGATCGGCGCCTTCGGCGGCAAGGAGCCGGCCCTGCGCGTCGAACTTCAAGCCGTTCGACATGCCGCTGGGCGAGCGGAAGATGCGCAAGTCGCGCGTGCGCGGGTCGAAACGCCAAATGTCGCCGGCGCGCATCTTCGATTGAAACGTGAAGGTGATGTCGCTGAAGTAGATCGTGCCGTCGGGTGCGGATGTTACACCTTCGGTGAGGATGCCGCCGGAGAAAATCTGTTCGGCCTTGGCGGCGGGGTCGACGATGGCAGGGTCGCTGGACGGGTCCGGCTGGGCTAACAGCGGCAGGGCTAAAAGGAAGACGTGGATTCGGCGCATACGGCTGAAGATCGTATCACGAGAATACGATCGAATGCACAGAACGTGCGATCGCCCGGCAAGTTCAGTTCGGCTGAGACGGCGGCGGAGCGGACCCGAGCCGCGCATACAGCCACGTGCGCGAGAATTCCCAATCGCGCTTCACGGTGGCGAGCGAAATCTCCAGCACCTCGGCGATCTCCTGCAATTCCAGCCCGCCGAAAAAGCGCATCTCCACCACGCGGGCCTTGCGTTCTTCTTTGAGCGCGAGGTCCTCAAGCGCGCGATCCACTTCAATGGTCTGATCGACAGGCATCGACAGCGCCGGGCCGCCGAACTCCACATGGCTG
Source organism: Acidobacteriota bacterium (assembly GCA_016871115.1). GTDB lineage: Bacteria > Acidobacteriota > Terriglobia > Bryobacterales > Bryobacteraceae > VFZP01. The sequence continues at coordinate 2,238 of VFZP01000239.1, forward strand.
TTGAGCGGCAGCGCTTCACTGCCGGCGCCGCGCTTCTGCGCTAGGCGCCCGCGGATGGCGTCAATCAGCAGCGTGCGCATGGTGCGCGACGCCAGCGCCAAGAAGTGCGTACGGCTATTCCACCCGCGCCCGGCGAGGCGCAGCCAGGCTTCATGCACCAGTTGCGTGGGCTGCAGGCTGGGCTTGCGCACCGAGCGACTGAGGTGGACGGCCGCGATCTTGCGAAGCTCGCTGTAGACTTCCTCGACCTGTGCGCTTTAAAACAAGATCTGCAATCTATCGGCTGCTTACGCCCAAAGCTGGCGCACGGGCTCCACGCCACGATCCACCAGCGGAATCGGCCGGCCCTGCGCGCCGGGCAGTTCGGTTTCCAGATCGATCCCCAGGGCGCGGTACACGGTGGCGGCCACCATCGCGGGCGTAACGGGCGTGTCCTTCGGATAGGCGCCGATGTCGTCGGACGCGCCAATCACCTGGCCGCCTTTCCATGGGCCGCCGGCGGCGAGCATGCTCCAGCACTGCGGCCAATGGTCCCGTCCGCCCGCCGGGTTCACCTTGGGCGTGCGGCCGAACTCACCGGTGGCGACGACGAGCGTGTTCTTCAGCAGGCCACGCTGGCCGAGATCTTCCAGGAGCGATGAGTACGCCATGTCGAACATCGGCCCCACCAGGTCGCGATAGCAGGAGATGGGGCTGAACGGTTTGGAGCCGTGAATGTCCCAGGTGATCTCGTCGAACACCGTCTCAAACATATTGATTGTGACAAAGCGTACGCCGGCTTCGATCATGCGGCGCGCCAACAGGCAGCTTTGCCCGAAGCGGTTGTTGCCGTACTTCTCGCGCACGGTCTCGGGCTCGCGGTGCAGCTCGAACGCTTCGCGCGCCTTGGCGGACGACATCAGCGTGTAGGCTTGCTGGAACGTGGCGTCAAGAAGCCGGGCATCCTGCGACGTCTCAAACTTGCTGACGGACTTGTCCACCAGCTCGCGCCAGTTCTTGCGGCGGTCCACCCGCAGCGGCGGCAGGTAGTCCGGCGGCAGCATGTCGGGCACGCGGAAGTTCGGGTCTGACGGATCCGAGTTCAGCACAAACGGGTCGTACATCTTGCCGAGGAAGCCCGCGTTCTGGCCGTGCGGCATGTTACCGCCGGTGTTGCCGATGGGGCGCGGCAGCAGCACGTGGGGCGGCACGTCGCCCTTCGGGCCCTTGAGTTTGCCCAGCACACAGCCCATGTGCGGATGCTCCACGCCGCCCTGAAACAGACGCCCGGTCTGCATCATCTGGTGGCCGGTGTCGTGTACGGCGGCGGCGCTGTGATAGCAGCTCCGGATGATCGCGTACTTGTCGGCGTGTTTGGCCATGCGCGGGAAGTTTTCGCTGATCTCGATGCCCGCGACATTGGTCTTGACCGGCTTGTACGGCCCGCGGATTTCCACGGGCGCGTTGGGCTTCATGTCCCAGGTGTCAAGCTGCGACGGCCCGCCCACCAGCATCAGGAAGATGCAGTTCATGTCGGACTTCGAGTTGTCCACCGCGCCGAGCGCCCTGAGTCCGAACATCTCCTGCAGGCCAAGGCCAAGCAGCGGCAGCGTGCCGGCATGCAGAAAGTCACGGCGGCGCAGGCCGTCACAAAACTCCACGGCACAATCAGCATCCAGGCGAAACATCGGCGCACACCTCCCCAGAGAGCGGGGCGCAAAGCCCCTGGCGGTAGTCTACTAGAAATTGAACCGCAGCGAGGCCTGCATCCGGCGTTCGTTGCGCGCCGCCGTCGCCCAGCCGAACTGCGCATTCACCTGGTTGCCCGCCGTATCGAAGCGCGCCGTGTTATTCACGCCAGAGAACTGCGTGTGGTTGAACAGATTGTAGAACTCCCAGCGAAACTGGATCGTGCGCTTTTCAGAGAACACGGGGAAGTTCTTGAAGAGCGAAACGTCGAAGTTGTTGAAGCCCGGACCGCGGAATTTCACGTTGGAGAAGTCCGTGCCCAGGTCGCCGCGTCCGGAAGGCCGTTTGAACACCGAGGTGTTGAACATCCGGAAGGAATTGCGTTCGCCGCGGGGCAGCACGGCCCTGCCGGTCTGCACAACGCCGTTGCCTTCCCCGCCGCCGGCGAAGTCAAAGTTGTCGACGGTTTGCAACCCGACGTTCTGCGGGAAGCCGCTGGCGAAGGTGGTGATGGAGGAAAGCTGCCAGTTGTCCAGGGCAATCCTGGTGAAGCGCCCGGGTACGATCCGGCTCATCTTCGGAACGTCCACCACGAAGCTCATGTTCAGCACATGGGTCTGGTCGTTGGGCAGCAGCGTGCGCCGGAGGCGGGCATTCAACTGCTGTGCCCAGCCGTTCAGAATCGACTTGGCGTAGGTGTAACTCGACGACACCTCCACGCCGCCGATGAAGCGCCGGTTCAACTGCACCTGGAGCGAGTCATACCGCGCCGACGTCGCCGGCCCGCTCTGCAGCATGTCGCCGTAGCCGAGATTCGGGCGGAGAAACACGTCGGGCAGGGGCTGTGCCGGATTGGCCGGATCCGCATTCTGCGGCTGGAAACGCGTGCCGTAGGGGATGTAGTTGAAGTTCCAGTTCTGGGCGATGTGCCGCGTGCTGTTGCCGACGTAGGAGACATCGAGCACCGTGCCCTTGAGTACCTCGTGTTGGACGCCGAACAGGTATTGGTAGACGAGCGGCGCTTTCTGCTTGCGGTACGGTCCACCGACATTCGGGGGATTGGTCAGCGAGCCGGCACTCAGAAACTGGTTCATATCCGTAAATAAAATGATCCTGTCGAACCGGTAGGCCGGGCCGCCGTCAAAGGCCGCGTTGCCGCCCGTGCTCGCCTGATGGAAGGTGCCGATTGAAGTACGGATAGCCGTCTTGCCTTTGCCGAAAGGATCCCAGGCAATGCCCAGCCGCGGATCCCATTGCAGCGGCAGCAGATCGCGGAAGCCGCCGTAGCCGGGGATATAGGACTTGTCGCTCTGCACCACCACGCCGTTCAGCTTGCACGGCTCGGTGGTGGTGATGATGGTGCACGAGTCGCCCGTGCCCGGCACGATCGCGCCGATAAAGGTCTGCGGGAAGATCTGGCCGTTGAGAGGATTAACCGCACGGCGGCCCTGGGGCGTGGCGATGGGCCGGAACAGCGTCGGCCTGCGGGAGGCGTCATAAAGCTCGATGGAAAACGCCGATCCTTCGCCGTTGGACTGCAGCGCCCAGGGCGCCCAATAGGCCCGCACGCCGATGTCGACCGTGAGGCCCTTCTTAACCTTCCAGGTATCCTGCGCAAAGAAGGCCCAGATGTTGCGGCGGGCAAACTGCGCCGGGCGGCCCAGCGATTCGGTGTATTGGCGGAAGTGACCGGTGAAGGCGTTGGCGAATGCGTAGCCGGTGTTCAATGGGTCATTCACATCCTGACCGAAGTCGAACTGGCCGCCGAAGGTGCCCGAGCGGGCCTGGCCAAAGCGGCTGCTCTCGCGATAACCACCGAACTTGAACGTGTGCGCGCCCCGCGTGTACGTCAGGTTGTTGGTGGTGGTGAGATTGGAATCGGCCCCCCACAGCGGCAGGCGTCCGTCGTAGTTGATGGCCGCGATGGCGAACGTGCCGGGCACGCCGCCAAAGGTGGCGCGCGGAATGATGTTGAGCGGATTGTACTGAGGCACAAACTGTCCGAGGCCGGCGAGTCCGCGGTTCTGCCGCTGAATGCCGCGGAGTTCCTCGTCGTTCGGCAGCCGGCCGTCTTCGGTGCTGATGAAGAAGCCCGCGAACATTTCATTCACCAGGTTCGGCGTGATAATGCGCGTGTAGTTCGCATTGATCTGGCGGGAGGTGAACGTGTAGTGATGCCGCACAAGGCCCCAGGGCGACGAACCGCCGGCGACGTGGTGCCCCACCGTGTCGGCATACCAGGCCGAGCCGCGGAACCCGATGCTGTCCTTGCTGGTGGGCTGGAGGTCAATGCGGAACAGATGCTGGTTGCGCGGACGGCCCAGGCTGCCTTCCTGGTAGAGAAAGTTGAAGCCCTGGCCGTTGAAGTTCGGTGCCGGGAAGATGTTCATCATCGCGACGCCATTCGGATTGGCTTGGCTGGCAGGAATGATGTTGCCGGGGTACGGTGCGTTGGCCAGCGGATCGCGGACGGGAATCAGGCGGTTGTTGAGATCGTTGCTCTGGGAGAAATTGCCCCGACGTTCCAGCAGCGTGGGGAAGGTCCAACGCTCTATCGCGACAGGTTCGCGGATGCGGGTGTTGTCGTAGGAGTAGAAGAAGAAGAGCTTGTCACCGCCGGGATTGATCTTGGGGATCTTCAGCTTCGCCGGGCCGCCGATGGTTCCGCCCAGGGTTTCAAACCGGTAAATCTGTTTGGCGATTCCATCGCGATTGCGGAAGAAGGCGTTGGCGTTGAACATCTCGTGGCGCTTGAACCAGTAGCCGCTGCCGTGGAACTCGCGCGTACCGCCCTTGGTGATGATGTTGATCAACGCGCCGCCCGCGCGGCCATACTCGGCGGTGTAGTTGCCCAACTGGACCTTCACCTCCTGCACCGCGTCGATATTGACCGAAGCGCTGAAGACACCGCCCGCTCCGCCGTCGCCGCCGTTCACGCCGTCAGACATGATCGTGGTGGTGTTGGTATTGAGGCCCTGCATGTTGGGCACGTTGGTGCCGAAGAATCCACCGGCAAACTCGTTGTCGAAGCCTTGCGTCACGCCGGGCAGGATGCGCAGTAGCGAGATCGGATCGCGGCCGCGGATCGACACCATCTGTAGCTGCCTGCTATCGAGAATCGCGCCATTCTCGGAGTTACCGGTCTGGACCGTCGCACCTTGCGCCTGCACGGAAATCGACTCGGTGACCGCGCCGATCTCGAGTTGAATCGTGCCTAGCGCCAAACGCGCCGACGGCGACACGTTGATGTTGGTGCGCTCCACCGGACGGAAGCCCCCGGCCTGAATCTTCAGAGTGTAGGGGCCGGGCACGAGCGCGGAGAACACGAAGTCTCCTACGTCGCTGGTTGCAGCCGAGCGCGTCTCACCCGTGCGCTCGCTGGTCAGTGTCACTTGCGAACCGACGAGCACTTGGCCGCTCGAGTCGACGAGCGTGCCGGACATCGAGCCGGTACTGGTTTGCGAGTACACGGCCAGGAAAGACTGAAGGGCGATCGCGAGAAAGCCAATTCGAAGCCACATAGGTCAACCGCTCCCGTTGCTGAACTTGTGAGCGGATCAGTTGTTGTCCGCCTAAAAGACCACCGAGGATATCCAACCAATGTGACGTTGTCAAGGCAAAGGAAAACGGCGCCAAGGCAAGGAAAACAGGCAAATGGAAAGCCGGGTTCCCTTCAACTCTCCAGATCGAACTGGGCGTAGACTCGTCCCAGTCGGTGTTGGTTGTGAGACCAGCATCGCAGGGTGGCCCCGACAACTCGAAATCCGTCGGATCGCACTTGGTCAACGGGATCGGTGAAACGCGACCATGCGCAGTCGCGCCCCACCGCGCACAAGAGTTCCTGGTTCCACTCCCGGTGCCCGGATTCGAACTGAGTTGCCGGTTGCCACTGCACATTCTTCGCACCCGTGGGCAACACAAATCGGACATCGGCACTGTTGGCGTCAGACTCGCTGGTTCCGCCAGCGGGGCACGTGAAGATGCCCCCCCATTCGGCCATGCTTTGGTAGGTTCTGGGGCCGGCATATTGGTCCAGAGGAAGAGCGTACTGGGCCGGAATCACATAGTTGAGTCCATTGCCGTTCTGAACGCCTTCCACCTTGATGGCGACACTTCGCCGTTGGGGCCCAGGACGGGAGCTCCGCTGTCACCTGGCACGGAGGGCATCCTCACTGTCCAGCGGTGATTGGCCGTTCCGCCGCCCAGGCTCGCTATGGTCCCCTGCACAAAGGCCGCTTCCGGACTCACCATGTTGAAGCCGGCCGAGCAGATCTCGGTTGTCACCGCCACGGCGCCCTCGCTCAACCGCAACGGCCGCAGATCGGGAAGCTGAATGTCGAACTTCAGCAGCAACAGGTCGTGATCCTCGTCGCGCGTCACCTCCGACACGGTGTACGACACTCCCTGTTTTGCGCCCAGGATGCCGTGGATCTTCACGGTGGCGCCCAAACGCCTCGGCGCCACGTGGGCATTGGTAAGGAAGTATCCCGTGCGGCGCACCAGGAACCCCGTGCCGCGGTGCCGGGTGATGGCTCCCGATTCGCCATCTTCGACGGCGGATTCGATGTAGACAAGCGACTGCTGGAGCGAAGCCGAACAGGGCTTGGATTGTGCCACAACCGCGAACGCTGAGGCCAGCAGCGGAAGCACGATCCGCCAGGGGTCAATTCGGAGAGCCATACAGTTCAGCCACTGCTTTCTTGTCCAACGCGCTCAGCGCGCCGTCATTGTTGTACTTCTCATTGCAATAGTTCATCACTGAGTCGGGGTCATAGGGTGTCAAGGGCAGGTCGCCATTCGGCCCCTGGGCGAGCTTCTGCCATTCCCCTGTTGCATCGAAGCGGTTCTGCTCATGTGCCAAGCCAATGGCATGGCCGAACTCATGTACCGCAATCGTCTTGATGCAGAATTCTACTTTCTGCTTGCAGTCGGTACCCCAGTTCTGAAAAGTGAAGTTGAGCACCATCCCGTTGGGCTTGGCGTTGAGGTCTCTGCCCAGGCCCTTGTTATGCGGTCCGATTTCGCTCTTGTCAGCAATTCGAATCTGAATGCCAGCGTTCTCTTCAGCGCAGGCGTACCATCCCTTGAAGGTCAGTTTTGAGGCGGCCTGCCAGGTTTCGGCCACCGACTGCCGAACCAGATCACGGGCAGCCTTGTTTGCCGTAGGGGGGTTCTCCCAACAAACTGGAATATCGCGCCGGTTCCAAACCGCGGCCGCAACCGCCTCGGCGTGGATCTGGATGTGGGGGGTCTCGGACGCGGCCAAGCGCTTGACGTCCGGCCGTTCGGCGCTCAGCAGGCTTGAGGTAATAAGAGTGGCGATGGTGTATTCGTGAAGTCGCATGTCGATGTCCTTTTACTGCTGTCCCGCCGGGCGCAAGAGTTGTTCCAGGGCGCGTTCCATTTCCACGATCAGTTTGCGCTCCTGGAGTATTTTGCGTTGTTTTTCTAGGGCGGCGAGCGTGTCCGGCGCAGACGCTGGAGTACGCAGAGTTTCAACCGTTCCCATCACGCTCTCCGCTGTGCTTTGCAAAGTGGAGACCAGTGTCTTGTCCAGCAAGGCGGTGGAATTGATGCTGAAGTTCTGCAGGGCACCGGCGGGCGTGAAGTCGGCCGTATAAGCCGTTTTGTGTCCGCCCGTGTGTCGGCGATCATCTGAAAACGTGGTTTTCTGATCATTGCGCCGGAGACGACGACATCATCGGCGCCGAAGGCGCCAGTCATCGGTCCGGTCATCAGTTTGGGTTTTCCGCGTACCGGTGGCATAATCCCTGATTGGCGAGGCCCTCTTCTTCCCGCGTTGACCAAGCACTCCGTCAGAAGCAATGCAACAATCCCGCGTGCAGGGCCATTTTCCATGTCTGCCGTAGCTGTGATCGCGG